>CALWNP010000019.1 GCA_944382835.1 uncultured Gemmiger sp.
GACGTGACGCGTGCGCTAGTAATCCAGGGTTTTACCCGTCTGTGCAAAACCCCCGGCTTCGCCGGGGGATATTTATTGATATCCGGGGCAAAAAAGTATTTCCAGTTCCTGTTTTGCGCTGGATTTTTCCCTGGGATCCCTGTATAATAATGGTAAACTGCCCTGTTGTGTCGATGTGGGGGAAAGGTCCGAAAAATCGGACAGGCTCCGCCCGGATTCCGGCGGTGAAATCTGGAAAAATGAGGTGCCCTATGCAGCAACAACATTCGGTGACCGCTATCCTGGTGGCGGCCGGAGCTTCCCGCAGGATGGGATTTGACAAACTGGCCTTCCGTCTGCCGGGGGGCAGGACGGTGCTGGAAACCAGCGTGGCTGCCTTTGACAGCCATCCGATGGTCAGCCAGTTGGTGCTGGTGGCGGGGGCCAACCTGGACACCTGCCGTGCCATTGCTGCCCGCTGCACTACCCCCACCGTGGTGGTGCCGGGGGGCGAGACCCGGGCCGACAGCGTCCGGCATGGGCTGGATGCTGCCACCGGAGCCTTTGTGGCCATCCACGATGCCGCCCGCCCCTTTGTGAGCCCGGAGCTGATCACCGACGCCCTGCAGGCGGCTTTCCGCACCGGTGCGGCGGCCCCGGCGGTGCCGGTCAAGGACACCATCAAGATTGCGGCACCCGACGGCCGGGTGATTTCCACCCCCGACCGCAGCACCCTGTTCGGGGTGCAGACCCCCCAGTGCTTCCGGCTGGATCTCTACCGGCAGGCGCTGGAGGCGGTGCAGGGGGACAGAGCCCACCTGGTCACCGACGACTGCAGCCTGTTCGAGCTGGCGGGCATCCCGGTGGTGCTGACCCAGGGCTCCTACGCCAACTACAAAATCACCACAAAAGAGGATCTGGAGGGACAGAGAAAAATGCGCATCGGCCATGGCTATGATGTCCACCGCCTGGTGGAAAACCGCAAACTGATTCTGGGCGGGGTGGAAATCCCCTGGGAGAAGGGGCTGCTGGGCCATTCCGACGCCGATGTACTGCTCCACGCCATCTCCGACGCCCTGCTGGGGGCGGCGGCGCTGGGGGACATCGGCAAGCACTTCCCCGACACCGACCCCCGCTACGAGGGCGCCGATTCCCTGCTGCTGCTGGGGGAGGTGGCTGGCCTCTTGCGGGAAAAGGGCTACTCGGTCTGCAACATCGACGCCACCATCCTCTGCCAGGCCCCCAAGCTGGCTCCTCACATCCCGGCCATGCGGCAGAAGATTGCCGATGCGCTGTCCATTCCGCTGGACTGCGTCAGCGTCAAGGCCACCACCGAGGAACACCTGGGCTTCACCGGCGAAGGGCTGGGCATTGCCGCCCATGCCGTGGCGCTGATCGACTGAGGCGGGGAGTTCCCACCGGATTTGTTTTGTGTTATACTGAAACCTGATCGGGCCACAGCCCGATGCCACAACGTCAGGAGGCGACCTACAAGATGTTTGGGATGAATGACCTGCTCGGCAGCGTCATCAGCAACCTGCGAACGTTTAAGCTGAACGATCTGATTGATATTCTGGTCATCGCCTTTGCGTTTTATGAGCTGTTCCTTTTTGCCCGCAAATCCCGTGCAGGCCAGCTGGTCAAGGGCATTGTACTGCTGTTTGCCCTCTACGCCCTGGCGTACCTGCTGGACCTGCGCACCGTGCGTTGGTTGCTGAACAGCGTGCTGCAGGTGGGCTTTATCGCGGCGGTGGTGCTGTTCCAGCCGGAACTGCGCCGCACCCTGGAGCGCATCGGCCAGAGCACCGTCTGGGCCTCCAAGATCTTTTCCAACCGCCGGCAGGACCCGTCGCTGCACGGGGTGTGGCAGAGCGCCGCGGTGGCCATCTGCGACGCCGCCGAGCAGCTGTCGGACACCCGCACCGGCGCCCTGATGGTGCTGGAGCGCAACAACAACCTGGATGAAATCATCCGCACCGGCACCCCGCTGTCGGCCAACGTCATTCCCGAAATGCTGGGGACCATCTTTTATGAGGGCACCCCGCTGCACGACGGCGCCGTCATCATCCGGGACGGCCGGATTGTGGCCGCCGGCTGCGTGCTGCCCCTGTCCAACAACCTGGAAATGGGCAAGGACATGGGCACCCGCCACCGCGCCGGCCTGGGCATGAGCGAAAACTCCGACGCCGTTGTCATTGTGGTCAGCGAGGAGACCGGCATCATCTCGCTGGCCAAAAACGGGGTGCTGATCCGGCGGCTGGACCGCCAGAACCTCTTCAACCTGCTGCAGGAGGAGATCATCCCGCCGCTGCCGGACGAAGAACAAAATGTCTCTTTCTGGAACCGCATCCGGAACAAAGGAGGTGCTTCGGCCCATGGAACCCAAGAAACCCGCGCCTGACAAGGTGACGCCCACCCCCCGGGCCCGTCGCAGCCTGCTGGACAATTCCGCCTTTGTGGTGGTGTTTTCCGCCATCTGTGCCCTGCTGGCCTGGCTGCTGGTCACCATGTTCCTCGACCCCCAGAGCAGCAAGACCATCTCGGACGTTCCGGTGACCTTCAACTACCAGACCAGCACCTACACCGCCCTGGGCCTGGACATTGTGGAACAGCCGGAAAACGCCAAGGCGTCGGTCCGGGTGGAGGGCAACGGCACTGTGATCGGCAGCATCACCGCTGCCTCCATCATGGTCTACCCCAACTACTCCACCGTCACCGGGGCAGGGGAGAACATCCTCAACCTGGATGCCCGGATTGTGGACAGCGAATACACCAACATGGACATCAAGGTGACGGTGGAAGGCCCTTCCACCGTGACCGTCGTCTTTGATACCGTCAGCGAAAAGACGGTGACCGTCACTCCCGATACCTCGGGCGTCACCATCAGCGACGGCTACACCCTGCGCAAGACCACCGCCGTTCCCGCCGAGGTGACCCTCCGCGGGCCCACCACCGAGCTGGACCAGATCGCCAGCGTGGTGGCACCGGTCTCCTCCGAGGAAACCCTCTCGGATACCACCACCCTGCCCGCGGTGCTGGAGATGCGCAACGAGGATGGGGAGGTCGTCACGCCCCAGTACACCACCATGGACAACGAGACCTCCAACGTCACCCTCACCGTCTACCAGGTGCGGGAGCTGCCGCTGGAAGTGGACTTCATCAACACCCCGGTGGGCTTCGACACCTCCAGCCTCAAGTACAGTCTGAGCTATGACACCCTGACGGTGGCCGGCCCGGCCAAGACCATCAGTGCCCTGACCAAGCTCAGCGTGACCAGCTTTGACCTGGGCAAGGAGTTCGCCTTTGACCGGGATTACCAGCGCCAGATCGAGCTGCCCGAGGGCATTGTCTCCCAGGACGGCGTCTCGTCGGTGACCCTCAGCTTTGACACCACCGGTATGAGCTCCACCTCCCTCAATGTCTCCAACATCCGCACCATCAACGAACCCAGCAACCTGGATGTGGAGGTGCTGACCAGCGTCATCAACAATGTGCAACTCTTCGGTCCCGAGGAGGAGATTGCCGAACTCAGCGCCGAAAATGTCCTGGTCCAGGTGGATTGCCAGAACCTGACCTCCACCGCCGGCCAGGGCCAGCAGACCCTGCCGGTGACCATTCAGATCCCGTCTTCCAGCCGCATCTTTGCGGTTGGCAGCTACACCGTCGAGTGCCAGATCACCGCACAGTGACCGGCCCCGACCTCCAGACAGGAAAGGTGTGTGCAACCAAACAGGATGTACCTTGTGCGAAACATCCGCCTGCCCCTCTCGGTGAAGACTCCTGAAGCCGAGGCGGTGCGGCGGGCGGTGAAAACCATGGGCGTTGCCCCCGACCGGGTGGCGCACAGTGGCGTTGCAAAACTTTCGGTGGATGCCCGGCACGGCAAGCCCGTGCTGGTGTACACCATCGCCATCACACTCAAGGACGAGGGTGAGGATTCGGCTTTGGCCGGGGCCTCGCCCTGTGTCTGTTTCACCAGAAAACCGGAATTTCACTTTCCGGTGGGCAGCGCTCCGCTGGCCCATCGCCCGGTGATCTGCGGCCTGGGCCCGGCGGGGCTGTTTGCCGCCCTGCTGCTGGCCCGCAACGGCTACCGGCCGCTGGTGCTGGAGCGGGGCCCTTCCCTCGACCGGCGCATCCGGGCGGTGGAGGCCTTCTCGGCGGGCGGTGCTTTGGACCCCAACGCCAACATCCAGTTTGGCGAGGGGGGCGCCGGGACCTTTTCGGACGGCAAGCTGACCACCCGCACCGGTGACCCGCTGTGCGCCTATGTGACCGAAGCTTTTCTGCAGCACGGCGCCCCGGCGGACATCGCCTGGCGCCAGCGCCCCCATGTGGGCACCGACCTGCTGCGGGGGGTGATTTCCGGCATCCGGGCCGAGATAGAATCCCTGGGAGGCACCGTCCTTTTCGATACCCCCCTCACCGGCATCCGCACCGCCGGCGGCAAGGTGTACGGGGTGCAGACCCCGGCGGGGGAGTTCCCCTGTGACCGGCTGATCCTGGCGGTGGGGCACAGTGCCCGGGATACCTTCGAGATGCTGGCCGGGATGGGGCTGCCGCTGACCTGCAAACCCTTCTCGGTGGGCTTCCGGGCCGAGCATCTGCAAACCGAGATTGAGAAGAGCCTTTACCACCAGGCAGCCGGGCATCCGGCTCTGCCCCGGGGGGAATACCAGCTCTCCCAGCACCTGGACGGCCGCTGCGTCTACACCTTCTGCATGTGCCCGGGCGGCCAGGTCTGTGCCGCCGCCAGCGAGGAGGGCGGCGTGGTGACCAACGGCATGAGCTTCCATGCCCGGGACGGCCGCAACGCCAACGCCGCTGTGGTGGTGAGCGTGGACGGCAGCGATTTTGACAACGATCCGGCCAAGGCGGTGGCCTTCCAGCGCCGGCTGGAAGAGGCCGCCTTCCGGGCCGGCGGCGCGGACTACACCGCCCCTGCCGAGACGGTGGGCAGCTTTCTGGAGGGCCGGGGCCGTCTGGAACTGGGGCAGGTCCAGCCCACCTATCCCCGTGGGGTGGTGGCGCAGGATCTGGGCGCCCTGCTGCCCGAAGAACTGGCCCGGACCCTGCGGGGCGGGCTGCGGGCCTTTGGCCGCAAGCTGGCCGCCTATCGCGCCCCCGATGGGGTGCTCACCGGCCTGGAAACCCGCACCTCCAGCCCGGTCCGGCTGCTGCGAGGGGAGAACTTCCAGTGCACCGGCCTGGAAGGACTATACCCCTGCGGCGAGGGAGCAGGCTACGCCGGCGGCATCATGACCGCCGCGGTGGACGGCCTGCGCTGCGCCGCGGCCCTGATGGCCGGGGCGGCCCCCGCGCCGGCGGGACCGGATGAATGAGAAAGGACGAACAACCGATGAACCACCCTTATGATGAAAAGGATGAACGCCGCAGCCGGGCCGGCGGGCGGACCGCCGGAAATTCCGACTGGGATGCCGCCATTTCCGAGGTGGTCCAGGCGGGGGCCGAGGCGGGCAGTGCCGTGCTGGAGGGCATCTCCGATGTGCTGTCCTCCCTGGGCAGCTCGCTGGGGCTGGGCGGTGAGGACAAGCCGGTGGATTTCGCCAAATGGCGGCGCCGGCTGGACCGCAAGCTGCGCACCGACCATCAGGACGGCGGTCTTGCCCTGGCCATTGTGGGGAGCACCTTTGCCTTCAGCTTCGGGGTGGCGGCCCTGGTGATGTGGATTCTGGCCATTGTGGGGCCGGAGGCCCTGAACCTCACCTATGAGACGTACCAGGTCTTTCCCATTCTCGGGGGCGTTTTTACCCCGCTGACGGTGGGCTTCGGTTTTATGACGGCCGCCGGCATCAAGAGCTTCCGGTACTACGGCCGGCTGCGCAAATACCTCCGCGCCGCCCATGACTGGGTCTGTTCGGTGCCGGCCCTGGCCCGCGCCTCCCTCACCGAGGAGAAAACGGTCCGGCAGGACCTGGCCCGGGCCATCGCCGACGGCAGGCTGCCGGGGGTCTGCCTGAGCGAGGACGGCCAGACCCTATATCTGGATGAGGCACTCTATCAGCCCCAGCCGGCAGCGCCTGACCCTGAGCCCCAGGCGGCCCCACCGGAGCCGCAGTCGGAGGAGGGAACGGCCTTTCTCCACCATCTGCGGAGCTGCCGTGGAAAACTGGGGCCCCAGACCGACGAGGAACTGGTCCGGATGGAAAAGACCTGCGCGGCCATTCTGGCCTTTGCCCGCAACCATCCCGACCGGGCACCCCAGCTGCGCCGGTTCCGGGAGTATTATCTGCCCACCACCCGCAAGCTGCTGGACACCGCCCTGGGTCTTGGCAGCGCCGAGGTGACCAATGCCCAAACCATCCGGCGGGATATCACCGGGATTTTGCATACCCTCAACCAGGCGTATGACACCCTCTACGATACCCTGCTCCAGGATGTCTCGCTGGATGTCTCCACCGAGATCGATACCCTGGAAGCCATGCTGCGTCAGGACGGCCTGACCCATGACTTCGCGGCGGATTTCGGCTCTGCCAAGGGCTGAATCCACCCCATTTTGTTGATTTGTTGAACGGAAAAGAGGTCCCAACCATGAACTACCGTGCCTGGCAGCAAAAACCGGCCGATGCCGAGGCGGAACAGACGCTGCAGTCCGCCGGCTGCGGCGTGCTGTTGCGCCGGGTGCTGGCCGCCCGCGGCGTACACACCCCCCAGCAGGCACAGGCCCTGCTGGAGCAGGAAGCCCCCCTCTCCGATCCCTTCCTCATGCGGGATATGGACAAAGCGGTGGACCGCATCCGGCAGGCCATCGCCGGGGAAGAACCCATCGTGATCTTCGGGGATTACGATGTGGACGGCGTTTCGGCTACCGCTATCCTCTATGAGTGCCTCAGCAGCATGGGGGCCCAGGTCCGCTGCAAACTGCCCAGCCGGGAGGGCGGGGGATACGGCATCAGCCGGGACATCCTCAAAAGCCTGTCGGACAAGGGCTATACCCTGGTGGTCACGGTGGACAACGGCATCTCGGCGGTGGAGGAAGCCCGGTATGCCCGGGAACTGGGCATCGACCTGGTCATCACCGACCATCACCTTCCCCCCGAAACCCTGCCCCAGGCGGTGGCGGTGGTGGACCCCAAGCGGGCCGACGACGAAAGCTCCTTCAAGGACCTCTGCGGTGCGGGGGTGGCCTTCAAGCTCGCGGCCGCCCTGGAAGGCTGCGACCCCGGCGAACTGCTGGAGGTCTACGGCGAGCTGGCCACCCTGGGCACCATCGCCGACGTGATGCCGCTGGTGGGGGAAAACCGTACCATCGTGCGGGAGGGCCTGGCCATGCTGCAGGATACCATGCGTCCCGGCCTGCAGGCGCTGATCGAAGCCGCCGGCTATGCCAACAGACCGGTGACCGCCGAGACGGTCAGCTACGGGCTGGCGCCCCGAATCAACGCCGCCGGCCGGATGAACAACGCCTCGGTGGCCCTCAAGCTGCTGCTCTGTGAAAACGAGGAACAGGCCTGCGGCATTGCTGCCCGGCTGGCCGAGATCAATACCGAGCGCCAGCAGACCGAACAAACCATTCTGTCGGCTGCGCTGGCCCAGCTGGAAGCCGACCCTGCCCGCCTCCACAGCCGTGTGATCGTGGTGGCGGGGGAGGGCTGGCACCCCGGGGTGATCGGCATTGTGGCCAGCCGGCTGATGGAACGGTACGGCCGCCCGGTCATTGTGATCTCGCTGGAACACGGCGAGGGCCGGGGCAGCGGCCGGGCGCCGTCCTCCTTCAACCTGCACACTGCCCTGGGCGAATGCGCCCGGTATCTGATCCGCTACGGCGGACATGCGGCGGCGGCCGGGCTGCTGATCGAGGAGGAACAGCTGGGGGCCTTTACCAAGGCCATCAACGACTGGGCCGCCCGCACCTGCCCGGTGCCCGAACCCGCCCCGCTGAAGCTGGACGCCGAGGCATCCATCGGGGAGCTGACGGTGCCCAACATCCAGGAGCTGGACCGGCTGGCCCCCTTTGGCAGCGGCAACCCGGTGCCCATCTTCTGCATCCGCAACGCCCAGGTGGACGGCATCTGGCCCTTGGGCAGCGAGGGGCGACACACCCGGATCCGGCTGCGGCAGGGCAATTACAGCTGCTTTGTCTCCCTCTTCGGGGTGGCCCCCGGGGATCTGCCCTACCAGGTGGGGATGGAGGTGGAAACTGCGGTGGAGGTCGGTGTCTTTGTGGGACGCAACGGCCCCATGCCCTCCCTCCACGCCAAGGCCATCCGCCCGGCGGGGCTGGGCAACGGGCCCAGCAGCCAGGCCACCGTCTTTGAGGCGCTGTGCAGCGGTGCGGCGGTGCCGCCCGAAACCTGCCGCAGCTATCTGCCCACCCGGGCCGAGACCGCCTCGCTCTACCGGATGATCCGGGGCGGGCGGGTCTATGCCGAGGACCTGCAGCCGGTATTTGCGGCCCTGGGGCCGGACAACGCTGGCAAGACGCTGGCCAGCCTGACGGCGCTGGAACAGCTGGGGCTGGTGCAGCGGCAGGGAAATCGGTATCTGCCGGTACCGGTGGAATCTAAAAAGGATCTGGCCAGCGCGCCCATCTTGCAAAAGATCAGTGCGCTGTGCGGCCAGGCCGATAGGGGATGATTGAATGGAAAACCAAAAAAAGTTGCCCATCACCTATGAGGAACTGAAACAAAATCTCATCGACAGCGGGCGCCCGTATGATCTGGAGATGATCGACCGCGCCTATGAGCTGGCCGCCACTGCTCATGCCGACCAGCGGCGCCGCAGCGGTGAGCCCTATATCTGCCATCCGCTGTCGGTGGCCCAGATCCTCATTGAGCTGGGCATGGACAGCGAGAGCATCGCCGCCGCCCTGATGCACGATGTGGCCGAGGATACCCCTGTCACCATCGAGGAAATCCGCTCCAAGTTCGGGGCCGAGGTGGCCTTGCTGGTGGATGGCGTCACCAAGCTGACCCAGATCAAATTCTCCAATGTGGAGGACCGCCAGGCCGAAAACCTGCGCAAAATGCTGCTGGCCATGAGCCAGGATGTGCGGGTCATGATCATCAAGCTCTGCGACCGGCTGCACAACATGCGCACCGGCGATGCCTGGCCGCCCCAGAAACGACGGGACAAGGCGTTGGAAACCATGGAGGTCTATGCCCCCATCGCCCACCGTCTGGGCATCTCCAACATCAAGGAGGAGCTGGAGGACCGCAGCCTGCGGTATCTGGACCCGGTGGGCTACGAGACCATCCGCAACCTGCTGGACGAGCGGGGGGACGAGTTCCTCCACAGCGTCTGCCACACCATCGCCGAGCATCTGGCCGAGAACGGCATCGAGAAGGCCACCATCCGGCACCGGGTCAAGAGCATCTACGGCATCTACCGCAAGATGTATATGCACAACAAGGTCTTTGAGGAAATCTACGATGTCTACGCGGTGCGGATCATTCTGGACAATGTGGCCGAGTGCTATACCGCCCTGGGCCTGATCCACGACATGTACCATCCGCTGCCAAACCGGTTCAAGGACTATATCTCCACCCCCAAGCCCAACGGCTACCAGAGCCTGCACACCACCGTCATCGGGCGGGAGGCGCTGCCCTTTGAGGTTCAGATCCGCACCTGGGAGATGGACCGTAACGCCGAGTACGGCATCGCCGCCCACTGGAAATACAAGGCCGGCATCACCGGCGGCAACGACAAGCTGGACGAGCGTCTGGCCTGGGTGCGCCAGCTGCTGGAAAGCCAGCGCACCAGCGCCGATGCCACCGACCTGCTCAGCGACATCAAGAGTGATCTGCTGCCCGAGGAGGTCTTTGCTTTCACCCCCCGGGGGGATGTGATCAACCTGCCCGCCGGCGCCACCGTCATCGATTTCGCCTACGCCATCCATTCGGCGGTGGGCAACCGGATGATCGGGGCCAAGGTCAACAACCGCATTGTGCCCATCGACCATCAGGTGGTCACCGGCGAAATCATCGAGATCATCACCGGGCCCGAAAACCGCGGCCCCAGCCGGGACTGGCTCAACATCGTCAAGACCAGCGAGGCCAAGAACAAGATCCGCAACTGGTTCAAGAAGGAACGCCGGGAGGAAAACATCGCCGAGGGCAAGGATGCCCTGGAACGGGAGATGCGCCGCAACATGATGAATGTCCCGGCGGACAAATACGACGAGTTCATGAATGTGCTGGCCCGGCGCAACCACTGCAACACGGTGGACGAGCTGTATGCCGCCATTGGCTACGGCGGCCTGCAGATGGCCCGCATCCTGCCCAAGCTCAAGGAAGAATACACCAAGCTCAAGGACAACGAGCCCAAGATCGTCACGGTGGACATCAAGCATGTCCATTCCTCCGACGGCGTGGTGGTGGAGGGCATCGACAACTGCCCCATCAAGTTCGCCAAATGCTGCACCCCGCTGCCCGGGGACGAGATCATCGGCTTTGTCACCCGGGGATTCGGCGTCTCCATCCACAAAAAGGACTGCCGCAATGTGCAGCAGGGGATGCGCTCTCCCGAAAACGCCGGCCGCTGGGTCCGGGCCTACTGGGCCGAGGACGCCAAGGAGAACTACAAGGCAACCCTGGAACTGCTCTGCATGGATCGGGACAACCTGCTCTCGGATGTGGCCCTGGCGCTGGGAGATATGCGTGTGCCCATCTACTCCCTGTCGGCCCGCTCGGCCGAACAGGGCCGCGCCCGGATGAGCGTCACGGTGGGCATCATGAACACCGAACACCTGAACAACGTGGTGTCCCGGCTCAAGAAAATCAAGGACGTTGTCAGCGTCACCCGCAACTGAGACAATTGTGCCCAAAGGACAAATGGTATGCCGAACACAGGACAAAAATTCAGCACCCGCCTGGCCATCGCCCTGATCGGGGCGATGGCGGGGACGGCGGTCTTTCTGCTGGTCTATGGTACTGCCACCCTGCATCCCACCTGGGATGGGTGGATTCTCAACGGCTATGACGAGTGGGATGTGCAGCAGCACTATGCCGGCTGGGTGCTTTTCCGCAACAGCCATTGGGCCTTCCCCCTGGGGCTGGCCGATACCATCGCGGCGCCCGACGGCACCGTGATCACCTACACCGACAGCCTGCCCTGGGTCAGCATCGGGTTCAAACTGCTGCGCGGGTTGTTGCCCTCCACCTTCCAGTTCTTCGGCTGGTATACCCTGGTCTGCTTTGCCTTCCAGGGGGCGGCCGGGGCACTGCTCTGCGCCCGGGGATTGCGGGGTAAAACCGGCCTGGCGGTGGCCGGGCTGGGCGGGCTGCTCTTTGCCTGCATGCCCACCCTGTGGGAGCGGGCCTTCCGCCATGTGGCGCTGGCATCCCACTTTCTCTATCTTTTCGCGTTGTACGGGTATCTGGAATACCGCCAGGCCCTGCGCCGGGGGCAAAAACAGCTGCCCTGGCTCTTTCCGCTGCTGGCCTTTGCGGCGGTGGGCATCCACCCCTACTTTCTGCCCCTGGTCATGATCTGCGCCCTCTGCGCCGCCATCGACCGGGGCCGGATCGGTGGGGGATGGGGTGCTGCGGCACTGCAGTTCGGCGCCAGCCTCGCCGCGGCCCTGGCAGGCGGGCTGCTCTGCGGGGCCATCGGCTTCAGCGACGGGACTTCCCGGGCGGGCTACGGCGATTTCTCCATGAACCTCAATGCCATCTTCAACCCCAGCTCCCGGGGCGGCTATACCTGGTCCCGTCTGCTGCCGGTGCTGCCGCAGCAGAGCGGCCAGTATGACGGTTTCAATTATCTGGGGCTGGGCGTCCTGCTGCTGGTCGGTCTGGCCCTGCTCCGGGTCGCCTTCACGACGATCACCCGGCGGAAAAAGGTGGCCGACTGGTGGCGGCGCAACGGCCCGCTGTTCGGCTGCTGCCTCTTCCTGACCCTCTTTGCCGCCAGCAACAAGCTGTATTGGGGCAATGCGGGCCTCCAGTTCCCGCTGCCCTCCTGGCTGACCGAACTCTGCGGCATCTTCCGCTCCAGCGGCCGGATGTTCTACCTGGTGGGGGCCTGCATGGTCCTCTTCGGGGTCTACACCCTGCGCAGCGCCCTGACCGGGCGGGGTGGGGTGTGGCTCTGCGCTGCCTTGGCCCTGGTGGTGGCGGTGCAGGGCTGGGACCTCAGCGCAGTGGCGGCCCAGAAACGGGCCATCTTTGCGGCCGAGACCAACGCCACGGTGGTCAATGATGAACAGACCGCCCAGCTGGGAGTGGGCCACACCCAGCTTTTGGCCACTGGCGAGATCCGGGAGGACCGTCTGCGGCTGCTGGCCATTCTGGCGGGCAAGCAGGGTCTGTCCACCAACCTGGACATCTCGGTCTCGGGCAGCCATCCCGGCGCCGAGGCCAGCGTCCGGGAGGCCGCTTCCCAATTGGAAAACGGAAGCTATGATCCCACCGCCGTCTATGTCACCACCGACGGCCAGCAGTGGGAAACCTGGCAGCAGGTCTTTGCCGGGCAGGACGGCCTGACCTTCTTTGTGGCCGACTCCTGCTATTTTATGGTTCCGGCCGCCGGATAAGGCCGGGAAAGGAAGAACTTCATGCGCGCTGTGATTCAACGTGTTTCCTCCGCCTCGGTCCGGGTAGACGGGGGCCCGCCCCGACAGATCGGCCCGGGGCTGGTGATTCTGCTGGGGGTGCGGGAGACCGACGATCTCTCCATCGTCCCCAAGCTGGCCGAAAAATGTGCCCACCTGCGGATCTTCAACGACGAGGCGGGCAAGCTCAACCGCAGTGCGGTGGAGCTGGGCTACGATGCCCTGGTGGTCAGCAACTTTACCCTCTATGGCGACACCACCAAGGGCAAGCGCCCCAGCTTCATCCATGCCGCCAAGGGAGAGCTGGCGGTCAATGGCTACCAGCAGTTTTTGACCGAGATTTCCCGCCAGGGGCTGCATCAGGTGCAGCACGGCGAGTTTGGCGCCGACATGCAGGTCAGCCTGGTCAACGATGGCCCGGTGACCATCGTCATCGACACCGATGAATGGAAAAAAAATTCCTCCCACGAAAGGAGAATCCTATGAAACTCATCCACATCTCCGGCCCCTGGCCGCTGTGCACCAACACCTTTCTGGTCCTGACCGACGCCGGCCATGCCGTGGCGGTGGACCCGGCTGCCTCGGTGGAAAGCTACACCAAGGCCCTGGCCGAAAACAACGCCCAGCTCACCCACATCTTTCTCACCCACGGCCACTATGACCATGTGGGGGCGGTGGAAGAACTGGTGGCCCAGACCGGCGCCGTCGTCTACATCGACCCCGCCGACCGCCAGGGCAGCCAGATGTTCCCCCTCAAGCCCCAGATGGATTGCCAGCCCTGGCCCCAGAGCGGGGAGCTGCGGGTGGATGAGCTGACCTTCCGGATCTGGCACACCCCCGGCCACAGCCCGGGCAGCGTCTGCATCGGCTGCGGCGGGCTGCTGTTCAGCGGCGACACCCTCTTTGCGGGGTCCTGCGGCCGGGTGGATCTGCCCGGCGGCAGCCCGGCCCAGATGCGGCAGAGCCTCTCGCTGGTGGCGGCCCTGCCCCTGTCCGATGACACCCAGGTCCTGCCCGGCCATCAGGGATTTTCCACCCTGGGGCAGGAGCGCAAGAGCAACCCCTATCTGTTGGGGGATTGGTACTGATTTCATCTTCGGAGGCATCCATGCAGATTGTCTTGCAGGGCGCTGGGGCCGGCTATGAGGCCGAGCACACCGCCCGTATCTTTTTCCCCGCCGCATCGCTGGCGGACACCGTCCCCGCCGAAGGGGACCTGATTCTGGCGGTGGGCGGAACCCCCGCCATGCTGGCCCTGGTCCGGGTGGGGGAGCAAACCCACTGGCAGGTGCAGCGCACCCCCGCCGACCCCAAGGAGGCGGAGTACCAGCTGTGCCGGATGCTCTACACCCTGCTGCGGGCGCAGACCGGTATCCGCCCGCCCTGGGGGATGATGACCGGGGTGCGCCCGGTGCGGATCATCCACGACATGCGGGCGGCCGGTGCCACCGAGGCGGAAATCCGGGACCGTTTCCTGGACCACTTTGACTGCACCCCCGGCCGGTTCCAAACGGCGCTGGAGATTGCCGATCTGCAGCGCCCGGTGCTGGAAGCGGCCCGGCCCATGGATTACAGCCTGTATGCCGGCATCCCCTTCTGCCCCAGCCGGTGCAGCTATTGCAGCTTTGTCTCCCGCACGGTGGGGGACAAGCACACCCGTGCCCTGATCCAGCCCTATGTGGACTGTCTCTGCCGGGAAATTGAAGCCACCGGCCAGGTGGCCGCCCAATGCGGGCTGCATCTCAAAACCCTTTACATCGGCGGCGGCACCCCCACCAGCCTTTCGGCGGACCAGCTGCGCCGACTGATGGAACAGATGGCCGCCTCCTTTGACCTGCACAATCTGCAGGAGTACACGGTGGAGGCCGGCCGCCCCGACTGCACCGACCGGGAAAAGCTGGAGGTGCTCAAGGAGTACGGTGCCACCCGCATTTCCATCAACCCCCAGACCTTCTCGGATCAGGTGTTGCGCAACATCGGGCGGCGGCACACAGCCCAGGACATCCTGGACTGCTACCGCACCGCCCGGGCGGTGGGGCATGACAACATCAATATGGACCTGATTGCCGGACTGCCCGGGGACACGGTGGAGGGCTTTGCCCAGAGTCTGCGCACCGCCATCTCGCTGGATCCCGAAAACATCACCGTCCACACCCTGACCCTCAAGCGGGCCTCCAATCTGGTGGTGGAACACCGGACTGCCGCATATGATGATGTGGCCGCCATGCTGGACTGCTGCGAGATGCTGGTCGCCGCAGGGTACCGGCCCTACTATCTCTACCGCCAGAAGGGGACTTTGCAGAATCTCGAGAACATCGGCTGGTCCAAGCCGGGCCGGGAATGCCTGTACAACATCTACATCATGGAGGAAATCCACAGCATTCTCTCCACCGGTGCAGGCGGCTCCACCAAGCTGGTTTCCCCGGGGGGCCGCCACGGCAGAATCGAGCGGATCTTCAACTACAAGTACCCCAACGAATACATCGACCGCTTTGAGACGGTCCTTGCCCGCAAGGAAGGAGTGAAACAGTTCTATGCGCCATACATTGCCAGCCAAGCGGCTGGTCGGGATTGACCTGATCAACCTGGCAGCCCGTGATATCCCCGCCCTTGTGGCCCTGGGGGAGGCACAGTACCAAAAACGCATCGAGGCCGCGGCGGATGCCGTGCTGGCCTCCCAGCGGCATCTGGTCATGCTCACCGGTCCGTCGGCCGCCGGCAAGACAACCTCGGCCAACCGCCTGGCGACCGAAATCCGCAAGCGCGGACTTCGCAGTATGGTCATGAGCCTGGACGATTTCTTTGTGGGGGCGGGCAAATATCCCAAACGCCCCGACGGTGGCGATGACTTTGAATGTCTGGAAGCCCTGGACCTGCCGCTGCTGCGCAGCTGTCTGCGCCAGCTGTGGGAGATCGGGGAGTGCGATGCCCCCATCTTTGATTTTCTGGCGGCTCAGCCTGCCCCGGAAACCCGCCACATCGACTGCCGCGGCGGGGTGGCCGTCGTCGAGGGATTGCACGCCTTCAACCCCGCTCTGACCGAGCACCTGCCTGCCCAGTCGGTGATGAACATCTACGCCAGCCTGCGGGAGGAGTACGCCGGCACCGAAGGAAACCGTCTGCTGGAAACCAGGGACATCCGCCTGGCCCGCCGCCTGACCCGGGACTGGCTGTTCCGCGGCCACGATGCCACCTTCACCCTGGAGCTCTGGCCCCATGTCTGCCAGTCGGAGGACCTGTACATCAAGGCCTTCAAGAAGCGGGCGGATCTGGTGCTGGACACCTCCTTCAGCTATGAGCCCTGCCTGTGGAAGGGCTATACCGACGGGATGCCGGGTGGTGCCTTCGAGACGGAAATGCGTCGTCTGGCCGAAAAGTTTTCCGGCTTTGTTTCGATGGAACCGCAGCAGGTTCCCGCCGACAGCATGCTGCGGGAGTTCATCGGCCAGGAAAATCGGCCGCCCCGCGGAGGCTGCGGCAAAAATTAACGGAAACGTCACAAATCGGCGTGGTATTCTTCGGATTTTCGCATTGCAAAGGCCCTCGTTATGGGCTATAATGCAGATAACGAAGAGCGCGCGCGCCGGATCTGTGGAAGATTCCGCTGCGCGAAATTGATTGAGAAAATGAGGTGTTTTGAGATGTTTGAACTGGATATCGAAATGCTCAAAGAACAGGGCATGCAGCTGGTGGATACCGCCAAAAAGACCGCCCTGGATATTGCTGACAAGGGCAAAAACCAGATAGACCTGCTCAATCAGCAGGCACGGCTGTCCAAGGCACAGCGCCAGCTGGGTGCGCTGGTTTACAGCCTGCACAAGACCGGCGAGGAGAACCAGCCCCTGGTGGACAAATACATCGAGGCCATCGCCGATGTGGAGAAGACCATCGAGGAGATCAAGGCCCGCATGACCCCCGCCGAGCGCGCCGAGGCCGAGGCTGCCGAAGCCAGCCAGGCCGAGGAGGATGTGGCGGTTCAGGCGCCGGAAACGGCCGAGGAGGAAGAGATCCGTCCCCGCGGCGAGACCAAGACCTGCCCCGTCTGCAGTGCTGAGGTGGATGCCGACGCGCTGTTTTGCAACCACTGCGGCGCCCAGCTGTAACCGGGTGAAATTTTCCGCGGGCGCTTGACAAACCGCGGTTCGGTAGTACAATGTTGCGTGACGGTTTTGCCGCCGCCCCCAGCAGAAAGGACCCCATGGAATATCCAAAACAGCAACCCTATACCGCACAGGACCTGGTCAACATCATCGCCATCTTGCGGGACCCGGACAACGGCTGCCCCTGGGATAAGGTGCAGACCCACCGGTCCATCCGGATGAATTTTCTGGAGGAAGCCTACGAGGCGGTGGATGCCATCGACCTGGAGGACCCTGACCTTCTGTGTGAGGAGCTGGGGGATGTGCTGATGCAGGTGGTCTTCCACACCCGGATCGAGGAGGAAGCCGGCCGGTTTCGCTGGGCGGATGTCTGCGATGGGGTCTGCCGCAAGCTGGTACTGCGCCATCCCAACATTTTTGGGCCGGCCGCCGGGTTTGAGGGCATAAAAGATTGGGATGCGCTCAAGAATAGGGAAAAGGGCCGTGTGACCGCGGCCCAGGACCTGGACAGCGTCCCTCGGGCGCTGCCTGCCCTGATGCGGGCCGCCAAGCTGCAAAAGCGCGCCGCACGCTATCCCGAACTGGCCCGGCCTGCCACCGACGGCATTGCACAGGCCGCCGAGGCACTGCGCCAGGCACCCGCCGGCAGCGAGCCCGCCCGCCAGGCGCTGGGAGAGCTGCTGTTTCAGGCAGTGGCCCTGGCCCGGCAACAGGGGTTGGACCCCGAAGAAATCCTGCAGCAGCGCAACGAGGCGTTTGCCCGCCAGGCGCTGCCCACCACAACCGACTGAAGGCGGATGTTTGGCCGGCCGTTTGGCTGCCCCTGCCTTTGTCAGATAAAGAACTTGGAGGTACAAACAAATGACCAAAGTTGAACTGATTGCCGCTGTGGCTGCCGATGCTGGCCTGAGCAAGAAGGACGCCGAGAAGGCTGTCAACAGCACCCTGGCCACCATCACCAACGCCCTGAAGGAGGGTGACAAGGTTTCTCTGGTCGGCTTCGGCACGTTCGAAGTGCGCGAGCGCCCCGAGCGCAAGGGCCGCAACCCCCAGACCAAGGAAGAGATCACCATTCCCGCTTCCAAGCTGCCTGCTTTCAAGGCCGGCAAGGCTCTGAAGGATTCGGTCCAGTAATCCAAGGCTTTGATGCCCTTTCCCCGCCGCCAGCTGACGGCGGGGTTTTGTTTGAATCTGTCACAGGAAAGGACGTTTCCGATGCGTTTGGACAAATATCTCAAGGTCAGCCGGCTGATCAAACGGCGCACCCTGGCCAACGAGGTTGCCGATGCGGGACGGGTGCTGGTGGGCGGCAAGCCCGCCAAGGCCAGCTATGCGGTCAAGCCCGGCGACATCATCGAGATCACCTTCGGCAACCGGCCCATCAAGGTCCGGGTCCTCTCGGTGGAGGAACCCAAGGGCAAGGACGTGGCCCGGGAACTGTTTGAAGTCATCGACTGAACCGGTATATTTCAAGGCCCTTCTGCATATTGTTTGTTAGATGCCGTTCCTGAGAAAAGAAAACGGCACCGGCGGGAACTTTCCCGGACAAACTAGATGCGGAGGGCCTTGTCATATGCCGGCCAATCAAAACCAAACCCCGCGACCCGAAGCCCTGCCGGCCCGGGTCCATTCTTTGACGCTGGAAAACCGCAGCCGCCTGGTGGTCACCGGGGTGAACCGGGTGGTCAGCTACGACGAAACCGGTGCCACCCTCCAGACTCCCCAGGGGGATCTGAACATCGGGGGACAGGGCATTCAGGTCAGTGAGCTGTCGGTGCGCACCGGCGAGGTACAGATCAGCGGCAAGATCGAGTACCTGCAGTACACCGAGAACAAAGAGAGCGCCGGAAACTTCTTCGCCCGGCTCTTCCGCTGAGATGGTGGGGACACCGGCCGTCCTGGCCGTGGTGACGGATGTGCTCTGGTGCCTGGGTCTGGGGCTGCTGCTGGCCCTGGCCCGGGACGTGCTGGGGCTGGTGTTTGGCAACGGAAGGCTGCTGTGCCTGGTGTGGGATCTGCTGGCCTTCGGGGCGGGGGCGGTGCTGCTCTTTGGGTTTGCGGCCAGCGCTTCTGCCAGCGGGGTGGTGCGGTGGTACATGGTGGGTGGAATGGCCGCCGGCGCCCTGGGCTGGAGCCGGTCAGGGTCGGGAACCCTGCACCAGATGGCCCGGTTTGCGGTGCGGGTGGCGGGGTGGCCGTTCTGGGTATTTCATACCCGGGTTACCCAGCCGGCCCGCCGGGCACTGGCAGAAAAAATGACCCAAAGGCGCACAAAACGGGCCGAGAAACCAAGAAAAAAGGCAAAAAATCCGAAAAAACAGTTGCAAAAGACGAAGAAAATATTATATAATTAACTGTGCATAAGTGTCCGCCATCGCGGGTCGGACCCTTTGAGCCGAAAGGAGGCGCAGAGATGAAAAAACATGGATTGCGCCTTGGCCGGCTGGTGCCGTTGGCAGTCATCCTGCTGTGCTGCTCGCTGTTCGTCAGCCTGGTGCGCTATCAGGTGGCCATCAGCTCCAAAAAGCAGGAGCTGGCCAATGTACAGGACCAGCTCAACCAGCAGCTGGCCCAGAACGAAGAACTGACCCGCTCTCTTGCGGACGGGGAGGATGCCATCATCGAGCGGATTGCCCGGGAACAGGGCTACGCCAAACCGAACGAGCGGGTTTTCGTGGACATCAGCGGCAAATAAACCCACAGTGCAGCAAAGGGCAGACGCCCTTTGGTCTGGCCGGGGCAGCGGCTTCGGTCACCGAATTTTTCAAACCATAAATACATGAAAAAGGGGTATCATCGTTGGCTTTACAGGTAGGGGATATCGTTGAAGGAAAGGTCACCGGCATCAAGCCGTTTGGCGCTTTCGTTTCTTTGCCGGACAACAAGACCGGCCTCGTTCACATCTCGGAGGTCAGCTACGAGTATGTGCAGGATCTTGCCGCTGTGCTGGAGGAGGGCCAGACCGTCTCGGTCAAGGTGATCTCCATTGCGCCGGACGGCAAGATTGCGCTGTCCATCAAGCGGACCCATCCCGCGCCGCCGCGGGGCAACCGCCAGGGCGGCGGCCCCCGTTCCTCCCAGCGCCCCAAGCGGGAGGCACCGCCCCGGGTGTGGCAGCCCAAGCCTGTCCAGCCCCAGGGGGAGATGAGCTTTGAGGATATGATGGCGCGCTATAAGACCCAGAGCGAGGAAAAGATTGCGGACCTGAAACGGGTCACCGAAAACCGCCGTGGCGGCTATTCCCGCCGCCGGGGCTGATTTCCTTCCCAAACAAAATCAACAAACAAAGGCTCTGCACTCGGCGAAGCAGGATGCAGGGCTTTTTGGTATGCAGAGAGGAACCCAACCCATGCCCACCCAGTACACTCTTGTGGCACCCTGCTTTTTTGGCACCGAGTCCACCCTGTCCTTTGAGGTCAAGCGCCTCGGCGCCCAGCAAGTCAAGGTCACCGATGGCCGCGTGGCCTTTGCGGGGGATGTCTCCCTCATCGCGGCGGCCAATCTCAACCTGCGCACCGCCGAGCGGGTGCTGCTGCTGTTGAAAACCTACACCGCCACCACCTTTGACGAACTCTTTGACGGGGTCTATTCCATCCCCTGGGAGGAACTGCTGCCCGCCGATGCGGCCTTCCCGGTCAAGGGCTCCAGCCTGTCCAGTCAGCTCTCCAGCGTGCCGGCCTGCCAGAGCATTGTCAAAAAGGCCATCGTCAAGCGGATGCAGGCGGGTCACCACACCAGCACCCTGCCTGAGACAGGGGCACTGTACAAAGTCCGCTTTGCCCTGCGCAAAAATGTGGTGGAGGTCATGTTGGATACCTCGGGGGATGGGCTGCACAAGCGGGGGTACCGCCGCAATGCCACCCTGGCCCCCATCAAGGAGACGCTGGCGGCGGCCATCGCCGATCTGGGCCGGATCCGGCGGGACAGCCTGATGCAGGACCCCTTCTGTGGTTCGGGCACCCTGGTCATCGAGGCAGCCCAGAAGGCGCTGAACATTGCCCCCGGCCTGCGTCGTCGGTTTGCCGCCGAAAAGTTTGATTTTATTCCGGCCCAGGTCTGGGCCGAACAGCGGCAGAAGGCCATCGAGGAGGCCCGCCCCGACGCGGCCTTTGAGGGCTACGGCTACGACATCGACCCCGATGCCGTGGCGCTGGCCCAGGCCAATGCCCGGCTGGCCGGGGTGGGGGAGCGCTGCCACTTTGAGGTGGCCGACGTGAAGGATTTCACCCCCCGTCCCGAGGCCACGGTGCTGACCAACCCGCCCTACGGCGAGCGGCTGGGGGATGCAGCCGAGGCGGCATCCCTGGCCAAGACGCTGGGGATGGCCTGGCGGGCCCATCCCGGCCAGGGGCTTTACGCCATCACCGCCGATGCCGACTTTGAAAAGCATTTCGGAACCCCGGCGGTCAAGCGCCGCAAGATCTACAACGGCATGATCCCGTGCCAGATCTATATGTATTTCCGGCGCCCGACCCACGGCAAACAATAACAAGGAGGACCCATGCACGATCTCAAACTTGCCATTCTCATTGATGCGGACAACATTTCGCCCAAGTATGTCAAGGTGATTCTGGACGAGGCGGCTTCCTTCGGGGTGGCCACCTGCAAACGGATTTACGGCGACTGGAGCGATGTCCGCCTCAAGAGCTGGAAGGATGTGCTGCTCAACAACTCCATCATCCCCATCCAGCAGTACAGCTACACCACCGGCAAAAACGCCACCGATTCGGCCATGATCATCGACGCCATGGATCTGCTGTACGGGGGCAATCTGGATGGGTTCTGCATCGTCTCCTCCGACAGCGATTTCACCCGGCTGGCAGCCCGGCTGCGGGAGGAAGGCAAGATGGTCATTGGTATGGGGGAGAGCAAGGCGCTGGGCCCCTTTGTCAAGGCCTGCGACCAGTTCAAGTACCTGGACCTGATCCTGGAGCATGGGGAGGAAAATGAGCCCGAGGTGCAGCCGGTCTCGGAGAGCGAGGCGGCAGCTGCAGCGGGGGCCAACGACGACACCGCCATCAACCGGGATTCCATCGGCAGGCTGATCCACGGCATGATCGAGGAGATGGACGACGGCACCGGCTGGGTGCGCACCTCCCGCATCGGGGACCAGCTGATCAAGCGCTATCCCGACTTCGATGTGCGGAACTTCGGCAGCAAGAGCCTGAATAAGTTCCTGACTTCCATGCCGGAGCTGGAGGTGGAGGAGCGGATTCTGGCCAACGGCAACCCCATCCAGTTTGTCCGGGTCCGTCCGGCGCCCAAACCGTCCCGCAAAACCACGGCGCGCAAGGGCATGGCCCATCCCGCCGCCAAAAAACGGTCCGCCCGCAAAAAGTAAGGCGGTCAATCATCCCCAAACAAACCCGCGCGGGCCTGCCTTTGCCGCAGACCCGCGCGTTTTGGTTGTTTTGATTCAGACCCCTTCCAGGTCAAAAGGAGGGGTGTACTCCTCCCGGGCACTGCTCTTCTCCTGCATGTAACCCTCGGTCAGCCCTAGGGCGATGGCTTCGTCCACCACCTTGCGGTATTCGTAGCTGGTCACCCGCCGGTTCAGCCCGGCCTCGGCCGCGTGGTAGAAGGGGGTAAACTGGCTCATCAGGCTGGTCAGGAAGGGAACCCCGGTCTCCTGGCGGATGGCCGCGGCCCGGCGCAGCACCTGGATGCTGTCGGCATACTGGCCGGGCAGCACCAGATGGCGCAGGATGACCCCCCGCTGCAGATACCCCTGGTCGTCCATCACCGGGGCACCGGTTTGGACCAGCATCTGGCGCAGGGCGGCCTCGGCCACCGCGGGATAATCGGCGGCATGGGAGAGGCGGCGGGCCAGCTCGGGGGAGGCATACTTGGCATCGGTCAGCCAGATGTCCACATAGGGGGCCAGCGCCTTGACCGTCTCCACCGTCTCGTAGCCGCCGGTGTTGTAGACCACCGGCAGATGCAGCCCCCGGGCACGGGCCTGGCTCAGCGCCGGGATCAGCCAGGGCAGCCACTGGGTGGCGGTGACCAGGTTGAGGTTGCGGGCGCCCTTCTGCTGCAATTCCAGAAAGATCTCAGTCAGGCGGGCCAGGTCAATCCCTTTGCCCAGCCCCTCCTGGCTGATCTGGTAGTTCTGGCAGTAGCAGCAGCGCAGGGCGCAGCCGGTGAAGAACACCGTCCCGCTGCCGGTCTCGGCGTCGGGCGGGCCGCTCAGACAGGGCTCCTCCCAGTGGTGAAGGGCGGCGCGGGCCACCAGCAGGGTGTCGTCGGCGCCGCAGAAACCGGTCTGGCCGGCGGCACGGTTGGCGCCGCACCGGCGGGGACAGAGCGAACAGGCTTTGGGCAGCTGCATTGGTTGAAAACCTCCCATCGGATGAATCCGAAAGATTCGTGAAAGAACTGTGCATTTCCATTTCAGCTTAGCACAAATGACCGAAATGTGGTATACTGAACCTAAAATAATCTTCCCTGACGGAAAAGGAGGACAACAAAGATGTCTACCCCTCACAACCGCGCCGAGAAGGGCGCTTTCGCCAAAACCGTTCTGATGCCCGGGGATCCGCTGCGGGCCAAGTTCATTGCCGAGACCTTCCTCAGCAACCCCACCCTGGTCACCGATGTCCGGGGAATGCTGGGCTACACCGGTACCTATGAGGGCCGCCCCGTCAGCGTGATGGGCAGCGGCATGGGCATGCCCTCCATCGGCATCTATTCTTATGAGCTGTTTAGCCAGTACGGGGTGGAAAACATCATCCGCATCGGCTCGGCCGGCTCCTACACCCCCAAGGCCAAGCTCTTTGACGTGGTGCTGGCCACCGGCGCCTACTCCGAGAGCAGCTATGCCAAGGTGCAGTCGGGGGACGGAGCCGATGTGCAGCTGCCCAGTGAGGCACTGAACCAGGCCCTGCGGGAGAGCGCCGCTGCCCAGGGCATCCCGCTCATCGAGGGGATGATCCACTCGGCGGATGTCTTCTACCGGGAACCCAGCGACGAGACCCCCAGCTACTGGGAAAAGCTGCGGGACGAGAAGGGCTGTCTGGCAGTGGAGATGGAGAGCTTCGCCCTCTTCCACAACGCCAGGGTGCTGGGCAAACATGCAGCCTGCCTGCTGACCATCTCGGACAGCTTTGTCTCCCCCGAGATCACCACCGCCGAACAGCGCCAGACCAGCTTCACTGCCATGATGAAGGTAGCTCTGGGGGCAAAGCTCTGATGGCGGCGCTGACAGACCAGACCGTCCGGGAGCTGATTCAAAAGGCCTTCGCGGCCCGGCGGTTTGCCTACACCCCCTATTCCCATTTCCAGGTGGGGGCGGCGCTGCTCACCCAGGACGGCCGGGTCTACACCGGCTGCAACATCGAAAATGCCAGCTATACCCCCACCGTCTGTGCCGAGCGCACCGCCCTGTTCAAGGCGGTCAGCGAGGGGGAACGGCGGTTTTCCGCCATCGCCATTGTGGGCAGCAGGGAAGGGGAACGCAACCGGCTGATCACCTCCCCCTGCGGGGTCTGCCGCCAGGCGCTGTTTGAGTTCGGCGGCCCGGATCTGGTGGTCATCCTGGCAAAGAGCGAGGAAGATTACCTTCAGACCACCCTGGGCGAGCTGTTGCCCTATGGTTTTGGCCCGGCCAATCTCAACGACTGAACATCCCATTTTCCCGAGAGGAGTTTCGCCTTTTCATGAAGAAGATCATTTCCCTGGCCCTGGCCGCCGCGATGGCGGCGGGGCTGGCCGGGTGCGGCCGTTTCCGGACCGCTACCCGTTCCGCCGAGGAATTTGCCCTGGTGGATGACACCCAGTATACCATGAGCACCGATGTGGGCCCCGCCATGCCGGAACAGACCAAGGGTGCCGCGGTGGCGCTGGCGGTCAACAGCGACGGGCTGGAGGATGGCGGCCGCAATGCGGCGCTGTGGCAGGGGGTCCAGAACTTCTGCACTGCCTTCGGCTTTACCGCCCAGAATTTTGTGGCAACCCAGGCGGGCACCGACGGCGCCCGGGATGCGCTGCTCCAGGCCGCCGACAGCGGGGCCAAGGTGGTGGTTTGTGCCGGCGAGGAGGTGGCGAACGCCCTCTACACCGTCCAGGACGAGCGCAGCGGGGTCAATTTCCTGCTGCTGGACGAGGAACCGCACACCGATGACTATGTCTCTTACAAGACCGGCGCCAATGTCCACTGCGTCCTTTTCCAGGAGGAACAAGCAGCCTTTCTGGCCGGTTACGCCACGGTGATGGACGGCAACCTGGATCTGGGCTTTGTGGGCACCGACGAGATGCCCGGGGTGGTCCGATACTGCACCGGTTTCCTCCAGGGGGCCGAGCTGGCCGCCGAGGAAAGCGGTGAGCAGGTCAGCGTCAAGGTCTGGTACAGCGGATCGCTGGAGGCCAGCGACGAGATCACCGCCCGGATCGCCGGCTGGTACGCCGAGGGCACCCAGGCGGTGCTGGCGGTGGACGGCGCCATGATCCAGTGCGCGGTGGAGGCCACCCAGGACACCGCCGGCCGGGTCATTGGTGCCGACTGGGACCGGACTTCCCTGGGCACCCAGGTGCTGACCAGCGCGGTCAAGCGGTATTCCACCACGGTGCAGCAGCAGTTGTACGGCTTCTTCCAGGATGGAATGGTCTGGAACAAAGATTCTGCCGGTGCCAGCGAGCGGGTGGGGGTAACCAACCAGGCGGTGGGGCTGCCCACCCTGGAATGGCGGTTCACCAACTTCACCACCGAGGATTATGCCGCCCTCTATGAGCGGATCCGCACCAGCGATGTGAAGGTGGAACGATATTCCGATTCGGATAATTTGCCCGAAACCCCCAACGTGACGGTGTCCATCCAGAACTGAAAAAACGAAAGGCATTACCACCCTTTGTAATGGGTTTGTAATGCCTTTTTCATTGCAAAGAGGGGCGAAAAACGATATACTGAGGGTAACAGACAGGCGTTTGCCTGCAACCTTCGAGATAAAGGAGATTCAAAATGAAAAAGATTCTTGCTTTGACTCTGGCCGCTGCCATGGCCCTGTCCCTGGCAGCCTGCGGCGGGGATTCGGCCTCCACCTCCCAGGCGGCCACCAGCGAAGCCGCCGGGACAAGCACCGAAGCCACCGAGACCGCGGTCACCGGCATTGCCCAGTGCTGTGACGTGGGCACCATCGATGACGAGAGCTTCAACCAGGGCTGCTGGGAAGCTGTGGAAGGTTATGGCAAGGCCAACGGCATCGAGACCAACTACTACCTGCCGCCGAGCGAAGAGGCCAGCGATGAGGACCGCGAGACCTTGATCCGCCAGGCCGTCAACGAGGGCGCCAACGTGATTGTCTGCGTGGGTTACCTCTACGGGCCGGCCCTGGCCTGGGCAGCCACCGAGTACCCCGATGTGGACTTTGTGGGCGTTGACATGACCGCTGTCGACATCGGCACCGATACCATCCCCTCCAACGTCTTCTGCATCACCTTCAAGGAAGAGCAGGCCGGCTACCTGGCCGGTTACGCCGCGGTCAAGGACGGCTTCACCAAGCTGGGCTTCCTGGGCGGCACTGCAGTGCCCGCCGTCATCCGCTACGGCTACGGCTTTGTTCAGGGCGCTGACGCCGCTGCCGAGGAGATGGCCACCAACGTGAGCATGAACTACTACTACGGCGGCCAGTTCTACGGCGATGCCAACATCACCGCCAAGATGGACGGCTGGTATTCCACCGGCACCGAGATTGTCTTTGCCTGCGGCGGCGGCATCTGGACCAGCGCAGTCGAGGCTGCCGAAAAGCACGATGGCAAGGTGATCGGCGTCGACGTGGACCAGAATTACCTGGGCGTGGAGGGCGTCGAGGACGGCTCTTACAGCTTCAACCCCTTTGTGACCTCCGCCATGAAGGGCCTGAGCGTGGCTGTTGAGAACGCTCTGGACACCATCAACACCGGCAACTGGGATACCATCGCCGGCACCAACGGCAACTACGGCCTGCAGGAGGGCGACTATGTCGGCCTGCCCACTGCCGAAGGCAGCTGGAACTTCACCACCTTCACCCAGGACGAGTACCATGCCCTGGCAGAAAAGATCCGCAGCGGCGAGATCGTGGTGGACAACTCCTCTGACGATGCCACCAAGCCCACCACCAGCCAGTATCTGACGGTGGACTACCAGGTCTGATCTGCACAGGCTGCCAGCTAGAATTATCCAGGCATCCGCGTGGGCTTTACCGGTTTTGGCCGGCAAAGCCCACGCTTTTTTGATGGCAAAACCGGGAACAAACGTGCTGGAAATTTTGGACTTTGGGACTTGCCTTTGCCCCGGATGGGACAATAGGTTGGGGAACTTGTCATCCGCGATCCAAAATGAAATTTATCCCATTCCCGCAGGGAAGAATTTTCCCTTCTTGCTTGTGGTTTGGACCGGGAATATTGTATAATAAGGGCAACTGAAAAACGGAAAGGAGTGTGAGCGGTTTGGCAGAGGATTTCGTGATTGAGATGCAACATATTACTAAGGAATTTCCCGGCATCAAGGCCAATGATGACATCACCCTGCAACTGCGAAGGGGCGAAGTGCACGCGCTGCTCGGCGAAAACGGCGCCGGAAAATCGACCCTGATGAGCGTTCTGTTCGGCCTGTATCAGCCGGAAAAGGGCATCATCAAAAAGGACGGCAAGGAGGTCCGCATCAAGGACCCCAACGATGCCAACGATCTGGGCATCGGCATGGTGCATCAGCATTTCAAGCTGGTGGAGTGCTTTTCGGTGCTGGACAACATCATGCTGGGGGTGGAACCCTGCAAGGGCGGTTTTCTGCAAAAGGATGTGGCCCGCAAAAAGGTGGTGGCCCTCTCGGAAAAGTACGGCCTGCGGGTGGACCCCGACGCCCTGGTCAGCGAGATCTCGGTGGGCATGCAGCAGCGGGTGGAAATCCTCAAGATGCTCTACCGCGACAATGAGATCCTGATCTTTGACGAACCCACCGCGGTGCTGACCCCCCAGGAGATTGAGGAACTCATGGAGATCATGCGTGGCTTCAAGAAGGAGGGCAAGAGCATCCTCTTCATCACCCACAAACTCAACGAGATCATGGAGGTGGCCGACCGCTGCACCGTCCTGCGCAAGGGCAAGGGCATCGGCACCGTGAACATCGCCGACACCACCAAGGAGGAGCTCTCCCGGATGATGGTGGGCCGCGATGTACAGTTTGAGGTGGAAAAGGTTCCCGCCAAACCCGGCGAGGTTGTGCTGGACATCCAGGATATGGTGGTGCCCAGCAAGGTCCACAAAAACAATGCGGTCAAGGGGGTCTCCTTCCAGGTGCGCCAGGGGGAGATCGTCTGCCTGGCCGGCATCGAGGGCAACGGCCAGACCGAGCTGATCTACGGGCTGACCGGCCTGGAAAAGATCACCGGCGGCAAAGTGCTCTTCCAGGGCAAGGACATCACCCATGCCACCATCCGGGAACGGTCCAAGTCCGGCATGAGCCACATCCCCGAGGACCGGCACAAGCACGGCCTGGTGCTGGACTACACCCTGGAAAAGAACATGGTGCTCCAGCGTTACTGGGAGCCGGAGTTCCAGCACAACGGCTTCATCCGCCGGGACGCGGTGCGCCGCTACTCCGACCGGCTGATCCGGGAGTATGACGTGCGCAGCAGCCAGGGCAGCGAGACCATCGTCCGCGGCATGTCGGGCGGCAACCAGCAAAAGGCCATCATCGCCCGGGAAATCGACCGGGACCCCAAGCTGCTGGTGGCGGTCCAGCCCACCCGCGGCCTGGATGTGGGCGCCATCGAAAATGTCCACAAGCAGATTGTGGCCCAGCGGGACGCCGGCAAGGCGGTGCTGCTGGTCAGCCTGGAACTGGACGAGGTGATGAACCTGTCCGACCGGATCCTGGTGATGTACGAGGGCGAGATTGTGGGCGAGTTTGATCCCAGAACCACCACGGTGCAGGAACTGGGCCTGTATATGGCCGGTGCCAAAAAACAGCAGGGGGTGCAGTAAACAATGGCAAAAAACAACTTCCTTGGGCTGCGCCAAAAGAGCAGCGGCATTCTTGCCTCGCTGCTCTGCATCCTGATCGGCCTGGCCATCGGGCTGGTGGCGCTGTTCATCATCAACTTCCAGCACGCCTGGGGTGACGGCTTTATCCGGATCATCCAGGGCGGCTTTTATGACTTCCCCTACGGCGTGGGCAAAACCCTCACCAGCGCCGCACCGCTGATCATGACCGGCCTTTCGGTGGCCTTTGCCTTCAAAACCGGCCTGTTCAACATCGGCGCGGCAGGGCAGTACACCCTGGGGGCCTTCGGGGCCCTCTACTGTGCCCTGATGCTGGGCCTGCCCTGGTATCTCTGCCTGCTGGCCGCCACCCTGTTCGGGGCGGTCTGGGGGGCCATCCCCGGCATCTTCAAGGCCTATCTGAACATCAACGAGGTCATCACCTCCATCATGTTCAACTGGATCGGCCTGTACCTGGTCAACGAGATCGTCTATGCCCGGGGCACCGGCGCCATGTATGACGCCCACAACACCCGCACCTGGAAGCTGGCCACCAACGCCCCCCAGGCGCTGATCCCTTCCTGCGGGATGTCGGAACTCTTCCACACCAACAACACCACCATCGCCATCTTCCTGGCCATTGTGGTGGCCATCGTGGTCTGGGTGGTGCTGGACAAGACCACCTTCGGCTATGAACTCAAGGCGGTGGGCCTGAACAAAAATGCCGCCAAGTACGCCGGCATCAACGAGAAGAAGAACATCATCCTCTCCATGACCATTGCCGGGGCGCTGGCCGGCTTCGGCGCCGGGCTGTTCTACCTGTCGGGGGGCGGCGAGTGGAACCCTCTGAACTCCACCAGCCTGCCCGCCATGGGCTTCAACGGCATTGCCACCGCCCTGCTGGCCGGGTCCCATCCCATCGGCACCATCTTCTCCTCGCTGTTCATCTCCCACATCACGGTGGGCGGCTCCTTCCTGCCGACCAAGTATTTCCCCACCGAGATTGCGGACCTGATCTCCGGCATCATCATCTATCTCTGCGCGTTCTCGATGCTGTTCCGCGGCAGAATCGAAAAGCTGCTGCTGCGTGACCAGGACAAGACCAACGTCAATGCCGAACCGGCCAAGCCAAAGAAGGAGGGCGTCTGATATGCTGCTTTTGATAAAATACACCCTGCTGTACGGCATTGTCCTGATGCTGGTGGCGCTGGGCGGCATGTTCAGCGAGCACTCCGGCGTCATCAACATTGCGCTGGAAGGCATCATGGTCATCGGCGGTCTGGCCGGTGTGCTGGTGGTGGCTGCGCTGCCCGCCGGCACCTCGCCGGCCATCCTGGTGGCGCTGGCCATTCTGGTAGCCGCTGCCGCCGGCATGGTCTATGCGCTTCTGCTGGCCTTTGCCTCTATCCACCTCAAGGCGGACCAAACGGTGGGTGGCACCGCTCTCAACATGCTGGCCACCGCCATTGCCATCATTCTGGCCAAGAACTTCAACGGCTCCACCTCGGCCAAGATCAGCTACACCAACAAAGCCTTCCTCTTCAACATCGGCGGGCTGGAACTCAGCGTCTTTATCCCGCTGGGGCTGGTGCTGCTCATCGTCAGCTATGTGGTCATGTACAAAACCCGCTTCGGCCTGCGGCTGCGGGCCTGCGGCGAACACCCCCAGGCCGCCAACTCGGTGGGCATCAGCGTCTACACCATGCGGTACTGCGGTGTGCTGATCTCGGGGCTGCTGGGCGGCATCGGCGGGCTGGCCTACGTCATCCCCAGTGTCCAGACCTGGAACTTTGAAGTGGGGGTGGCCGGCACCGGCTTCCTGGCCCTGGCAGTTATGATCTTCGGTCAGTGGAAACCCATCAACATCTTTGGGGCGGCCATGTTCTTCGCCGTTTTCAAGAGCCTGGCCAACATTGCCGACTCCACCATTCTGGCGCAGCTGGGCTGGTCCAACAACATCTACAACATGATGCCCTTCATCGCCTCGATGGTCATTCTGGCCTTTACCTCCAAAAACAGCATGGCCCCCAAAGCCGAAGGCATTCCCTACGACAAGAGCAGCCGCTGATTTTATCTTGTATGCCCGGCCGGCCTGGTCGGGCATCTTTTGTCCCGAAAGGAGCACACCCTTATGCGTATGTATGACATCATTGCGAAAAAGCGGGACGGTTTTTGCCTGACCCGGGAGGAGATCGCCTTTGCGGTCAACGGCTATGTGGCAGGCAGCGTGCCGGACTATCAGATGAGTGCGCTGCTCATGGCCATCTACCTGCGGGGAATGACCGACGAGGAAACCGCCGTCCTCACCGATGTGATGGCCCACTCGGGGGAGATGGTGGACCTTTCCGCCATCCAGGGCATCAAGGTGGACAAGCACTCCACTGGCGGGGTGGGGGACAAGACCACCCTGGTCATTGCCCCCATTGTGGCCGCCTGCGGCGTCAAAATCGCCAAGATGAGTGGCCGGGGACTGGGGCATACCGGCGGCACCATCGACAAGATGGAGGCGGTGCCCGGCACCCGCACCTCCCTGACCCAGGAGGAGTTCTTTGCCCAGGTCAATGACATCGGCATTGCGGTCATTGGCCAGAGCGGGGAGATCGCAGTGGCGGACAAAAAGATCTATGCCCTGCGGGACGTGACCGCCACGGTGGGCTGCATTCCGCTGATCGCCTCCTCCATCATGAGCAAAAAGCTGGCCGCAGGGTCGGACGCCATCCTGCTGGATGTGACCATGGGCAACGGCGCCTTTATGAAGACCCTGGACGAGGCCATCGAACTGGCCCGACTGATGGTGTCCATCGGCACCGCCCACGGCCGCCAGGTGGCCGCCTTGATCACCGACATGGACAAACCCCTGGGGCACAACATTGGCAATGCCCTGGAGGTGGCCGAGAGCGTGGCGGTGCTGCGGGGCCACGGCCCGGCGGACCTCACCGAGGTCTGCCTGCAGCTGGCCAGCAACATGCTGTACCTGGCGGGCAAGGGGGATCTGCGCAGCTGCCGCGCCTTGGCTGAGAGCACCCTGCGGGACGGCACCGCCTACACCAAATGCCGCCAGATGTTCGCGGCCCAGGGGGGCGATGTCTCGGTGCTGGACAACCCCGAGCGCTTCCCCAAGGCCCGGTATTCCTACGAGCTGACGGCCAAACAGGCCGGGTACATTGCCCAGAACGACGTGGAACGGATCGGCAACGCCAGCGTGCTGCTGGGGGCCGGCCGTCTGAAAAAGGACGATGCCATCGACTTTGCCGCCGGCATCATCATGCACAAAAAGCTGGGGGATGTGGTGAAGGCCGGGGATGCCATCTGCACCTTCTATGCCGACGACCCGGCGCTCTTTGAGGCCGCCGAGGAGATGTACCGGGGCGGGCTGATCATTGCCGACCAGCCGCCCCAGCTGCCGCCTTTGGTCTATGCCCGGGTCACCCGGGAGGGCGTGGAGCGGTTCTGAGCCAAGACAAAACAGGACGGGAAACTGCCCGGTGGGGCGTCCCCGTCCTGTTTTTTTAACGGTGTTTCCGGCGCAGGAAGAACAGCTTGAGCCGGCCGTAGCCGTTGGGCTTGTCCTGGTCGAAGGTCTCGGTCTTGACGTAGCGCTTGCGCAGCCCGTCAAACTGGAGGGCGTTGCCCTCCTCCTGGATGTCGGTCAGCACCCGGGGCAGGGCTTTCTGGTCCACCTCAAACTGGGGTTCGGCGTCCCACAAAATCTTGCCCTCGGGGTCAAACCCGTGGGCCCAGGCGCTGAACACCAGGCAGGCGGCCTCGCCGTAGCAGTAGCGCTCAAACCGGATGCGCCCGTCGATGTAAAACAGCAGGCAGTCCCGGAAATGGGTTTCCAGCTCCTTTTCGTACCGGCTCCCGCAATCCGGCCCGGCAAAATCCGCAGCGTTGGCAGTCATGGCAATGCTCCTTCTCGTTGGTTTTCCCCATTATACCCCAGGAACCGCTGCGGTGCAAATCCTTCATTCGCTGCGCACATCCCGCCGGTTCAGCAGCAGCCATCCCGCGGCAAAGGCCAGCAGCGTCCAGACCAGACAGGCCAGCAGAAAGGGCCCCATCCGCCCGTCCAGAAGGTCCTCGGCCCGGTTGGAGTTCATCCCGCTCATCATCAGGGCATAGGGCCAGAACAGCCCCAGGTTTTCGTTGGCAAAATAGGCGCCCAACACCCCGCCGGCCAGCGCCAGCAGGATAGGGGCGGCAAAGCTGCGGATCAGCATGGAGATCACCAGATGCAGGGCAATGACCGCAGCGCCGCCCAGGGTGCCCCGCACCGCCCAGAAGAGAATCTCCGCCGGCGGCCAGCCCGGCAGCCCCACCCACAGCTTGCCGAAGAGCACAAAGAGGGCAAAGACCCAGAGCTGGGTCAGCAGCACCATCTTCCAGGCCACCAAAAACTTGCCCAGATAGAGGTCAAACCGCGGCACCGGCACTGTCATGATCAGGTTCCAGTTGTGCCCCAGATGCTCCAGCCGCCACAGATAGGCGGTGTACAGCGCCGTCATGGGGGCAAAGAAGAAGAGGGAATAGAACAGGGTGTGCTGGGTCCAGAGGTTGTACCAGCCCGGGGTCAGAATTTCCAGATTTTGCAGATAATTCACCGTGCCGTACACCCCGGCCAGCAGTGGCAGCAGCAGAAACACCGCCCAGATCAGCGCCCGGCGCAGCTTGCGGTTTTCAGCGGCAATACAACAACGCAGCATGGGTCATACCTCCTTCCGGCGGACCAGCCGCCATCCCGCCATCAGCACCAGGCCGCAGAGGGCCACCACCACAGCCAACGCCCAGACGGGGTAGGGGATGGGGTAAAAGGTGGAAATCCGGGTGCTCTCGTCGTAGACCATCCCCACCGAGAGGGTCACCGCGTAGTAGGCCCAGGGCAGCAGCCGGGTGAAGGCCGGCGGCATGAACATGGCAAACAGCCCGGTCATGGAAAAGAGCACCCCGCAGCCCAGGGCGGGCACCTGGTTTTCAAAGAAGAGGCTGAGCATCAGCTCAAAGAAGAAGAGCAGGGCGTTGACCGCCAGGGTGCAGAAAAAGAACCAGCCCAGGGCGGCGGGGGAGAGGGGCTCGGTGAAGCGGTAGATCCGCCCGAATGCCAGGGTGCCGGCCAGCTCCATCAGCGGGGCCACCAACACCTCGGCAAACCCCAGCGCCACCTTGGCCCCGAACAGGCTGCCCCGGCTTTGCAGGGTGTACAGCAGCTTGCAGGCGCTGCCCCGTACCTCCACATCCCACAGCCGGCTGCCCAGCACCGCCATGCTCAGTGGCATGACCACCGCATTGACGATGGAAAGCCCGTAGAGCACCATGGAGTAGCCGTAGGCCAGGCTGGCGGGGTCGGACAGCTTCATGGTGTTGGCCCAGCACAGCGCCAGCACCCCGATGCCCAGCACCACCGGCAGATCGTGGCGGCGGTGGGCCTTTTTCAGCTCGGCCCAGAGACAAACAGCCATTTATGCCACCTCCTTGCCTTCGGTCAGCCGCAGGAAGATCTCCTCCAGCGACCGGGTCCGGGTGGCAACCCCCACCACCCCGGCGCCCCGGGCGGCCAGGGCCTGTACCAGCTGGGCCAGGGCGTCCTCCTCCATGGGCGGCAGGACCAGGGTGTCGTTTTCCCGACGGCAGCGGATGCCGTTGTCCGCCATCCATTGCAGACCTCTTTGCGGGTACAGCAGCCGCAGCAAAACATCCCCCCGGCTGTGCTGCTGCAGCTGGGCCAGCGGACCCTGGAACAGCAGCTTGCCCTGGTTCAGGATGCCCACCTGCTGCACCAGTTGCTCCATCTCGCCCAAAAGATGGCTGGAGATCAGCACGGTGGTGCCGCAGCGGGCGGGCATCTCCCCGATCAGTGACCGCATCTCCTGGATGCCGGCGGGGTCCAGCCCGTTGGTGGGTTCATCCAGAATCAGCAGTTTGGGGCTGCCCAGCAGGGCCTGGGCGATGCCCAGCCGCTGGCGCATCCCCAGGGAATACTGCCGCAGCTTGCGGTGGCGGGCATCGGTCAGATGGACCACCTCCAGCACCCGGTCGATCTCCCGGTGGTCCACCCCTTTCAGCCCCGCCACAATCTCCAGGTTTTCCTGTCCGGTCAGGTGGCCGTAGCCCGAGGGGGACTCGATGAGGCTGCCGGTCTGCCGCAGCAGGGCCAGCCGGTTGCGGGGATTCATCTCCTTGCCCAGCAGCAGGACCTTGCCCGCCGAGGGGGCAATCAGCCCCAGCAGCATCTTCATGGTGGTGGATTTTCCGGCGCCGTTGGGGCCGATAAAGCCGTACACACAGCCCTCCGGCACCGCCAGGTCCAGCTGTTGAACGGCAAAATGGTTTCCATAGGTTTTGCAAAGGCCTTGGGTCTCAATCACGTTTTGCATGGCAATCGCTCCTTTCGTCCCCCTTATGCTACACCCCGGTTCTTAACCACCCCTGGTGCCAGCCTTAAGTTTGGCTTAAATTTTGCCCCGGAAGCTGGCGCCGTTCCGGACCCGCGGGTATAATGAAAGGGAAGAAAGGGAGGGAAGATGTATGCGGCAGATACAGGATGCCAAGATTCTGGTGGTGGACGACAACCCGGCGCTGCTCGACCTGCTGCGCCAAGTGCTGGAAGGGGCGGGCTACCGCCATCTGATGACGGCGGGCAGCTGTGCCACGACCCGGGCGGCCGCCACTAAACAGACCCCGGATTTTCTCGTGCTGGACATCAACCTGCCGGACGGGGACGGTTTTTCCCTCTTCCGGGAGCTACGGGGCGGCACCGAGGTGCCCGCCCTCTTTCTCTCCGCCCGGGATGCCGACAGCGACCGACTCTTTGGCCTGGGGCTGGGGGCGGACGACTATCTGACCAAGCCTTTTCTGACCCAAGAACTGCTGCTGCGCATCCAGCTGATTCTGCGCCGCACCTACCGCACCGCCCTGCAGCGGACAGCGGCGCCGCTGCAGCTGGGGAGCCGCACCGTGGCGCTGGAGGACGCACTGGTCCGGCTGCCCGACGGCAGCACCCTGCGGCTGACCGCCACCGAACGGGACATCCTGCAAAAGCTGGCGGAGAACCGCGGCCATATTGTCACCTACGACGCCTTGTGCGAGGCGGTCTGGGGGGAGGGCTACTACGGCTACGAGAACAGCCTCAACGTCCACATCCGGCATCTGCGGGAAAAGATTGAGGAAAATCCCTCCCAGCCCCGGCAGCTGCTGACGGTGCGGGGGCTGGGCTACAAACTGGCGGGGGTGGAGACGGAATGAAACCACTGGTCAGGATGCTGCGCCGGTATGTGGTGACAGCGGTGGCGGGGGTGCTGCTCTTTCTGGTGGTCAATCTGGCCCTCTTCCTGGGGGTGGTGTTCTACTACGGCCGGCAGATGGTCCAGCAGCGCCAGATCAGCCAGATTGCCCGGCTGGTCACCGAAAAGGACGGCACGGTGACCCTGGACACCGACCAGCCCCTGGACCAGCTGCTGGACGGCTGGGTTTGGGGGATGGTGCTGGACGACGGCGGCCATGTGATCTGGCGGTATCGGTTACCCGCAGAACTGGACCGGACCTACACCGTCCCCGAGGCGGTGTCCTTTTCCCGGTGGTATCTCGAGGACTTTCCCGTCATGAGCTACCGCACCGATTGGGGGTTGCTGGTGCTGGGCATGCCTCCAAACAGCATCTCCCGCTACAATTTTTACATCGACAACCAATTGTTCAGCACCCTGATCCACTGGACCGGCCCAGTGCTGGCGTTGGAACTGCTGGCGGTTCTGCTGGCCTGCCTGGCGGCGGGCTGGCGCACCGGCCGGGCCATGGGGGAGCTGGAGCGGGGCATCGAGGCGCTGGCCGCCGGCCAGACGGTGCAGCTGGCCGAGCGGGGCGTTACCGCCGATCTGGCCCGCAAGCTGAATGCGGCCAGCAGCCACCTGAACCGGCAGAACCGGATCATCGCCCGGCGGGACACCGCCCGAACCAACTGGATTGCGGGGGTCAGCCATGACATCCGCACCCCGCTGGCCCTCATCATGGGCTACGCCGAGCAGATGGAGGCAAAGGCGGACCTGCCCCCCGAGGACCGCCGGCGGGCTTCGGCCATCCGCACCCAGAGCCTGCGGATCAAGGCGCTGATCGAGGATCTCAACCTGACCAGCAAGCTGCAATACAACGCCCAGCCGCTGCGACTGACCCGGTGCCGGGCGGGCACCCTGCTGCGGCGGGCGGTGAGTGATTTCTGCAATGACAACGAGGGCCGGGAGGTGGCGCTGGAGATGGACCGGGCGGCGGACCAGGCGGTGCTGGAGGCCGACGAGGCCATGCTGCGCCGGGCCTTTGCCAACCTGCTGGGCAACAGCGCCCGGCACAACCCCCAGGGCTGTGCCATCCGGGTACAGGCCCTGCTGCAGCCCCAGGAACAGCCGCCCCGGCTCTGTATCATCTTCTCCGATGAGGGAACCGGCTTTCCGCCGACGGTGCTGGCGGTGCTGCAGGGTAGGGCCGAACCCGGCAGCCAGCAGCCCCACATCCTGGGGCTGCACCTGGTCCAGCAGATTGTGGCGGCCCACGGCGGTCGGACCGTCTTTGCACAGAACCAGCCGAAGGGGGCCAGGGTGACCCTCTGCCTGCCGCTGGCAGGTCAGGGACAGGACACACCGGAGCCGGAAAAGGGCTGATCCGGCCCAAAAAGATGCGGCGGGGGATGACAACCCCCGCCGTTTTCTGGTATACTAAAGCCAGGCAACAACCCCGTAAACCGCGCCGTGGAGCGAAAAAATCCCGTTTGTTCAAACTCTGTTTGGACCGCGTTCACGATTTGACCACATTTATGTGAAATAATGGCCTGTATCAAGATTGTTGAGAGGAGTGGCAGTTTGTCATGAAATCCTGGTTCCAGCGCTTTATGTCGGGCCGCTACGGCAACGACCAGCTGAACGTCTTTCTGGTGATCCTGTCCCTGGTGTTTCTGGTGCTGGGGATGCTGGTCAGCGGTATCCTGTACTATGTGGGGCTGGCCTTGCTGGCCTACTGTTATTTCCGGATGTTCAGCCGCAACATCAGCAAGCGCTACGCTGAAAACCAATGGTATCTCAGCCGGCGGAGCGTGGTGGAACGGTGGCTGGCCGCCCGCAAGATGCGGTTCCAGATGCGCAAGACCTACCATTATTACCGCTGCCCTCACTGCCGGCAGCAGCTGCGGGTACCCCGCGGCCGCGGCCGGATCTCCATCACCTGCCCCAAGTGCGGCACCACCTTCATCAAAAAGAGCTGAGCCACCCTCCCGAAAGGTTGACGCCCTATGTTTGGATATGTTACCATCTATCGCAAAGGGCTGGACAAAGCGGCCCTGGACCGCTATCAGGCCTATTACTGCGGTCTTTGCCAGATGCTGGGGCTGCGCTACGGTCTGCCCGGGCGGATGGCGCTGAGCTATGACATGACCTTTGTGGCCCTGCTGCTGGGGGCACTGTACGATCCGCCCACCCAGTTCGCCACCGGGCGCTGTCTGCCCCATCCGGTGCGGGCCCGGCCCCGTGCCGCCAACGAGTATCTGGCCTATGCGGCGGACATGACGGTGGCGCTGGCCTACTACAACTATCTGGATGACTGGCAGGACGACCACCGGCGATCGGGGCTGCTCCAGGCCCGGCGGTTGCAGGGGCATCTGGAGACCATCCGGGCCCACTGGCCCCGCCAGTGCCAGGCCATCACCCGCCAGCTGGAGGCTCTGAATGCCCTGGAACAGGCCGGCAGCACCGACCTGGATGCCCTGTGCAACAGCTTCGGCGCTTTGCTGGGCACCGTCCTCTGTTACCGGGAGGATATCTGGACGCCGGTGCTGGACCGGCTGGGCAGAGGGCTGGGCGGCTTCATCTACCTGATGGACGCCTACGATGACCTGTACAAGGACCGGCGCCACGGCAGCTTCAACGCGCTGGCCCACCTGGCCGAAACGCTGGACGATGCGGCCTATGAGGACCGCTGCCAGGCGCTTCTGACCCAGCAGATGGGCCTTTGCGCCCAGAACTTTGAGCTGCTGCCCATCTTGAAGGAGACACCCGAGGGGCAGCTGCTGCACAACACCATCTACGCGGGGGTGTGGAGCAAATACTCTTTGCTCAAGGCCCTCCGCGCCAAACGCAGGAAGGGGAAACAACAACCATGACCGATCCGTACCGCGTGCTGGGCATCAGCCCCGGTGCCGACGAGGAGACCATCAAAAAGGCCTATCGCCAGAAATGCAAACAATACCATCCCGACCTGCACCCCAACGACCCCGACTGTGAGGACAAGTTCAAGGAGGTGCAGGCCGCGTACAGCGAGATTCTGCGCCAGCGCCAGTCCGGCGGCACCAACGCCGGGTACCGCACAGCGGGCGGGTACAGCCAGCAGAGCACCGGCCAGAGCCGGCAGCAATACCAGGACCCCTTTGGATTTGGCTTTGACCCCTTCGGTTTCGGATTCGGCGGCTTTGCCGGGGGCAGCACCGGGTATTCCGCCCCCCAGGAAGACCCCGAGATGCAGGCCGCCAACAACTATATCCGCAACGGCTATTATCAGGAGGCCCTCAACGTCCTCAACGGCATCGCCCCCAGCCAGCGAACCGCCCGTTGGCACTACTACGCCGCCCTTGCCAATTCCGGGCTGGGCAACAACATCCGCGCCCAGAGCGAGGCACGGACGGCGGTGGAGATGGAACCCGGCAACTACCAGTACCAGAATCTGCTGGACCGGCTGCAGAACCCCGGCCGCACCTATGCCAGCTATCAGCAGGCCTACACCCAGCCCGGGGCCCCCATGCGGGGGAACTTCTGTGTCCAGGTCTGGCTGTATATGATGCTCTGCAACATCTGCAGCTTTTGCTGCTGCGGCCGCGGTGGATTCTTCTGCTGCTGAACAGCCCTTTTTCTCACAAAACAACAAACGCCCTGTGCCGGAATCTTCCGGGCACAGGGCGTTCTTTTGTTTATTGCTGCGGCAGCATCCGGTCCAGAAGGTGCTCCAGCGCCGCCAGGTTCTGCTGGAACTGGGGATAAAATTCCTCCCGCAGGCTGTAATCGTAGTACAGCGCCCCGGCAATCCGGCGCCCGGCCATCTGCACCTCCGGGGCGTCGGGGCCTCCGGCGGCCAGCAGCCGGTCCGCCAGCCGGGTACAGACCACAGCCCAGCGGGCGTCGATGCCCTGGCGGTCGGCCACCCCGGCGTCCTTCAGATACTGTTCCAGGGTGCGGCCCTCCGCCGGTACGCCGCACAGCGGCGGCTGCAGATAATACTCCACCGCCCCGGTGTCGGGGTCAATGGCTTGACCCAGGGGATAGAGGGCACAGGCCAGGGGCCGGGCCGGATGGACCACACAGCTGTTGGCCTCAAAAAAGGGGCAGCTGCGGGTTTTGGGATCGGGTTTCAGCAGCAGCACCGGCAGGCCGGTGTCGGGGTCCAGATAAAACCGACAGAAGGCCCGGGCCAGAATCCGGGGCGGCAGGCTGGTCCAGCGGGCCAGCCGGTAGAGGTCGTAGCCCGAAAGAACCAGGTCTTCCCGATGCCGGCAGCAATCGCCGCACCCGGCACAGGCAAAGGGCAGGGGATCGCCGGGCTTCAGCCGGGGCAGGGGCTCCAGCGCCCCCGACAGATCCCGCCGCCCGGGTTGAGGCGCCGGCCTCACAGCCGGATCTCCAGCGGGTTGGGCTCGCCGGCGGCAAAGCAGCGCACCGACTCGAAAGCGCCGCGCACCATGCTGGCCACATTCACATCGGTGTAGAACGCGGTGTGGGGGCTGACAATGACGTTGGGGAAGCTGCGCAGCATGGCCAGCTCCCGGTTGTGCAGCGCCTCGCTGGCGTGATTGTAGTAGTATAGACCGTTTTCGTCCTCCACCACGTCCAGCCCGGCGCCGCCGACCTTGCCGCTTTCCAGCCCGGCAATCAGGGCGTCGGGGTCGATCAGGGTGCCCCGGGCGGTGTTGATCAGGATGACCCCGTCCTTCATCTTGCGGATGGCCTCACCGTCAATCAGATGGTGGTTTTCGGGGGTGGCGTTGGTGTGCAGAGTGATCACGTCACTCTGGGCATAGAGCTCTTCCAGGCTCACATAGCGGGCATACTGCTCCACCTCGGGGCTTTGGTAGACATCATAGGCCAGCAGGGTGCAGCCGAAGGTGGACAGATGCCGCAGCACGGTGCGGCCGATCCGCCCGGTGCCGATCACCCCCACGGTGCAGCCGGAGAGATCCCGGCCCATCTTGCCTTGCAGCGAGTAATCCTGGGCCGCGGCCCGGATCATGATCTGGTTCATCTTGCGGGTGGTCATGAGCATCAGCATGATGGCGTAGTTGGCCACCCCTTCGGGGGGATAGCCCACGTTGGAAACCCGCATCCCCAGCGCCTTGGCGTGGGCCAGGTCGATGTGGTCATACCCGATGCTGCGGCAGGGCAGGTATTTCACCCCCAGGGCTGCAAAGCCGTCCAGAATCCCGGCGCTCATATCGCAGGGGGTGGTGCAGACCGCCTCGCACCCCTGGGCCAGCCCCAGATTCTCGGGGCGGGGATAGTCGGCGGTCCAGGCAAAGTCGATGCCATATTCCCGGCTGAACTGCTTGGCGTAGTCCAGCTCATCAAAGGGGCGCAGGGTATAGAACATGATTTTCATGGAAAACCATCTCCTTTGTAAAGTTTCATTCAAAGGTGTCAGCCCTGGCCGCCGGGGGCGGTGTCCAGGCTGAAATCCAGTGTTTCGTTGAGCCAGCCGATGCACAAGGGCAGCCAGGCGGCGTTGTGGGGCATGGGGGTGTTGACCTCGGCATTGCAGGTGCTGGAACCGTGATCTCCCCGGGCAAAGAGGTGCAGCTCGTAGGAATCGTCGTAGGCTTCCAGGGCGTCGGCCAGCATCAGGCTGTTCTGCACCGGCACTGCACGGTCGGCCACCGTGTGCCAGATAAAGAAGGGCGGCAGCCCCGGCCGGATCTGGTTTTCCAGGCTCATCCGGGCCAGCAGGTCGGCGTCCTCGCCGGCCAGGTTGCGGGCGGAACCGGCGTGGGTATACTGCCCCATGGTGATCACCGGATAGCCCAAAGCCACGGCGTTGGGCCGGGCCTCGGTGCCGGTGATGCCCAGGGCCTGCTGGACCTCCGGCTGGTCCCACAGCACGGCGGCACAGGCGGCCAGATGTCCGCCGGCCGAAAAACCGCACAGGGCGATCTTGTCGGGGTTCAGATGGAACTCTTCGGCATGGCGGCGCAGCAGCAGAACCGCCCCGGCGGCGTCCAGCATGGGCTGCCAGCGCAGCGGCCCCGGCCGCAGGTCGGTGACGGTGTAGTAGAGCACAAAGGTCTGGTAGCCCGCTGCCAGAAACCGCATGGCCACCGGGTCGGATTCCCGGTTGCTGCAGTGGGAATAGCCGCCGCTCGGCAGGATAATCACCGCCGGGCGGATGTTGTAGGCGGGCATCTCCACCGTGGGCTCCCGCAGATACCCCACCAGGCGCGCGCCGCCGGGCAGGGTGGTTTCATAGGTACGCATGACAAAAAATCTCCTTTCAGGCCGGATCCGGCAGGGGATGGGCGTCGATGTACTGTTCCATCAGATCTGCCGCCAGCCGTACCAGCTGGGGGCAGGGACGTTTTTTGTAGTATTCGGGGGTGCGGGGGCTGGCCACCGGGCTGCCCTCGGCCTGTTTCAGACCCAGCAGTTCCCGGCAGACAATGCTGTTGCCGCCGTTCTCCTGCCGGTACTGGGCGGCCAGGGCCTGGACCTCGGTGTACAGGGCGGTTTTCTGGGCGGGGTCGGTGCTGCCGTACAAAGCACCCAGCACAAACACCATTCCGGAAAAGGCGCCGCAGACCTCCCGCAGCCGCCCCATGCCGCCGCCGAACCCGGCGGACATCCGCAGAGCCTGGTCCTCGGTCAGACCCATCTCGGAGGCAAAGGCCACCACCACGCTCTGGGCGCAGTTATATCCTTTTAAAAAAGCCTGATAGGCTTTCTCTCCATGAACAGACACTTGGTTCACATCCTTCATTTTTGATACAGGTATAGAATAGCGCAATCCCGCCGGTTTGAAAAGGCTTTGGAAAAATTGTTTCTAAACTTTTTGTGAAATCCGCAATCGGCTCTTGCACTTGAAGGCAAAGAATGCTAAACTAAACTTAGCACTCATAATAAAAGAGTGCTAAACGCAACTGAAATGATTGAAAGAGGGTACTCTGTTTTATGGCAATGCGTCAATTCAAGGCCGAGAGCAAAAAGCTGTTGGACCTGATGATCAATTCTATTTATACCAACAAGGAAATTTTTCTCCGTGAGCTGATCTCCAACGCTTCGGATGCCTGCGACAAGCGGTATTTCAAATCTCTGACCGATACCTCCATCGGCATCCGCAAGGAGGATCTGAAAATCCACATCCAGCCTGATAAGGAAAACCGCACCCTGACCATCTCGGACAACGGCATCGGCATGACCAAGGAGGAGCTGGAAAAGAACCTGGGCACCATCGCCAAGTCCGGCTCGCAGGACTTCAAGCAGGAGAACCAGAGCGACAACATCGACATTATCGGTCAGTTCGGCGTGGGCTTCTACTCCGCCTTCATGGTGGCCAGCAAGGTCACCGTCCTCTCCAAGGCCCAGGGCAGTGACGAGGCCTGGTGCTGGGAGAGCAAGGGTGTGGAAGGCTACACCCTGACCGAGGCCGAGAAGGAGGACGTGGGCACCGAGATCACCATTGTGATGAAGGAGGATGCCGAGAACGAGGATTACTCCCACTTCCTGGAGGAGTACACCATCGCCGACCTGGTCAAGAAGTACAGCGACTACATCCGCTACCCCATCACCATGGAGCGCACCAAGAGCCGCCAGAAGCCCAAACCCGAGGATGCCGGCGATGACTACAAGCCGGAGTACGAAACCTATCAGGAGACTGAGACCCTGAACAGCATGGTCCCCATCTGGAAGCGGGACAAGAAGGAGGTTAAGGAGGAGGACTACAACGAGTTCTACAAGACCAAGTTCTCCGACTACACCGACCCGCTGCGGGTGATCACCTCCCGCACCGAGGGCACCGCCACCTACACCGCCCTGCTCTTTGTGCCCGGCCGCACCCCCTACGACTACTACACCAAGGAGTACGAGAAGGGCCTGGCCCTGTATGCCTCCGGCGTGCTGATCATGGAGAAATGCGCCGATCTGCTGCCCGACTACTTCAGCTTCATCAAGGGCGTGGTGGACAGCGAGGACCTGAGCCTGAACATCAGCCGTGAGACCCTGCAGAAGGACAGCCAGCTGCGCTTGATGCGCAACTCGCTGGAAAAGAAGATCAAGAACGAACTCCATGCCATGCTGACCAATGACCGGGAGAAGTACGAGACCTTCTGGAAGAGCTTCGGCCGCCAGATCAAGTTCGGCGTCTACGGCGATTACGGCATGCACAAGGATCTGCTGGCCGACCTGCTGATGTTCTTCTCGGCCAAGGAGCAGAAGTATGTGACCCTGGACGAGTACATCGAAAAGATGCCCGAAGACCAGAAGTGCATCTACTTTGCCGCCGGCGACGAGGCTGCCCGGCTGAGCAAGCTGCCCAACGCCCAGCTGGTGCTGAGCAAGGGCTACGACCTGCTGCTCTGCACCGAGGACGTGGATGAGTTCTGCCTGCAGATCATGCACGACTACAAGGAGAAGGAGTTCAAGAACATCAACTCCGGCGACCTGGGCCTGGAGACCGAGGAGGAAAAGAAGGCCGCCGAGGAGGCCACCGAGGAGAACAAGGACCTGTTTGAGGAGATCAAGAAGGCCCTGAACGGTAAGGTCAAGGAGGTCAAGGTCAACCCCACCCTGCAGGATCACCCGGTTTCGCTGTCCAGCGAGGGCGGTCTGTCCATGGAAATGGAGAAGGTGCTGCGCAGGATGCCCAACAACGCCGAGGGCATGGAAAGCACCAAGGTGCTGGAACTGAACCCCAACCACAGCGTCTTTGCCGCCCTGAAGGCGGCCAAGGAGGCCGGCGACAGCGACAAGATCAGCAAGTATGCCGAGCTGCTGTATGACCAGGCCCTGCTCATCGAGGGTCTGCCCCTGGAAGACCCCGTGGCTTACAGCCAGCTTGTCTGTGAGCTGATGAAGTAAACATCCCCTAAACCCTTCAAAATCGCAAAGGACCGCACGGCTGCATGGCCGTGCGGTCCTTTTGCGGTGCGCCCGGCATGGGCAATAACTTGGTGGTGAAAGTCCACTACAGACTTGGCAGTAGGAACTGTTAGCC
>CALWNP010000020.1 GCA_944382835.1 uncultured Gemmiger sp.
TACAACAAAAAAATGAGATAGGCAAACCCTTTCGGGAATGTCTATCTCATTTTTTTAGGCTATTTTGCAACAGCCCCTTTACACTGACATCACAGCCACACCCTGACGGCAAAGCCGCCTTTAAAAAAGTAGGTGTTCGTGTAATGTCCATTTGGTGGAGCTGACGGGAGTCGAACCCGTGTCCGAAAAGAAAGCGGTTAGAGTATCTCCGGGCGCAGTGTGTCTATTGAAATTCCCGCGGCGCCAGCGGACACACACGCATTACGCCTTGGTAGCTTCATGAGGTCATGACGGGCGGCAAAGCTTATGCCCGTTCACGTTCAGCACCTAATCGACGCCCTGACCCCACGCGGTGCTAAGGTGGGCAGGACGGTCGTGCCTAATTAGGCAGCGACGGCAACAGTGTTATTGTTGTCAGTTAATTTGTTTGGCGCTTTTTACGTGGGTCACCGCCACGGCCCGCTGCTCACGCCCCTCTCTCCCCGTCGAAACCATTACAGCCCCATGATACACAGCACGGGGCAACCCGCACTGTGGGAAAAAGCGTTGCGTTTGCGCGATAAATCCGGCCGCTCAGTACCGGCCCTTGACGGCCCGGTCGATATCCCGTTTGGCGTCCCGCGCCGCGGCCGCAGCGCGTTTGTCGTAGAGTTTTTTGCCCTTGCACAGGCCCAGTTCCATCTTGACCCGCCCCCGCTTGAAGTAGAGGGAGAGCGGCACCAGGGTGTAGCCCTGCAGCTTGATCTGCTGGGCCAGATGGCGGATCTCGCTCTTGTGAGCCAGCAGCCGCCGGGGACGGCGGGGGTCCTTGTTGAAGATGTTGCCCATCTCGTAGGGGCTGATGTGGATGCCCTTGGCGATGAGCTCGCCGTCCTCAATGTCAGCCCAGGAGTCTTTCAGGTTGACCCCGCCGGCGCGCAGGCTTTTGACCTCGGTGCCCACCAGCTCAATGCCGGTTTCCAGCGCTTCGATCACAAAGTACTCGTGCCGTGCCTCCCGGTTTTGGGCAATGACCTTTTTTCCGGTTTTTTCCCCCGCCAAAGAGCAGCACCTCCTTTGTCTTTCTGCGTTGGATAGAACAGTATACCCGATCCCCTCCCAAATGTCAAGGGGAAGGCGGACTTACAGCTCGCCCCGGCCCTGCATGGCCCGGTAGATGGTGGTTTCGTCGGCGTATTCCAGGCTGGAGCCCACCGGCAGGCCGTAGGCCAGGCGGGTGGTCTTGATGCCCAGGGGCTTGATGAGCTTGGCCAGGTACATGGCGGTGGCCTCCCCTTCCACGGTGGGGCTGGTGGCCATGATGACCTCCTTGACCTGCTCATCCAGCCGGGCCAGCAGCTCCTTGATGCAGAGCTGGTCGGCACCGATGCCGTCCATGGGAGAGATCAGCCCGTGCAGCACATGGTACAGGCCGTTGTACTCGTGGGTGCGCTCGATGGATTTGATGTCCCGGGGATTTTCCACCACGCAGATCACGCTGCGGTCCCGCTTGGGGGAGGCGCAGATAGGGCACAGCTCCCCCGCGGTGTAGTCCTGGCACAGGCGGCAGCGGTGCAGCTTGGTCTTGGCGTCCTGGATAGCCTTGGCCAGCGCCATGGCCTGTTCGCTGCTCATCCCCATGACTTCGTAGGCCATCCGGGTGGCGCCCTTGCGGCCTACGCCGGGAAAGCGGGAAAACTGATCAATGAGATTTTCCAGCGGTTCGGCATTCTGCTGCTGCATTCCCAAACCACCTCGTCAGCCCAGGCCGGGGATGTTCATGCCGCCGGTCATCTTGGCCATTTCCTCGTCGGAGTCCTTGTCCACCGCGGCCACCGCGCTGTTGACGGCGGCAGCGATCAGGTCCTCCAGCATTTCCAGATCATCAGGGTCCACCGCCTCGGGCTTGATCTTGATGGCGGTGACCTCATGCTTGCCGGTCATGGTGACGGTGACCATCTCGCCGCTGGCGGTGCCGGTGTATTCCTTGGCTTCCAGCTCTGCCTGCTTGGCGCGGATCTCCTCCTGCATTTTCTGGACCTGGCGCATCATGGCCTGGGGATCGGGACGGCCGTAGCCTTTGGGAAGTCTTGCTTTCATGGTTGGTTCTCCTTACCTTGATATAGTTTGCCCGGTGGGGCGGATGGAATCCGCGGCCAACGCCGCGGGGGTTATTTTTCTTCGATGACCACATCCACCCCCATGGCCCGGATGTTTTTCAGGGTTTCCTCCACCGGCACGGCGGGGCCGGCGGCGGTGGTTTGCTGGGGCGGGGTGTAGGGGCCGATGCCGCAGCGGATGTGGGTGACCCGGTAGATATACTCCTTGATGCTCTTGGAGGTATCCTTGTTCTTGCGCATGAAATCCCGGAAGGCGTCGCTGCACTCGATGAGCACCCGCTTGCCGTCGTAGAAGGCCCGGGTTCCCTGCAAAAAGGAGGTCAGCATGGGGTCGCTCTCCGAGATGGCCTCCAGCACCCCGGGCCACTGGACAAAGGGTTCGGGGTCCCCCGCCGGGGCCGGGGGCCGGGCGGCGGGCTGGGCCGGGGCCTCCGGGGCGGGTGCCGGGATGGGTTCGGGCACCGGGGCGGCGGGCAGCTCCTCCTGCAGGGCCGGGGATTGTTCCGGGGTCCCGGCAGGGGCTGCTGACGGGGCCGGGGCCTGGACTGCCGGGGCAGCCGCAGGGGCCGGGCTCTGGGGAGCCGGGGCGGTTACCGGGGCGCTCTGGAAGGGCGCCGTAGAGGCCGCGGGGACACTCTGGAAAGCCGCCGGGGCCGCTGCCTGGAAGGGCGCCGGCTGGGCGGTGTTCTGGAACGGTGCGCTCCCCCCTGCCGGGGCGGCGTAAGCCGGCTGGGCAGGGACGGCCTGGACAGTCTGAACCGGCTGGGTCAGGGAAAAGACCGCCAGTTCCAGCTCGATGCGCTGGTCGGTGCCCCGGCTCATCTTTTCCAGGGCGGCACCAAAGGCGTTGATGGCTCGCACCGCCTCGGCCTGGGGAAAGTCCTTGCGGGCGGCGTAGGCGGCCTCCTCTTCGGGGGAGGTGCCGGTGAGCAGCTCCATCCCGCCGGGCAGGGCGCAGAGCATCAGGTTGCGGTAGTGCCCCGCCAGCTCGATGCAGAGCCGGCGCATATCCACCGATTTCTGGCGCAGGGCGGCGATCTCCTGCAGCGCCTTGACCGAATCCCGGGCGGCAATGGCGTCGCTGATCTCAAAGAGATACTGCCGGTCGGTGACGCCGGCCATCCGCCGGACCAGGGCCTCGTCCACCGTGTTGCTCACCCCGGCGCAGGTGTCCAGAATGGACAGGGCGTCCCGCATGGCGCCGTCGGCCAGCCGGCCGATGAGGGCGGCGGCCCCGGGGTCCAGGGCGATCTTCTCCTGTTCGGCCACATAGAGCAGCCGCCCGGCGATCTTGTCCGCCGTGATGCGGGCGAAGTCGTACCGCTGGCAGCGGCTGAGGATGGTGGCCGGGACCTTCTGCACCTCAGTGGTGGCCAGAATAAAGATCACATGCTCGGGGGGTTCCTCCATCGTCTTGAGCAGGGCGTTGAAGGCCGAGGTGGAGAGCATGTGCACCTCGTCGATGATGTAGACCTTGTAGCGGCAGACGGTGGGCAGGTAAGCGGTTTCGTCCCGCAGGTCCCGGATGTCGTCCACGCTGTTGTTGGAGGCGGCGTCGATTTCCGAAACGTCCAGGATGCTGCCGTCGTCCAGCCCCTTGCAGACGGCGCACTGGCCGCAGGGATCGGGGGAGGACTGGTCCAGACAGTTGACTGCCTTGGCAAAGATCTTGGCGCAGGTGGTCTTGCCGGTGCCCCGGGTGCCGGTGAACAGATAGGCATGGCCGATGCGCCCGGCGGCAATCTGGTTCTGCAGGGCAGTGACGATGGCCTCCTGGCCCACCACGTCGGCAAAACGGCGGGGCCGCCATTTGCGGTACAGCGCGCGATACATCCGGTTCACCTGCCTTTCGGGTTGATGATAGAAAAAGCGGCCAGAGCCCGCGCGGGTGCGCCCCCGCGGCTGCGCCGCTTTGCATACGGATGCAGGCTTGCCGCAGCACTGGGGAAGCACCGCTTAATGCTGCTCGGTTCCCCGCCTGACATGGTTCACAGGCCCCCCACGCACGGGGCCCACATCCGTATGCAAAACAGCGCAATACAGCCCTGTCCGCTTTTTGTATTATACACGATCTTTGGCGCAAATGCAAGGGGTCGGCTCAGCCCCCAAAGACGGTTTTGGCATAGTCGGCGCTGGCCTTGGCGTCCTTGGCGTAGAAATCCGCCCCGATGGCCCGGGCATAGCTGGGGGTGAGCACCGCGCCCCCCACCATCACCTTGCAGGGCAGGCCCGCCTGATGCAGCGCCTGGATGGTGGCTTCCATGTTGGGCACCGTGGTGGTCATCAGGGCCGAAAGCCCCACCAGCGGGGCACCGGTGCGGCGCACTGCCTCCACGATCCGCTCGGGGGGCACATCCCGGCCCAGGTCGGTGACCTCGTAGCCGTAGTTTTCCAGAATGACCCGGACGATGTTTTTGCCGATGTCATGCACATCCCCCTTGACGGTGGCGATGACAATTTTGCCCTTGCTCTGGCCGGGGGTGCCGGTGCGGGCGATGGCCTCCTTGACCACCTCGAAAGCGGCCTGGGCCGCGGTGGCCGACTGGAGCAGCTGGGGCAGAAAGAGAGTGCCCTTTTCAAAGCCCTCCCCCACCCGGTCCAGGGCGGGGATCAGGATGCCGTTGACCACCTCCAGGGGCTGGGCGGTTTCCAGGGCCTTTTGGGCGGCGTCGTGGGCCTCCTGTTTCAGGCCCCGGCGCACCGCCTCAAACAGCGGGTCCCGGCCGGGGTCCCCGGCATCGGAGGCCGGGGCGGCGGCAGGGGCCGCCTGGGTGGTGGTAATCGTGACGTTGGCGTAGGCCGCCAGATAGTCGCTGCTCTGGGGGTCCTGGCAGGTCAGCACCCGGTAGGCCCGCACCGCGGCCATCATCTCGGGAGTGTTGGGGTTCATGATGGCCAGGTCCAGCCCGGCCTGCATGGCCATGGTCAGGAAGGTGGTGTTCATGTAGCCCCGGCAGGGCAGCCCGAAGCTGATGTTGGAGACCCCCAGCACGGTGCGCACCCCGTAGCGCTCCTTGCAGATTGTCAGGGCTTTCAGGGTCTCGGCGGCGGCGCTCTGCTCAGCCGAGACGGTCAGGGTCAGGCAGTCGATGTAGACATCCTCCCGGGGGATGCCGATGGCGTCGGTGGCGGCCACAATCCGCCCGGCGATGGCCAACCGCCCCTCGGCGGTTTTGGGGATGCCCTGCTCGTCCAGGGTCAGGCCCACCACCGCGGCGCCGTACTTTTTGCACAGGGGCAGGATGGTGTCCAGCGACTTCTGCTCCCCGTTCACCGAGTTGACGATGGGTTTGCCGTTGTAGATCCGCAGTGCCCGGGCCAGGGCTTCGGGGTTGGTGGAATCCAGCTGGAGGGGCAGGTCGGTGATGCTCTGCAGCTCCCGCACCAGCATCTCCAGAGTGGCAGCCTCGTCGATGCCGGGCAGGCCGGCGTTCACATCCAGCAGCTGGGCCCCAGCCTCGGCCTGGGCCACCGCCTGGGCGCAGGGGTAGGCGCTGTCCCCCTCCCGCAGGGCCTGCTGCAGCCGCTTTTTGCCGGTGGGGTTGATCCGCTCCCCCACCACCGTGATGCCATCCACCTCGACGCAGCGCACCGGGGTGCACAGACGGCTGCGCACCACCGGGGTCTTGGCGGCGGGGGTGTGGCCCTCCACCATCTGCCGCAGCAGTCGGATGGTCTCGGGCTGGGTGCCGCAGCAGCCCCCCAGCATCGAGACGCCGGTGGGCAGGTAAGCCCGCATGAGGTCGGCAAATTCGGCGGGGGTAATGTTGTAGCTGCCGTCGGGGTTGGGCAGCCCGGCGTTGGGCTTGACAAAGACCGGCATGCCGGCGGGCACGCAGCGGCAGAGCCGCTGGGCAAAGGGCAGGATTTCCTCGGGCCCCAGGGAGCAGTTGATGCCCAGGCCGTCCACCCCCAGCCCCGCCGCGGTGACGGCGAAGCTCTCCACCGTGCAGCCGGTGAAGGTGCGGCCCCGGGCCTCGAAGCTCATCGAGACATAGACCGGCAGGGTGCAGTTTTCCTTCGCTGCCAGGATGGCGGCTTTCAGCTCGTAGAGATCGGTCATGGTTTCCAGCACCACCAGATCGGCGCCGGCGGCCGCCCCGGCCCGGACCACCCGGGCAAACTGGTCGTAGGCATCCTCAAAGGCCAGGGTGCCGGCGGGGGCCAGCAGTTCCCCGATGGGGCCGATGTCCAGCGCCACCAGGGCTCCGGTTTCGTCGGCGGCAGCCCGGGCACATCCAAGGGAAGCCTCCACTACCTGGGCGGCGGTGTAGCCGCTGCCCGCCAGCTTGCGGTCGTTGGCGCCGAAGGTGTTGGCAAACAGGATGTCCGCCCCCGCCCGGGCATAGTCCCGGTGGATGGCGATGAGGGTTTCGGGCATGGTAAAGGCGGCCAGCTCGGGCTTCTGGCCCGGCTGCAGCCCGCGGGCGGTGAGCTGGGTACCCATGGCGCCGTCCATCAGGACAAAACGGCGGCGGGCGGTGATCTCTTCAACTTTCACAGGTGGTTCCCCTCTTTCGATATACACAGGTTTCCCGCAGCAGACAGTGGCCGCAGCCGGCCCGGGCGCCGGTCACCGGGTGATCGGCCACCCCCAGGATGGCGGTGACGCTCTTGCGGGGGGTCATCAGATGTTCGGGGGTCAGGGCCAGGCCAATGCCCCGCACCGTGTCCAGGGCCAGGCAGAGCGGGTCCTGCAGGGTCAGGGGGCAGTCGCCGTAGCCCGGCGAGTACCGCCCGGTGAGGTAGCGCCCCCCGGCGGTGATCTGGCGGCGGATTTCCCCTTCCAGCCCGTCGCAGAGGTCCTCCATCCAGGCCGAGGCGGTGGCGTCGGCGGCCGCCCCCAGCGCGATGTCGGTGATCTCCAGCCGGCGGATCAGCCCGTCCAGCCCGCTGCCCAGGGTGACCGCCATCAGCACCAGCTCATCACAGCCCCGCAGATGGCGGGCCAGGTCGGTGCCGGCCTCGGCCAGGGGCAGGGCGGTCATCGGCAGGCGGCGCCAGATCCCCCGGGGGGTGGCGGCAGCCCGCACCGCGGCTTCGGCCTTGTCCAGCAGGGCACCGGTGGCGGCGTCGGGGGTCCAGCCGGCGGCGCCCAGATACCGCAGCACGGTAGCGCGGTCGGTGGTTTGGGGAGCGGTCAGTTCCATGGGGCAGCCTCCTTGGGTCTTCAGGTGGCGGGCAGCAGGTCGCGGATGCCGTCGTAGATGGCGGCGGCCACATCGGCGTCGTTCATGGCGTAGAGGTGCACCCCGTCGGCGCCCCCCTCGATGAGGTCCCGCAGCTGGTAGATGGCATACTCCACCCCGGCCTTGTGCAGCGAAACGGGGTCGTCCTGCCAGCGGGCGATCATCCGGGTGAAGTCGGAGGGCAGGCTGGCGCTGGACAGGGCCACGGTGCGCTCGATCTGGCTGCGGCGGACGATGGGCATGACCCCCGCCGAGACCGGCAGGGTGATGCCCGCCCGCCGGGCCATGTTGAGGAAGCGGTAAAAGTGTCCGTTGTCAAAGAAGAGCTGGGTGAGCAGATGGGTGGCCCCGGCCTCCTGCTTGTAGCGCAGGTTGGCCACGTCCTGGGCCAGGGTGGGGGCTTCGGGGTGGCCTTCGGGGTAGCAGGCGGCATGGATGTCAAAGCCGGGCTTGGCGGACCGGACATAAGCGATCAGGTCGCTGGCGTGGGCAAAGTCGGGGCTTTCGGGCCTGGTGGGGGTGCGGTCCCCCCGCAGGGCCAGCACATTGTCCACCCCGGCGGCCTCCAGCTGATCCAGCAGGGCGGCGGCCTTGACTTTGTCACTGCCCATGCAGATCATGTGGGCGATGGGCTCCACCCCCAGCTCCTGCTTGAGGAAGCGGGCCACCTCCACGGTGGACACGCCCCCCGCCGAGCCCCCGGCGCCGTAGGTGACGCTGATAAAATCGGGGTGGAGCTGCGCCATTCGGCGCAGGGTGTCCTGCATGGCGGCAAACTGGGTGGTCTGCTTGGGGGGAAAGCATTCGATGGAAAAGACGCAGGGCTTGGTGCCAAAAAGTTGGGAAATCTTCATGGTCAGACTCCTTATGTAAAATAGGATGGGCGGCCTCAGGCTGCGGCATCCAGGGCGGCGCCGTCGGCGGTGTAAACGGACAGGGCGCTGCCGTCCCAGGCAAAGGTCAGCGCCCCCTGCAGGTCGGTACGCCAGACCTGGGCACCGCTGGCGGTGATCCGGTCCAGGGTCTCGGGGTCGGGATGGCCGTAGGAATTGTCCAGCCCGCAGCTGATGGCCACCGCCTGGGGGCGGACGGCATCCAGCAGGGGTTGGGTGGTGGAGGTGGCGGAGCCGTGGTGCCCCGCCTTGAAAAGGGTGGACCGCAACCCGCTGCCGTAGGCGTCCACCAGCCGCTGCTCGGTGTCGGCCTCGGCGTCGCCGGTGTCCAGAAAGCTGAAGTTGCCCGCCGTGAACCGCAGGCAGAGAGAGGCATCGTTCAGGTTGTCGTCGTCGGGCAGCACCGCCAGCAGCACCTCCAAGGTGCCCTGGCCCAGGGGATAGCGCTGCCCCCGGGCCGCCGTGATGCAGCCGGTGCCCTGCTCCTCAGCCAGAGAGAGGATCTGGTTCAGTGTTTCTCCCTCGGCGCCCAGCCCTTCCAGGTCGGGCAGCAGCAGGGTGTGCACCGGAAAGGCCTCCAGCACATCCGGCATCCCGCCGTAGTGGTCGCTGTGGGGATGGGTCATAACCAGAAAGTCCAGCTCCTCCACCCCGGCCGTCTCCAGCTGGTTGACCAGATCCGGCCCGGCGTCGGGGGTGCCGGCGTCGATGAGGCAGCTGGCATCGTCCTGCTGGATCAGCACCGCGTCCCCCTGCCCCACGTCCAGCACCCGCACGGTGGTCTGGGTGCCGTCGGGCAGGGGCTGGGGCGTGGCGGTGGGCAAAAGATCCGCCAGATCTTCCAGTGGCCGGGAGAGGGTGTCGGCCAGCTCGCCGGGCAGGGATTCCACCACCTGGGACCCTTGCCAGCGGTAGAGCCAGTGGGCCGCGGCGTCCAGCCCACCCAGCCGGACGGCCAGCGCCCCCAGCACAAAGCCCACCAGCACCAGGACCGCCGCCTCGACGGGGCCGAAACCGCCCTGGCGCCGGCGCTTGTTATTCCGCCGGGCCATCGTCCGCCCCCAGCTTGCGCTCCTGCCACTGGGCCTTGGTCACCAGGACCGACCGGGGCTTGGCCCCCTCGTAGGGGCCGATGATCTTTTCCTGTTCCATCTGGTCCATGATCCGGGCGGCCCGGGCATAGCCCAGCTTGCAGCGACGCTGCAGCAGGCTGGTGGAAGCCTGGCCTGCCTCGATGACACACTCGACGGCCTGTTCGAACATGGGGTCCAGCGCGCCGCCGTCCCCATCGTCGCCGCCGCCCTTGCCGCCCTTTTCGGCCACGGCACGGCGTTCCATCTCGTTGATCATCTCTTCGTCATACTGGGCGTCACTGGTGGACTTGATGAAGTTGAGCACTGCGCCGATCTCCTCGTCGGTGACATAGGTGCCCTGCACCCGGATGGGCTTGTTGGCGCCCACCGGCAAAAAGAGCATATCACCGTTGCCCAGCAGCTTTTCGGCGCCGCCGGTGTCCAGGATGGTGCGGGAGTCGATCTGGCTGGACACTGCAAAGGCGATGCGGCTGGGGATGTTGGCCTTGATGAGGCCGGTGATGACATCCACGCTGGGGCGCTGGGTGGCGACGATCAGGTGGATGCCGGCGGCACGGGCCTTCTGGGCAATGCGGCAGATGTAGTCCTCCACCTCTTTGCCGGCCACCATCATCAGGTCGGCCAGCTCGTCAATGATGATGGCGATGTAGGGCAGGTGCTCCAGCACCGGGTTTTGTTTGGCCAGCTTGTTGTAGCTCTTGATGTCCCGGACGTTGTTTTCGGCAAAGAGCTTGTAGCGGCGCTCCATCTCGGCTACCGAGGCGCCCAGGGCACCAGCGGCTTTGCGGGGTTCGGTGACCACCGGCATCAGCAGATGGGGAATGCCGTTGTACTCGGCCAGTTCCACCACCTTGGGGTCGATGAGGATGAGTTTGACATCCTCCGGCCCGGAGCGGAAGAGGAAGCTGATGATAATGGAGTTGACGCAGACCGATTTACCGCTGCCGGTGGAGCCGGCGATGAGCAGATGGGGCATCTTGCACAGGTCGGCCACCTGGGCGGTGCCGGCGATGTCCTTGCCCAGGGCCATGGTCAGGGGTGAGCGCATGTTGATGTAGTTCTGGGCCTCGAAGACGCTGCGGATGCTGACGGTGGACCGGATGCGGTTGGGCACCTCGATGCCCACGGCGGGCTTGCCGGGGATGGGGGCCTCGATGCGCACCCCGGCGGTGGCCAGGTTGAGGGCGATGTCATCGGCCAGGCTGGTGATCCGGCTGACCTTGATGCCCGCCTGGGGCTGCAGCTCGTACCGGGTGACCGAGGGACCCCGGCAGATGTCCAGGATCTTGGTCTTGACCCCAAAGCTGTCCAGGGTGTTCACCAGCACGTCGGCGTTCTTCTTCATCTCCCGCACCGCGCCGCTCTCGTCCTCGGGACGGGGGGCGTTGAAGAGGTTGAGGGAGGGATAGCAGTAGGGCTTGGGCTCCTCCTTGCGGATGGCCGCCAGGGCCTGGGCCTCGGGGGTGGCCTTGGCCGCCGAAGGCGGGGTGGTGATGGGCGGGGTGGCCGAGTTGCCGATGGTGGCATCCACCCGCAGCTGGGCTCCCTGACCGGAGGCCGGCTGGGCCGCCGGGACCGCGGACGTTGCCGGGCGGGCCTGCACTGCCGGAGTGGCCGGGGTGACCGGGGTCACCGGAGCGGCCGGACGGGTGGGCACCGGCTGGCCGGCCAGCACCTGGGCGATGGGGATGCCGGCGTTCCAGGCCGCCCCCGCCACATCAAAACTCCCCCCCAGAGTGGGGATCACATCGGCGGTGGGGCCGGGGTCCTGAGCCACCGGTTCCAGCGGGGTGTCAAACGGCTCCTCCTGGGCCGGCAGGTCCAGACGCACCTCGGAGGAAACCTCCCCGCCCAGGTCCCGGGCAGGCTGGTCGGGGCCCATGGCACGGCGGATCAGGGCGTCCACGTCCTCCTCCTCCGGCTGGGCCGCCGGGGCGGGCTGGGGGTCCAGATGCAGTGAGAAATCCTCCTCCGGGGCCGGGGCGGCGGCGGGGGGATTCTTTTTACGGCTCAGCTGTTCCAAGGGATCCAGCCCGAAGGTACCGCCGGGGCCGATGACCACCGGCTCCAGCGGGTCGTTCTGCACCGCCTTCTCCAGCATCTTGTCCGAGGCCGCCGGGCCCAGGTCCACATCAAAGTCCGGCCGGGGTCCGGAAGAAACCGGGGCGGCCGGGGCCTGGGGGGCCACCGGCTGGGCGGCGCCCAAAGGCTGGCTCAGCCCGCCGGTGCGGCGAACCTCCCGCTCCACATCAAAGGCGCGGTGAGCCGCCGGGCGGGGTGCCACCTGCTGGGTCAGGTTCTCCAAGGGTTCCTCCTCGGGGTCCTGGCCGAAAAGCGGGGTGTCGTAGGCGGTTTCCTCGGCCTGGGCGGCGGCACGGGCCTGCTTGCCCTTCTGGAGGTAGTAGGCCACAAACTGCAGCACATCCACCGGGGTGACCGCAAAGAAGGCCATCAGCCCCAGGGCAAAGACCAGCAGCATGAGCACGTTGGCCGCCGGACGGCCGCAGAAGGCCAGCAGGGTGGCCCCGATGATGCCGCCCAGCACGCCGCCGGCCCAGAACCGGGTGCTTCCCCAGGCAAAGAGCATCTTGACGATCTGGACAAAGGTATAGTTGGCCACCGCAAAGCCGGAAAAGACCACCGGCACGCTGGCGCAGAGCACCGCCATCAGCAGCACCTTGGCGGTAAACTTGCCCACCGTGTAGCCCGAGGCCACCAGGTAGGCCAGGTAGAGCAGCAACGGGCCCAGGGGGTAGGTCATGATGCCGAAGATGCCGAACAGCCAGCTGCGCAGCAGCTGCCAGCCGCTCTCCCCCCGGATCAGCACCAGAGCGATGACCAGCAGCCCCAGACCGGCCAGCAGGATGCTGGTGCCCAGGTGGTTGGTCTGGGCCCGGCGTTGGGCCCGGCGGGAGGGTTTGCGCTTGGCCTGGGAGGCAGAGGCCCGGGGCTTGGACCCACGGGCAGCGCTGCTCCGGGCCGAGGAGGCGCGGTAGGTATTTTTGCCGGATTTGCCGGCGGAGGATTTTCCCGAGCGTGATTTGCCGGAACGCGATTGTGCCATGCTGTAATTTCCCTTTCCCCAAATGGATTTCTTACCTGAACCAAATTCCCAATTTATGTAACGGGGCAAAGAGCCCCTTATATCATATCGTAATATTTTACCACGAAACCCCCGCCTTGTAAAACCCTCGGGGCAACTTTTTTGGGGGGGTCAGCGCCCGGCCTCGATCTCCCGGTAGAGGTAGTGCAGAGCGTCCCCCAGCCCGCCCAGGCTGTCGATGAGGCCTTCCTCCACCGCCTGCTGGCCGTTGAGCACCGTGCCCATGTCCATGACCAGCTCGCCGGTGTTGTGCATCAGGGCGGTGAACCGCTTGGCCGAGATCTTGGAATGCCCGCTCACAAAGCCCACAATCCGCTCCTGCATCTGCTCAAAGTAGCGCAGGGTCTGGGGCACCCCCAGCACCATGCCGGAATGGCGCACCGGATGCACCGTCATGGTGGCGGTGGGCACAATGAAGCTGCGCCGGGCCGACACCGCCAGCGGGATGCCGATGGAATGTCCCCCGCCCAGCACCAGGGTGGCACTGGGCTTGCTGACCCCGGCGATGAGCTCGGCCAGGGCCAGCCCGGCCTCCACGTCGCCTCCCACCGTGTTCAGCACCACCAGCAGCCCCTCGATGCCGGGGTCCTCCTCCAGGTCCACCAGCTGGGGGATCACATGCTCATACTTGGTGGTTTTCTGGTTGTCGGGGGCCAGGCTGTGCCCCTCGATGGTGCCGATGACGGTCAGGCAGTGGATGGCGTGGCGGCCCTTGGTGGCGTCCACAATCCCCTCCTCGGTCATCAGCTCGTGTTCCAGCCGCTTTTCGGCCACGCTGTCCTGCTGGGGGACGGGGTCCGCCTTTTTTGCGCTGTGCTGCATCAAAAAACGCTCCTTCCTTATATATAAAATGGGCCCGTTCCCAAAGGGCCGGTCCTTCGGGTACAGTATTCCCCGCCCCGGCCGGGTTCTATCCCCCGCCCCCGGACGGTGTAAAAGTTTAGGAACACTTAGACAAAAAATTGACAATTCAGAGGAAATTGATTATACTTTTTCTATGAAAGTTATCTTGTCATCCCCCCTTGGGAAGGCTCGGCGCTGGCCGCCGGAATCTTTTGGGGGGATGATTGCATCGATTGTGGGGGATTTGCAAATGTCTATCCAGGGGAAGGTATCGCTGCCGGTGATCAAGCGGCTGCCCAAATACTATCGATACCTGAAAAACCTCTCGGCCGACGGCCGGGATAAAATTTCGTCCAGCGAGCTGGCCCGGATGATGGGCACCACCGCCAGCCAGGTGCGGCAGGATTTCAACTGCTTCGGTGGGTTCGGGCAGCAGGGCATCGGCTACAAGGTGGATGTGCTGCTGGCCGAGATCGGCAAGCTGCTGTTCGGGGACGGCGAGCTGCTGCCCACCATCCTCATCGGTGCCGGACGGCTGGGTTCGGCAGTGTCCAGCTTCATCAGCCGGGACACCAACGGCTACCGGCTCATCGGTGCCTTTGACATCAACCCCGCCCTCATCGGCCACGAGATGAGCGGGGTGCGCATCCTGCCCCTGGAGGAGCTGGACGCCTTCTGTGCCGAGCATCAGCCCGCAGTGGCGGTGCTCTGTGTGCCCCGCCAGAGCGCGGTGGAGCTGGCCGGCCATCTGGTGCGGCTGGGCATCCAGGGGGTGTGGAACTTCAGCCACTATGACCTGTCGGTGGAGTACCCCCAGCTCACGGTGGAGAACGTCCACCTGGGGGACAGCCTGATGAGCCTGGGCTACCGCCTGCGCAACCCCGAATCTGAACACAAAGGCTGACGAAGGAGGCCACCCCCTGTATGGCAAAGCTCTATTTCCGTTACGGCGCGATGAACTGCGGCAAGACCACCGCCCTGATCCAGGTGGCTTTTAACTACAAGGAACGCGGGATGCGGGTGCTGATCCTGAAGCCCGCCGTGGACACCAAGGGTCAGGACTGCGTGCTCTCCCGGCTGGGGGTGCGGTGTAAAGTGGATTACCTTGTCATCCCCGACCAGGACGTGCTGGAGCTGGTGGCCGAGGACGCCCGGCGCAACGGCCCGCCCGCCTGTGTGCTCTGCGACGAAAGCCAGTTTTTCACCGCCCGCCAGGCCGAACAGCTCTTCCAGGTGACGGTGGATCTCTCCATCCCGGTGATCTGCTACGGGCTGCGGGCGGATTTCATGCTGCGGGGGTTCCCCGGCTCCACCCGTCTGCTGGAGCTGGCCCACACCATCGAAGAGATGAAAACCATCTGTGCCTGCGGGCGCAAGGCCACCTGCAACGGCCGCAAAATCAACGGCCAGTTTGTCTTTGAGGGGGACCAGATCGCCATTGACACGGTGGACAATGTGGAGTACCAGAGCCTGTGCCCCCAGTGCTGGTTCCGGGAATACCGGGCCTATCAGGCACGCCACCCCAAGGCCGGCCCCGCCCGGGGCTGAGCCGCCAACAACTGCATACAAAATGCCCCGCGTCTTCGGTTGGGATGGCGCGGGGCTTTGGTTTTGTTTGAGAAAATAGGGGCTCACTCCCCCGGCTTGTTCAGCCGCTTGTAGTACTGGCGGTACTGCTGGGGAGAAAAGCCGGTCATGTCCTTGAAGACCCGGCGGAAGTGGGCGGTGGTCATGAAGCCGGTTTTTTCCGCCACCACCGAGATGCTATCGCCGGTCTTTTCGATCAGGCTCTGGGCGGCCTTGATCCGCACCCCGTTGATGTACTCGATGAGGCTGAGGTTGATGGTCTTTTTGAAGAGCCGGCTGAGATAGTAGGGGCTGATGTAGAACTGGCTGGCAATGCCGGTGAGGGTGAGCTTCTGGTCATAGTGCTCCGAGATGTAGCTCTGGATCTGGCCCACAATCCGGTTGGTCACACGGCCGTTGTCGCCCCCCTGTTGCTGCTGGGCCTCGCACATCCGTTTGAGTTGAAGCAGCAGGGTGGCCAGCAGCATCTTGCGGATGGCCTCCCCCTCGGGGGTGGGGTCCTGCTGCAACTGATGCAGCTGCTGCAGCACCGAGTGGATGTGGTTTTGCTGTTTCACCGTGATGTTGCTCAGCAGGTGGTTGGCGTCCTGGCTGAGGAAGGAGGTGAAGTCCAGCCCCGGAAAGCTCCGGGCAATCTCCTCCAGATATTTGCGGCTGAAGTTGAGGACAATTCGGCTGGAGGGGCCGTCCCCTACCGCGCCGGTCTTGTGGATCTGGTTTTCCCCGATCAGCACCACACTGCCGGCGTTGACGATGTAGGCCGCGTCCTCGATGAAATAGCGGCGGGTGCCCTCCACCTCGTAATAGATCTCGTAGATGTGGTGGGTGTGAAAGGAGGACATCTCATATCCGGTCTCGCACTCCACCGTTTCGATGAAAAAGTCCACATCGGGGGGACAGGGATAATCCCGTACCATGGCCACTCCTTTCCCGCATGCCTGCGAAAATTTCTGCGGCAAAATGCGCTTTTTTGATCTTCTTTTCTAATGATAGCACATTTTTTGACAAACTTCAAAGCCTTTTTGCGGATGAACCTTTTTTCCTTTGGGCAGGGGTCAGGCCGCCTCCCGGTCCTGGGAGCGCAGTTTCTGGCAGTACTGGGTGCAGAGCTTGTCGGTGCACTGGGCGCACTGCAAAGCGGCGTTGGAGTGGTCCCAGAACCGCTCGGGGTACATCATGACGCAGAGCTCCCACACCAGCCAGGCCACCGCCGACATTACCAGCAGCGAGGTGGCGTAGAAGCCGCCCAGAAAGATCAGCGGCGAAAACATCATCAGATGGTCCCAGTTGAAGATACGGCAGGTGGTGCAGCAGCGGTTTTTCATAATCAGCCGGAAGGGGCACCAGACCAGCACGCAGATCAGGTCACAGACATAGAAGACCACCGAAATCAAAAAGAGCTGAGCCTTCCCCAAAATTCCCCCGAAGTACAGCCCGCCGATGACCGCGATGAGCAGACACCACAGCACAAAGACCTTGTAGGCTGCCTTGGTGGTGGCCACGATGTAGCTTTTCAGCGCCTCATAGTTGATCTTTTCCCGGATGGGCCGGAACCGGTTGGCAAAGAGCTTCTGGCTGCCCAGGGGCACCCGGTTCTTCACCGGCACGATCTGCCAGAACAGGTCTGCGGTCCAGATCACCCACAGCAGGTGCAGCGGGGACAGCCGTTTGAAAAAGTTGAACCCGTCCAGCACCGCAAAGCAGCCCCGCCGGAACAGATACAGCAGGACGCAGCAGACCAGGATCAGGCACCGCCCCACCAGCCGGGCGATATAGGCTTTTCTTGTGGCGGACATCGGGGGTGATTCCTTCTTTCTTTCCATTCCTGGGCAAGGTGCAGCCCCCGCAGCGGCACAGGGCTCCACTGCGGGGCACTTGCCCGCTTTCCAAATACCAACGACCAATTGTCCCAGAGGAGCCCGCTCCCCTGCCAAAGGCTCGGCAGAGGCTTGGCAAAGGGAGGCACGCCCCGAAAGGCAAAGAAAAAACCCGGACAGAAGTCTCTGCCCGGGGATTTTTGGTGCGGATGAAGGGATTTGAACCCACACTCTTTTAAGGGAACTAGAACCTGAATCTAGCGCGTCTGCCAGTTCCGCCACATCCGCATATTCTGTTGTCGGCCGGTCTTCCGGGCGACAGATATTATTATACACAGTCTCATTCCCTTTGTCAAGGATTTTTTTGGATCTTTTTGGCGGGAAAATTCCGGCCCGGCGCCGAACAAAGAAAAACCCCGGACAGAAATCTCTGCCCGGGAATTTTTGGTGCGGATGAAGGGATTTGAACCCACACTCTTTTAAGGGAACTAGAACCTGAATCTAGCGCGTCTGCCAGTTCCGCCACATCCGCATATTCTGTTGTTGGCCGGTTGACCGGGCAACGCATATTATTATAGCCGGGGTCCGGGCAGTTGTCAAGGCTTTTTTGCGGATTTTTTCACTTTTTTGTCAAAGCCTGGGGGATGCGGGCGGCTTTTCAAGAAAAGGCCGCTGTGTTATAATACAGGTACCTGCCCTGCGGGGCGGCAAATCTGGCACCGCATAAGGAGAATGACATCGATGTGGACCCGTAGCCTACTGAAATCCAACGCCAAGCAGGCCCTGATGGGCAGCTACTGGCGCAGTTTTCTGCTTTGTTTTTTGCTGTCCATCGTGGGGGTGGGAGCCAGCAGCGGCTCCACCTCCGTGGCGGATTACAGCGCCCTGAACCGCCCCGAACAGCCCGGCTGGACCGGCAACAACCCTTCCACCACCTTCTCGGTGGCGGGGCTGGGCCTGTCCGTCCAGCAGGTGTCGCTGGTCTTCACCATCCTGCTGGTGATGCTGGCGCTGATGGTGTGCTGGCTGGTCTTTCTGGTCAACCCGCTGGAGGTGGGCCGCAACCGCTACTTTATGGAAAACCGCCAGAGCCTGACCCCCATGTCCACCGTGCTGACCATCTTCCGGCCGCCCTATCTGAATGTGGTGCGGGTGCGCTTTCTGATAGGGTTGAAAGTCGGGCTGGGGTCCATTCTCATCATCCCCGGCATCTACTGGGCTTTCTGCTACCGGCAGGTGCCCTATCTGCTGGCCGAGAACCCTTACCTGAGCGCCACCCGGGCCATGGAGCTGAGCCGGGAGATGATGTACGGGGAAAAGTTCCGCAGCTATGTGCTGGACCTCTCCTTCCTGGGCTGGAAGATCCTCTGCATCCTGAGCTTCGGCATCGGGTATCTCTTCCTGGAGCCCTACATGCAGGCCACCTACGCCGAGTTCTACGCCGTGCTGCGCAGCAAGGCCTTCGCCTACCGGATGACCGACAGCAACGAGCTGGGCGGCTTTGTGCGGCACGAGGTCTGATGCCCCCTGCCCCAGCAAAAAAAGACAAAAAATCTGCCAAAGCCTCTTGACATCTTTCCTGGAATCTGATATTATATTCAGGCAGTCGCAAGTGCGGCTGGACAACCGAAGATGGAAAGATGGCTGAGCTGGTCTAAGGCGCACGACTGGAAATCGTGTAGGGCCCCTAAAGCCCTCGAGGGTTCGAATCCCTCTCTTTCCGCCATTTGGTCACACCGCCCTGTTGTGAGATTCTTCATGCCAGGGCGGTTTTCTTTTTGTGATCCTGTGAAATACAGCTTGAACAATCGTCGTAAAATATCCCAGCAGAACAGCCCCCGGCCACAAGATTTTCCTTGTCAGGCCGGGGGCTGTTCTCTTATTGATCCATGCTGGAGGGTTTTCTTTCTTCAAATCGGCGTCCGGGTTAAGGTGATCCCCCGCTGTCTGCTCCCCTTTGTCAACGGCTTACGCCTTAAGCAGGCCAGGGCCATACAGGTAACCCAGGCGAGCATCAGTCAGAGCCGCCAGCCGAAGGTCACGCCACAAGTGCCGCAGACCACCGCGGTCACGGTCTTTGACGCCAAAAAGATGGAATTTTATCGCCCCACATACCTCGAGTTGTACTTGTCCCCCAGGCCGGTTTCCTTGGCCCAGCTGTAAAACGCCAGGGCATCCCCGTTGGTCACGCAGATGGCCTTGGCGACGTGGGCGGCGTCCACGGTCAGGGTGGCATAGCGGTCGGTTCCCAGGCTCAGGCGGCGGGCGATGGCGTCGCAGGCAGAGGCCTGGTCGGCGGTGAGGGGGGCCAGGACGATGGCCTGGAGCTTGCCCGCGGCCAGCTCGATGCTGCTGGTCTGGTCGGTCACGTCGGTGATGTCCTCGGGCGGGATCTCGGCGGCGATCTCCACCGCGTGCTCCCCGACCCCGTAGGTGTAGACATGGTCGCTGGCGGTGATGAAATCGCCGTCCAGCCAGACCAGCGGGTTGCGGCGGGTGCCATTCCAGATCACCTCGAAGTGGAGGTGGGCGCCGTCCACGTTACCGGTGGTGCCGGTATAGCCGATCAGATCGCCCTCCTGCACCTGCTGGCCGTAGCTGACACAGAGCTCGCTCAGGTGGGCATACCGGGTCTGGAGGGTGCTGCCGGCATAATCGGCATGGCGCAGCCGCAGCATGGTGCCGTAGCTCTGCATCCCGGTGGTGGTATGGCCATCCCAGGTCTGAGTCTGGTCCACGGTGCCTTCCTCGGCAGCGTAGACCGGCTTCTTGGTATCACCGCCCTGGTTGGTGCGCAGGTCGATGGCGTTGTGTGCGCTGCCGTCATTATAGAAAAAGCCCGCCGTGATCACATGCAGCGCCAGTGGCCAGCGCAGCAGCACTTCCCCATTTTTCAGTCGCATCTATGCTCCCTCCTCACTGCTTCTCCCAGCCGGCGGGATAGTCGGCAGGGCTCCAGACACAGCCGTCCATCTTGCAGATGTAGTGGGTCCCATCGAAGGTGATCTTATCCCCCGTCTTGTAGGCGTCATGGGCGCCGGTGGGTTGGACATAGGCAGGCCATTCCTCGGTGGGTTCAGGTTCGGGCTCGGTGACGGTGCCGCCCAGGCTTTCCACCGCGGTTTTCAGCGACGCCAGGCCCTGGGCGTTGGCCTCCACCGTTTCCCGCAGGGTCTTGAGTTCGGCAAAGGCCTGGTCGATCTGGGTCTGCAGCGGGGCATAGCTGTTTTCCGGCTTGGCATTGTCCTGGGCCAGGGCAATCAGCTCGGTGCGCTCGTCGTCGGTCAGGTTCCCCTGCACCCAGAGGGTGTCGATCTTGGTCAGGATATCGGCCAGGGCATACCGGCCGGATTGAATCACACTTTCCACAATCGCTTTCACAAAGCATTCCTCCTGTCTTTCATTCAGTTGAGAAGCGCAGATACAACATCCGCGAATTTGTTGTCGATGTAGGAAATCAGCTCCTCCCAGGTGTGACCCTGGAACTTCGAGGCATCGCCGCCGTCCTGCATGGCTTTCAGCGAGACCCCAACCGTGGTGCCATCCTGGCTGCTGACCTCATAGGTCCCGGGCGTTTTACCGCTGTCGGCGGATGTGTAGGGGACGGTGGTGAGGGTGACAGGGTCGTGGGCATAGGCAACTCCGCCATGGTGTTCCAGCGCCAGATCGATCTCCTTTTGCGGGGTGTACTCTGTGGAACGGTAGTACAGGATCACGGGATGGCCCTGGAAGTAGGCTTTGATGTCGGCATTGGTCGCACCATTGAACTTGGATTTTTCCAGGAAAATATGCAGACGCTGATTCTGTGCATAGAAGTGTTCGGTGTTGCTTGTATAGCTCAGGGTGAAGGGGATCCGGTCAGTATATTCCACGGTCGTACCCGCCACCGTTTTTTCCAAGGAATAGATAATCCGGTAGACCGATCCAATGTCTTCCACCGACAGTGCACTTTGGCTCCCGTCAAGCACTACCTTTTGGTCGCATCCGCTTGGGACGTTGCTCTGTACATTGTCTCCCGTCCCGAGTCCAGCGCTGAGCGGCAGGCACTGGCAGCGGTATTCGTGCCCCTGAACCTGGATGGGAAGATACAGCCCTGTTGTCCCGGCTCCGTCGGCGGGGGTGTACCAGAGGGTGGTTCCCTTCACAAAAGACAGCGCGGCGTCATAGCTCTGTGCGGGAATATAAAACCGGGAAATGCTGGTGGCGGTGTAGAAATGGGGATAGGTTCCGGTAAAGTCCGCGGCATAGGGCAGTGCCGAAAAGAGTGCGGAGCCGGAAACGATGGACGAATGGATCAGATTCAGCGACCAGATCTCCGAAGAAAGGGCGCCGCCATCCTGCCACGTCCCATCAGCACTTGTCCCCGTCAGTTCCAGCTTTGCCAGTGCAAGCCCGGCCGTTCCGTCCTGTCCGGTAAACCCGTTCACCTGGACCGACTGAATCCGGTCTCCTCTGCTCTTGATTGTCCAGGACGGCTGGGCGGCCACTGTGGTCATGGGTTCGGACAGGTCCAGATCCCCCTGTTCGTCGGGGGAGATGGAGGCGAAAAACGTCCGGACCCCAAATGTAAGTGCCTCTTGTGCGGCCTGTTTGGCTTCCTCGGCGCTCTGTGCCGCTTGCCGGGCGGCTTCCGGAGCGGCAACGATTGCGTCCAGGTTTGCCTCTATGGTCTGGGCCGCGGTTTCGGTGCGCTGTTCCGACTGAGCGGCAGCGGCTTCGGAGGCCGCAGCCTGTGTTTGGGACTGTTTTGCCGCCGCCGCGCTGGAATCGGCGTTGGCGGCCTGCTGCCGGGCATCTTCGGCATAGTTTCCGGCTGACCGTGCGGCTTCGGAGGCGGTACTGGCGGCAGAAGGCGCCGCCTGAATGGCCGCGGCGTTGTCCGCTGCTGTCTGAATGGCCCCGATATTGGCCGCGGTTGTCTGGATGGACGCAGCGTTTTCCTGAATGGTTTGCAGGGCTGCGGCGTTGCTGGTGACCACTTCGGCGGCCTGCCGGCACTGCTCCAGGATGGCATCCAGGGCCAGGTACTCCTCCCCGCTTTGGATCTTGTCATCCTGGAGCGGGTTCTCTTTGATGTCCACCGTCAGGATGGCGCTGGACTTGAGGCCGTCATCCGTCCCGATCTCAATGCTGATTTCTCCCCTTCCCTGCGCGGCGGTCATCTGCCGGGTGAAGGCAAAGTAGACGGTTCCCCGATCATCCACCCCCAGCCATCCGGCTTGCCCATCCGCACACGAAGAGCAGCCCCCTCGGGAGGAGCCCAGGCCACCGCCTTGCGTGTCAGGGTGACGGCAGCCACCGGCATCCTGTCATCATACTGCATGACCTCCAGCTTGCCGGTGGCAGACAGGCTGTCCACCGAGGCAGTGGCCTTCTGGATCAGGCAGTTTTCGGAAATTTGAACTCCATTGGTGAGTTGGATCATACTTCCTCCTTATCCGTTTTTTCTGCAGCTCGGGACAGTCTGTTGCCTTCCCCCGCCCCGCCGGGCATCCCGGTCATCAGAATACCCAGATGGCCGCGCAGTGCAGCCGCCGCAGGGATTGTATCGCAGATGATTCATACTGGTTCCCTCCTTAAAAACTGGTATTTTCTCCTGTGGCGCAACGCCGGCAGCATCGATGTAACCGGGGGTGGTGTCGAATGGTATTTCCGGTTTCACGTTTCTTGTTGGGGTGTGACACGGCAACACTGCTTTTGCAAATTTCCGGAATGGCAAATTCCAGCCCCCGACATTCCGTCCGTTTTCCTGCCCTCCTTGATGCAGTGTTTTCCCTTCCGGCACATCGCCCGCCAACCAAGCTGCTTTCCTTTCCAGTCCGTATAATGGGACGGGTCAGGTGTTACGATGAGAGTGGCCCTCATCTTTGGCCCGGTTGGACACATTTTGTTGCAAAATTCAATGTAACCTCCCCGGACCAACCAGGTACTGTCTGGATCAGCATCACCTCCTTGCCACATTTTGTTGCTTTCATCCTACCTCTTTTCCAGGCAAATGTCAACGATTTGTTGCATTTTCGCCGTTCTGCACAAAAATAAAGCATCATTTTGTTGCGCCTCTTGCAAATGCAACAATTAGTTGCTAAACTGAAAGCAAAGGAGGCTTTCCTATGCAGAACCTGATCCAGGCACGCAAAGCCATGCACAAGACCCAGCAGGAGGTCGCCGACTATCTGGGCATCTCCCGCCAGGCATACAGCAACTACGAAGCCGGGAAACGGGAACCGGATTTTGATACGCTGCTCAAGCTGGGAGAATACTTCGACTGCAGTGTCGACTATCTTCTTGGCACAAAAAATGCCCCTGCCCCCAGAGGCAAGGTCACCGATGACGATATTAAATTTGCCCTGTTTGACGGTGTACCCGTCACCGACGCCCAATACGAGGAAGTGAAGCGATTTGCCAAATACATCGCAGAGCATGACATCCGGCCCAAAGGCGATTGATTTTTACCAGGTTGCCGCCGAGAAGGGGGTTCCGGTGGTTCAGATGGAGCTGCCGGAAGTCCGCAGCATTGCCGTGGCCGTGGGAAGCAGCGGCGTGGTGGGGCTGGACAACTCCCAGCCCATGACCCGCGCCGAAGAGCAGGCCCGCCTGGGCCATGAACTGGGGCATTGCCTCTATGGCGGCTTCTATACCCGCTCTTCCCCTTTTGACATGGTAGAGCGTCATGAAGTGCGGGCTGATCGCTGGTACATCAAAAGAGCCATCCCGCGCAAGACCCTGTTCCGGATGCTCAAGCAGGGCTACGACGCCTGGGAGATTGCGGAGCAGCTGAACACCACCGAGGAGTATGTCCGCCGGGCGTACTACTATTACAAGGACAATCCCTAACTCCCGCCCGCAGTGCGCCCTGGGGGCGGCCGCAGCGGACAGGCAGGGAGAATCTGCTCCGGCATGCCGCAGATTCCTTTTGAAACAGCAAACGGGAGCACCGCAATTCAGACTGCGGTGCTCCCGTTTTTTGTTTGGTTATGCCTGCTGGGCGGGTTCGGGGTCCATGGGGATGAACTCGAAGTCCACACGGCCCAGGGCCACATCGGCGGCGGCCACCTTGACCTTCATGGGGTCGCCCAGCATCCAGGCGCGGCCGGTGAGAGGATCGAAGATCCGCACCCCCTCGGTGACCACGGCCTCCCCTTTGCAGAGCTGGGCCGCTGGGACAAAGCCCTCCACCGTGTTGTCCAGGGCGATGAAGACACCCCGGGGGGTGACCCCCGCCACGGTGCCGGTGTAGACCTCGCCCAGATGGTTGGTCATATACTCGGCCTTGTACAGGTCCTCCACATCCCGCTCGATCCGCACCGCGATGACCTCCTGGCGGCTGGACTGCTCACTGGCGTGGGCGGCGAACTCGGTGTAATTCTTGACCAGCTGGCCCTCCGATTCTCCCCGCAGCATGTCGGTGAGGATGCGGTGGATGGCCAGGTCCGGGTAGCGGCGGATGGGGCTGGTGAAGTGGGCGTAATCCGCCAGCACCAGACCGTAGTGGCCCTTGGGTTCGGGGGAATAGCGGGCCTTCTGCATGCTGCGCAGCACCCCGGTGTGCACCGGGATCTGGATGGGCTGGCCCCGGGTCTGGTCCAGCAGGGCGGCCAGCTCGGGCTGGGTGGGGATCTCCCCCTTGAAGTGGACGTTCAGCCCGCAGGCCTGCAGGGTGGCCGAAAGCTTTTCCATCTTTTCGGCATCGGGGGCCTCGTGGATGCGGTAGACGAAAGGCACCCGATGGGTGCGGCCGGCGTTGGCGGCGCACTGGTTGGCCAGCAGCATGAACTCCTCGATCATGCACTCCGAAACGCCCCGGGTGCGCTTGACGATGTCCACACAGCGGCCTTCCTCGTCCAGCACCAGCTTGGCCTCGTCGCTCTCAATCTCCATGCAGCCCCGGGCGCGGCTCAGGGCCACCCGCTTCTCGTACAGTTCCTTCATGGCGGGCAGCTGGGGCAGCACCTCGGCGTACTTGTCCTGCAGGTCTTGGCCGGCGGTACCGTCCATCAGGGCGTTGATCTCCTTGTAGACCCCCTTGACCCGGCTGCGGATCACCGTCTTGACAAACTGGTAGCTGTGAATGTTGCCCTGGGCGTCCAGCTCCATCAGGCAGGAGAAGGCCAGCCGGTCCTCCTGCGGGTTGAGGCTGCAGATGCCGTTGGACAGCTGGGTGGGCAGCATGGGGATGACCTTGTCGGCATAGTAGATGCTGGTGGCCCGCTCCTGGGCTTCCCGGTCCAGGGCGGTGTCGGGCCGGACATAGTGGCTCACATCGGCGATGTGGACTCCCAGCTCGTAGCCGCCGTCCTTGAGCTGCATCAGGCTGATGGCATCGTCGATATCCTTGGTCTCGGCGCTGTCGATGGTGAAGATGGGGATGCCCCGCAGGTCCATCCGGTGGGCTGCCTCGGCGGGGTCGACGGTGGCGCCCTCCAAGGTCTTGGCCTCGGCCATCACATCCTCGGGGAAGTCAAGCCGGACCTCCCGGCCGTACAGGATGGCCTTGGCGCACTCGCTGGCCTTGTCGGAGGAGCCGAACCGCTCCACCACGGCGGCCCGGTGATCCCGGTGACGGTCACCCCGGTTGGTAAGCATGGCGCCCACCTTGTCGCCGGGCAGGGCGCCGTTGGCCCCGGCCTTGGCCAGCAGGATCACCACCCCGCGGCAGCCGTCGGGCTCCACCCCCAGGCGGCCGTCCTCGGTGCGGACGACGGTGCCGGCAAAGCTGTTGTGGGGGGTAGTTACCTCGGTGACCTCCCCTTCCGAGCTGCCCTCCACCCGGGGATGGTCAAAGAGCTTGACCAGGATTTTGTCCTGGGGCATGGCGCCGTGCAGGCCGCGGCCGGGGATGAAGATGTCCCCCTGGCCGTCGTCCCGGGCGGCAAAGCCGAACCGGGCCGCCAGCTTGACCAGGGTGCAGGGAATCTGGGCGGGGGCGGCCTGGTTGTCGTAGGTGGCCAGGCCGGGAGCGTAGCGGCCGTCCCGCATGGTCAGCTGGCCGGTGGCCACCATGGCCGAGACGGTGTAGCGCAGCCGGCCGTAGTCCACCTGCAGATTGTTCTGCAGCTCCCGCAGGGTGTGGGGGCGCCGCTTGACGGCGGCGAGAATGTTCTTTTGCAAGGCTGTCATGGTATACTCCTCTCTGACGTCGCCCGGCCACCCGGCCGGACCCTTCCATGCGGGCGCGGGGCCCGCGGCTTTCCCACAAAAAACGGCCCGCGAAGCGTTGCGGGCCGTCTACCTTAGAAACAAGCGAATGAAACCACCCGGATCACAGGCGGGCGCTGAGGACGCAGACCACCAGGGTGGCCAGCACAAAGATCACCCCGATCACCTTGGTGACCCGGGCCAGCTTGGCGTCCAGACCGCGCTCCCGGCCGGCTGCCATAAAGCTGTTGTCGCCCATGATGGCGGCGGACAGACCCTGGCCCTTCTGCTCCTGGGCGAGAGTGAAGACGATAATCAGCAGCGAGACGACGATCAGCACCACGCCGAAAATGATTTCATACAAGCTCATTGAATAGCACTCCTTTATAACTCTAGCGGATAACAGTGTACCATATCTTTTGCCCAAATGCAAGGAAAACCGCGGCCCCGCAAGGATTTTTTTGAAATTTTACACCGTCCCTGCGGCCCTTTTACAGCGAAAGCTGTTCGGTTTTGTCGGTATCCCGCAGCAGGGCGCCGGCGGCGGGCAGGGTGCGCACCCGGTAGCGGTGGGGGTCGGCCAGCTCCAGCTTGGCGGCCCGGGTCACCCGGGCGATGCGGGCGTTCTTTTTCAGGGTAATGACGTTGACGCCGGCGGTGTCCCGGGTGGCTTTTTCGGGGATGAGGGCGGTGCCCACCAGCAGCAGCCGGCTGTTGGAGGTGAAGATGGCCAGCTCGGTCTCCTCGGTCAGGTGGAAGACGGCGGCCAGCTCGGCCTTGTCGCTGTAGGCTTTCAGCAGCTTGCGGCGGTTCTGTTTGGTCTTGTAGCTCTCCAGCGGCACCTTGGCGGCCTTGCCGTTCTGGAAGAAGAAGAGCATGTGGCCCTTGTAGTCGGTGGTGATGGTCATGAAGACCGGCACCTCCCCCTCCTCCATGCCCAGGGCCGAGGCCACATAGTCCCCCAGTACGCTGGCCTTGCTGTCGGCAAAGTCGGCGGCCCGGGTCTTGTAGACCTGGCAGTGGTTGGTGAAGAAGAGCAGCTCCACGCTGTTGGTGGCCTCGGCGGTGAAGATGATCTCGTCCCCGTCCTTGAGCTTCTGCTCCCCCGACATCCGCAGGCTCTGGGGGGTGATCTTCTTGAAGTAGCCGTCCTTGGTAAAGAAGAGGTGGACGTTGTAGTCGGGCACTGCGTCCTCCTCCTCGGTGGCGGAATCGTCGGGCAGGTCGTAGAGGATCTCGGTCTTGCGGGGCTGGCCGTACTTTTTGGCCACCTCGGAGAGCTCGGCCATGATGATCTTGTTGATCCGGGCCGGGCGCTTGAGGATGTCCTCCAGGTCGGCGATGGCCTGTTCCAGGTCGGTGATCTCCTGGGTGCGCTTGAGGATGTACTCCCGGTTGAGGTGGCGCAGCTTGATCTCGGCCACATACTCGGCCTGGACCTCGTCGATGCCGAAGCCGATCATCAGGTTGGGCACTACCTCGGCCTCCTCGGCGGTCTCCCGCACAATGCGGATGGCCTTGTCGATGTCCAGCAAAATGGATTCGAGACCTTGGAGCAGGTGCAGCCGGCTGCGCTTGCCTTGCAAATCGTGGTAGGTGCGGCGGCGGACACACTCGGCCCGGAAGGCGGTCCACTCCTGCAAAATGCTGCGCACCCCCAGCACCTTGGGCTGGCCGGCGATGAGAACGTTGAAGTTGCAGGCAAAGCTGTCCTCCAAGGGGGTGGATTTGTACAGCCGGGCCATGAGCTTGTCGGGGTCCTGACCCCGCTTGAGGTCGATGGTCAGCTTGAGGCCGTTGAGGTCGGTCTCGTCCCGCATGTCGCTGATCTCCCGGATCTTGCCGGCCTTGACCAGCTCGGTGATCTTGTCCATGATGGCCTCAACCGTGGTGGTGGGGGGAATCCGGGTGATGTCGATGCAGTTGTTGGCCTTGTCATAGGCCCAGCGGGCCCGCACCCGGATGCTGCCCCGGCCGTTTTCCAGCACGTTGCGCATCTCGGCGGCGTCGTAGAGGATGGAGCCGCCCCCCACAAAGTCCGGCGCCGGCAGGATCTGGACCAGGTCGGCGTCGGGGTCCTTCATCAGGGCGATGGTGGCGTTGCAGAGCTCCACCAGGTTGAAGGAGCAGATGTTGGAGGCCATGCCCACCGCAATGCCCAGGGTGTTGTTGGCCAGGATGGTGGGAAAGGTCACCGGCAGCAGGGTAGGCTCGGTGGTGGTACCGTCATAGTTGGGCACAAAGTCCACCGTGTCCTTGTCGATGTCCCGGAAGAGCTCCTCGCAGATGGGTTCCAGCTTGGCCTCGGTGTACCGGGCGGCGGCGTAGGCCATATCCCGGCTGTACGCCTTGCCGAAGTTTCCCTTGGAGTCCACAAAGGGCACCAGCAGGCTTTCGTTGCTGCGGCCCATCCGGACCATGGTGTCGTAGATGGCGGCGTCGCCGTGGGGGTTCAGGTGCATGGTGCTGCCCACGATGTTGGCGCTCTTGGTGCGGGCGCCCTTGAGCAGCCCCATGCCGTACATGGTGTAGAGCAGCTTGCGGTGGGCGGGTTTGAAGCCGTCGATCTCGGGCAGGGCGCGGGAAACGATGACGCTCATGGCGTAGGGCATATAGTTGGTTTCCAGCGTTTCGGTGATGGGGCTTTCGATGATCTCCCCTGCCGAGAGGATCTCCACATTGTCCCCCAGCTGGGGACGGGCAGGGGTGGTTTTCTTTTCGCGTTTTTTGGCCATAGTCTCCTCCGGTTCAGCTTACATCCAGGTCGTCCAGATACTCGGCGCCGTGCTCGGCGATGTGCTCCTTGCGGCCCTGGAGGTTGTCCCCCAGCAGCAGATCAAAGACCTGGGCGGTCTGTTCCACATCGGTGGGCAGCACCTTGATCAGCCGGCGGCTTTCGGGGCTCATGGTGGTCAGCCACATCATTTCGGGGTCATTTTCACCCAGACCTTTGGAGCGCTGGATGGTGTACTTCTGCCCCTCGATGCGCTTGAGGATGTTGGCCTTTTCCGGCTCGGTGTAGGCAAAGTAGGTTTTGGTTTTGGTGTTGATCTCATACAGCGGGCTCTCGGCGATGTAGACGTAACCCTTGTTGATGAGGGTGGGGGTCAGGCGGTAGAGCATGGTCAACACCAGGGTGCGGATCTGGTAGCCGTCCACGTCGGCATCGGTGCAGATGACCACCTTGTTGAACCGCAGGTTGTCCAGGTTGAAGGTGGCCAGGTCCTTGTTGTGGGAGCCGCCCAGCTCCACCCCGCAGCCCATGACCCGAATCAGGTCGGTGATGATCTCGGATTTGAAGATGCGGGAATAGTCCGCCTTGAGGCAGTTGAGGATCTTGCCCCGGATGGGCATGATAGCCTGGAACTCGGAGTCCCGGCTCTGCTTGACGGCGCCCATGGCGGAATCGCCCTCCACGATGTAGAGCTCCCGCCGGGAGGCGTCCTTGGTGCGGCAGTCCACGAACTTCTGCACCCGGTTGGCCAGGTCCATCTGGGCGGTGATGTTCTTTTTGATGGAGATGCGGGCTTTTTCGGCGTGTTCCCGGCTCTGCTTGTTGATGAGCACCTGCTTGCAGGCCTTTTCGGCCTCGTCGGGGTGCTCGATGAAGTAGACCTCCAGCTGATGCTTGAGGAAGTCGGTCATGGCCTGGGCCACAAACTTGTTGGTGATGGCCTTTTTGGTCTGGTTCTCGTAGCTGGTGCGGGTGGAAAAGCTGGAGGAGACCAGCACCAGGCAGTCCTGCACATCGGCAAAGGTGATGGCGCTCTCGTTCTTTTTGTACAGCCCCTTGTTTTTGAGCCAGGCGTTGATCTGGTGGACAAAGGCCAGCCGCACCGCCCGGTCGGGGCTGCCGCCGTGCTCCAGCCAGCTGGAGTTGTGGTAGTATTCCAGGGTCTGGACGGTGTTGGAGAAGCAGAAGGCCACATTCATCTTGACCTGGTACTCGGGCTGGTCGGCCCGGTCCCGGCCGGTGGCGCTGCCGCTGCAGTGGTAGACCGGGGTCAGGGGGTTGTCCCCCGCCAGCTGGGTGGTGTAGTCCACAATGCCGTGCTCGTAGTAGAACTCGGTTTTTTCCATCTTGGCCCCGGAGCGGTCGATGAAAACCAGGGTCACCCCGTCGTTGACCACCGCCTGCCGCTTGAGCATGTCCCGGAAGGTCTCGGGGGGCACCGCAATGTCGGTGAAGACATCGGTGTCCGGCTTCCAGCGGATCACCGAGCCGGTGCGCCGACCGGTGTAGGGCTCCTTTTGCAGGCCGCCCACATTCTCGCCCTTTTTGAAGTCCAGGTGGTAGTGGTAGCCGTCCCGGTAGATGTCGGCGGTCATCCACTCGCTGGCGTACTGGGTGGCGCACAGGCCCAGGCCGTTGAGGCCCAGGGCAAAGTCATAGGTGCCGCCGCCCTCGCTGTACTTGCCGCCGGCGTAGAGCTCGCAGAAGACCAGGTCCCAGTTCCAGCGCTGTTCGGCCTTGTTGTAGTCCACCGGAATGCCCCGGCCGAAATCCTCCACCTCCACCGAGTGGTCGGCAAAGAGGGTGATGTTGATGCGGTTGCCGTAGCCGTCCCGGGCCTCGTCGATGGAGTTGGAGACGATCTCGAAGATGGAATGGGCGCAGCCCTCCAGCCCGTCGGAGCCAAAAATGACCGCCGGACGCTTGCGCACCCGGTCGGCGCCCTTCAGGCTTTTGATGCTGTCGTTGCCATACTGCTGCTTTTTTGCCATGCGGCGTGTTCCCTGCCCTTCTGTGAGAAAAAGCCCGCCGGGGAGGCGCGGAACACCGGCCCCCCAACGGGTTGCGTTTGCACATACAGTTTTATTAAACCACGGAAATCAAAGGATTGTCAATGCTGGTTCCCATTATACCACAACTTATGGTTGTAGCGCAAGGGGTGTGCGGCGCAAAAAAACAGCCGCCGGGTCTTATCCGGCGGCTGTCTCCTATCCCAATCAGGCGCTGTAATGGGCCAGGAAGCGGCGGGTGCGCTCCTCCCGCGGGTGGTCGATAACCTGGTGGGCAGGGCCCTCCTCCACCACCACGCCCCCGTCCATAAAGAGGATGCGGTCGGCCACATCCCGGGCAAAGGCCATCTCGTGGGTGACGATGATCATGGTGGTTTTTTTGGCTGCCAGCTCCCGCAGCACCCGCAGCACCTCGCCGGTGAGTTCGGGGTCCAGGGCGCTGGTGGGCTCGTCAAAGCAGAGGATGTCGGGTTCCAGGGCCAGGGCCCGGGCGATGGCCACCCGCTGCTGCTGCCCTCCCGAAAGCTGGTGGGGATAGTGGTTGGCGCGGTCGCTCAGCCCCATCTGTTCCAGCAGGCGGCGGGCCTGGATCTCCAGCCCCTCGTAGATCTGTTTGCGGTTGGTGCGGAAATCCGGGCGTTCCCGGGCCAGCAGCTGCCCCGCCAGCATGACGTTCTGCAGGGCGGTGTACTGGGGAAAGAGGTTGAAGTTCTGGAACACCAGGCCAAAATGCAGCCGCTTTTTGCGCTTTTCCCGTTCCTTGTGGGTGGCGGGGTCGTCGGCGTCCCAGAGGGTTTCGCCGTCCACCACGATGCGGCCGGTGTCGGGGGTTTCCAGAAAGTTCAGGCAGCGCAGCAGGGTGGTTTTGCCCGACCCCGAAGAGCCGATGATGGCCAGTGCCTCCCCCTTTTCCAGCGAGAGGGAGATGTTTTGCAGCACCTTGGTGCTGCCGAAGTTTTTGCCGATGCCGGTGGCTTCCAGCAATGCCATGGCGGTGTGCCCCCTTATTTGAAGTAGTCCAGTTTCTTTTCCAGTGCCCCGAACAGCAGGGTGAGAACCCCCACAAAGACCAGGAAGAAGATGGCGGTGGAGAACAGCGGCCAGATCAGGCCCTTGGCGCTGTATTCCTTGGCCATCATGATGATCTCCTTGTTGGAGATCACGTTGGCCAGGGAGGTATCCTTGACCAGGGTGATGACCTCGTTGCCCATGGGGGGCAGAATCCGCTTGACGACCTGGAGCAGGGTGACCCGGAAAAAGATCTGGGCCCGGGTCATGCCCAGCACCTGGCCGGCCTCGGTCTGGCCGCGGGGCACCGATTCGATGCCGCCGCGGTAGATTTCGGAGAAATAGCAGGCGTAGTTGATGACAAAGGCCACCACCGCCGCCCACAGCCGGCCAAAGCTGCCGGCGGGCCAGGGGGTGCCCCAGCCCATGAGGCCGGGGCCCAGATAGATGACGATGATCTGCAGCATCAGCGGTGTGCCGCGGATGACCCAGACAAAGGTGCGCACCACCGCCCGCAGCGGGGTGAACCGGCTCATCGAGCCAAAGGCCACCACCAGCCCCAGCGGCAGCGCAAAGAGCAGCGTCAGGGCAAAGAGCTGGGTGTTGAGCCAGAAACTCTCTGTCAGGCGGCTCCAGATGACCATTGCTTCACTCATGTTGTCCCACTTCCCTGTGCCGGGGCGCGGGGCCCCGGTTGTTTTGCATCAAGAAACGGCAAGGGCCCGGCGGGGTTTTCCGCCGGGCGGTGCCGGAACCTCAATCGGCCAGTTCCAGGTTGTACTTGTCGGCCAGGGACTGCATGGTGCCGTCGGCCTTCAGCTCGTCAAAGGCGGCGTTGACCGCTTCGGCGGCGTCGCTGCCCTTGCGGAAGGCCACGCCGTACTCCTCCACGTTCAGCTCGTCCTTGATCTCCAGGTCAGCGTAGCTGGTGCCCTCGCCGATCATGGCGTTGGCCAGGGTCAGGTCCAGCACGCAGGCCTGGCAGCTGCCGGCCTCCACCTCGGGCAGGCAGTCGGCCTGGACCGTCTTGGGGATCAGGTCACCCTGGGAGAGGTTCTCGTCGGCCTCGATGGTGTCCTGGCCGGCGGAGCCCGCCTCGTAGGCGATGCTGGCGCCCACCAGATCGGCGGTGCCGGTGTAGCTGGCGTCCTTCTTCATCACAATGACCTGGGCGTTCTTGGCGTAGGGCTGGGTGCAGGCGGTGTTGGCCATGATGTCATCGGTCAGGGTCATACCGTTCCAGATGCAGTCGATGGTCTTGGCGTCCAGCTCCACCACCTTGGTCTCCCAGTTGATCTCCTGGAAAACCGGCTCCACGCCCAACTTTTCGCAGACGGCGGTGGCCAGCTCGGTGTCAAAGCCGGTGAAGTTGCCCTCATCGTCGGTGTAGTTCATGGGGGCGTAGACGGTGTAGCCGATGACCATCTGGCCCTTGTCCTTAATGTAGGCCAGATCGCTGTCAGCGGCAGTGCTGTCGGCCGTGCTCTCAGCCGCAGTGCTCTCGGCGGCGGCCTCACTGCTGGCGGCGCTGTCGGCAGCGGTGCTGGAAGCAGCCTCGCTGGTGGTGTCGGCGGTGGCGCCGCAGCCAGCCAGGCTCAGGGCCAGGGACAGGGCCAGCAGGGTGCAGGTCAGTTTTTTCATGAAAATTCCTCCTCTGATTGTCTCCTCTCACAGCCCTCTCCAGTGGAAAGGGTTTTGTTTTATCATAATATAAACCGGGGCGCTGTGCAAGGTGTTTGGGGCAGGATTTTGGAAAATATGCAGCCTTTTCGGGAAATCTTGCATAAAAATACCCTTTTTGCCCCCACCGGAGCGCAAAAAAGGCCGGCGGGCAGCCGGCCTTGAAAAGGGCGTTTCTTGGTTATTCCAGGTCGTCGGGGCGGTCGATGTCCCGCAGCTCGGCGGCCTCGCAGGGGATGGCAAGAATGGGCCCGGGGCTCTGGTTCAGCACCTTGCGGCCGCCCTGGTCCCCTTCCAGCGCCCGCAGCGCCGGGGCCAGGGTGGCGGGAAAGAGCACCGGGTTGCCCACCCGGTCCCCACAAACGGCGGTGGCCCCCCCGCAGCCGGGCACCGCGGCGTCCAGAAACCGCCGGATGGTGGCGGGGCGCAGCCCGGGCTGGTCAGCCACCACAAAGAGGAGGAAGTCCCCCTCCCCCAGCGACCCCACCCCGTCCAGGGCGGCCCGGATGCTGTAACTCTGGCCAAGGGCGGCCTGAGGGCTGGGCACCACCCGGGCTCCCAGGACGGCGGCGTCGGCGGCGATGGTGGGATTGTTGGTGACCACCGTCAGACCGGCCTCAGCGCGCCCGGCACAGGCGGCGGCCAGGGTTTCCAGCCCAAAGCGGTAGAGGGGCCGGCCGTGGTAAGGAGCCAGCAGCTTGTCCGACCCGAACCGCCGGGAGGCCCCCGCCGCCAGCAGGATCACCCGGGTCATGCTTTGCCCTGCATCCCCATCAGCACCTTTTCGGGGGTGATGGGCAGGGTACGCACCCAGACCCCGCTGGCCCGGTAAACCGCCTGGGCGATGGCCGGGGCCGGGGTGTTGATGACGATTTCCCCGATGGACTTGGCGCCAAAGGGGCCGGTGGGCTCGTAGCTGGACTCAAACTCCACCTGCAGATGGCCCATATCCAGCCGGGTGGGGATCTTGTACTGCATCAGGGAATCCTCCAGGATGCGGCCGGTGTCGGTGTAGTGGACATCCTCGTAGAGGGCCATGCCGATGCCCTGGCACAGGCCGCCCTCGGTTTGGATGCGGGCCAGCGCCGGGTTGATGGGGGTGCCGCAGTCCACCACCGCCTTGTAGTCCAGCAGGGTGACGGCACCGGTCTCCTTGTCCAGCTCGATCCAGGCCATTCCCACCATGAAGGGGGGCGGCGACATGGGAGAAGAATGGGTGCAGGTGGCCTGCACCGCAGTGTTGTTGTTGCACATCGACCGGGTGGCCAGGTCCACCAGGCTGATGCTGGCGGTGCCGTCGCAGCGGCGCACCTCCTGGCCGGTGAATTCCAGTTCGTCGGCGGGGCAGCCCAGGGCCTCGGCGGCCAGGGTGAGGATCTGCTCCCGCAGCTGGGTGCAGGCCTTTTCCACCGCCTTGCCGGTGACATAGGTGGTGGAGGAGGCGTAGGAGCCGGAATCGTAGGGGGAGGTGTCGGTGTCCGCCCCGAAGACAATGACGTTGTCCAGGGGGCAGTCCATGCACTCGGCCACCATCTGGGCCAGGATAGTATCGCAGCCGGTGCCCATGTCGGCGGCGCCGATGGTCAGGCTGTAAAAGCCGTCGTCGTTGAGCTTGACGGTGGCGGAACCCACGTCCACCCCCGAGATGCCGGAGCCCTGCATGGCCATGGCCACGCCAGCGGCCCGCACCTTGCCGTTGCCCATGTCCAGCACCGGGAAGCGGTGATCCCAGTCAAAAATCTCCTTGCAGCGGGTCAGGCAGCGGTCCAGGGCACAGGCGTTGGCGGGTTCGTTGTAGTAGGCGGGCATGATCATCCCCTGGCGCACCATGTTGCGCTCCCGCAGGGCCACCGGGTCGATGCCCAGCCGGTCGGCCAGCTCGTTGACGGCGCTTTCCACTGCAAAGATGCCCTGGGTGGCGCCGTAGCCCCGGTAGGCCCCGGCGGCCTGGACGTTGGTGTAGACCACGTCGTAGCCGAACCGGAAGGCCTTGAGCCCGCCGGTGTAGAGCGGGATGGACTTGTGCCCCGAAAGCCCCACCGTGGTGGGCCCGTGCTCGCTGTACGCGCCGGTGTTGGAGAGGGTGTAGACATCCATGGCCCGGATGTTGCCCTGGCGGTCGGCGCCCAGCCGGACCCGGACCTCCATCTCGTGGCGGGGGCTGCCGGCGATCTGGCACTCCTGTCGGGTAAAGACAATCCGGGCAGGCCGCCCGGTCTTGAGGGTGACAAAGGCGGGGTACACCTCGGACACGCTGGTCTGCTTGGCCCCGAAGCCGCCGCCGATGCGGGGCTTTTCCACATGGATGCGGGACTTGGGGATGCCCAGGGCGATGGAGAGAATCCGCCGCACATGGAAGACGATCTGGGTGGAGCTGATCACATGCAGCCGCCCGAAGGGGTCCATCTCGGTGTAGGTGCGGAAGGTTTCCATCATCGCCTGCTGGCAGGCTTTGGTGTGCCAGGTGTGGTCAATGACCACATCGCAGCCGGCCAGCTCGGCCTCCACATCCCCCTGGCTGCAAACCTCGTGGGCGCAGAGGTTGCGGTGGTTGTCCGCCCCCACCGGGCACAGCGCCTCCCAGTCCTCCTCGGGGTGGACCAGGATGGGGTTGTCCTTGGCGGTGTGGAAGTCCAGCACCGGGGTCAGCACCTCGTAGTCCACCTTGATGAGCTTCATGGCCCGGTTGACCGCCTTCTCGCTCTCCCCGGCCAGGATGGCCACCGGGTCTCCCACAAAGCGCAGCCGCTGGTCCAGGATCAAACGGTCGTGGGGGGAGGGTTCGGGGTAGGTCTGGCCGGCGTTGGTGAACCGGTTGTGGGGCACATCCTTGTAGGTGTAGATGGCCACCATTCCCGGCACCTTCATGGCGATGGAGGTGTCGATGCTGCGGATCAGGGCATGGGCGTGAGGGCTTCGCAGCAGCTTGACCACCAGGCAGTCCGCCGGGGTCACATCACAGAGAAAGGCCGGCTTGCCCAGCAAAAGGCCCATGGAATCCTTTTTGCGCAGGGCATGGCCCACGGTTTTGGTCTCAGGCATGGGGATTCACCTCCTTGGTTCCCCGGGCGTTCAGAAAGGCCCGGATGCCCCGCAGCTGTCCCTCGTACCCCGAGCAGCGGCAGAGATTGCCGGCAAGATACGCCCGGATCTCGTCGTCGGTGGGGTTGGGGTTTTCCCGCAGCAGGGCGATGGTGTTCATCACATAGCCGGGGTTGCAAAAGCCGCACTGCTCCGCCCCCTGGTCGGCGATGAAGCCCACAAATTCCTCGGCTTCCTCCTGCAGCCCTTCCAGGGTCTGGACGCTGTGGCCGGACGCCCGGGCCGCCAGCACCGAGCAGGACAGCACCGGCACCCCGTCCATCAGGACGGTGCACAGCCCGCAGTTGGCGGTCTCGCAGCCGCGCTTGACGCTCAGGCAGCCCTGGGCGCGCAGAAAATCAATCAGCAGCAGGGCGGGCTCGATCTCGGCCCGCAGCTGCCTGCCGTTGAGGGTCAGGCGAATTTCCATTTACTCTTCCTCCTTGCATCCCAGCAGGGCCCGGCGCACCAGAACCCGGCAGATGGCCCGGCGATAGTCCGCCCCGGCCCGCAGATTGCTGCCAAAGGTAACCTGTTCGGCCACACGGTCCCCCGCCGCCGCAGCGGTTTCAGGGGTGATGCTCTCGGGCAGGTCCAGCTTGACCAGGCATGCTTTCATGGGGCGGGCGCCGATGGCGCAGCGCGCCCCGCTCTCCCCCACCGCCACGGCGCAGGTCAGCACCGGGAAATCGGTGGCGGTGTTGCGCTGGGCAAGATAGGCCACCCGGCCGGGGTGTTTGGGCAGCCGGACGTGAGTCAGGATGTCCCGCTCGTAAGGCTGGTTGACGAAGTCGGCCAGGGGTACATCGCCGGCGTGGTGCAGCTCCACCACCGCCTCCAGCGCCAGGAAGAGGGTCAGCGGGTCGGAAAAGCCGAACCGCCCGTAGATGCTGCCCCCCACCGTGGCCAGGTTGCGGAACTGCACCCCCACAATGTGGCACAGGCAATCCGCCATGGCGCCGTGGGTGGAGGCGGCCAGACCGGGGTGGGTTTCCAGGGTGCGCAGGGACACCATCGCCCCGATGCGCCATTCCTCCCCCAGGTCCTCCACCTGGTCCAGGCCCAGGTCGCACAGGTCGATGACGGTGTCCACGGTGCGGTTCTGCATCTTGAGCCAGAGCATCCCGCCCAGCACCAGGTTGGCCCGCTTCTGGCACAGGGCGTAGGCCTCGTCCAGGGTCTGGGGCCGCAGATATTGTCTGAAGGTAAGCATAGTTTGGCCTCCGTACTGTCGTTGTTTCCGGTTCCAGTATACCATGGAACCGGCCAGAGAAAAAGCCCCGCCGCAGCCGGCAGGGCCGATTTTCCGGGAAATTATTCCGCCGGGGCGTCCTTCTTTTCCCGGGGCAGCAGAATGTTCATGACGATGGCCACCAGGGCGGCGGGCACGATGCCGGAACCGCCGAAGATCAGCTGCACCGCCTGGGGCAGATGCTGGAGCACCGCCATGTTGGAGCCGATGCCGTAGCCCAGGCCCAGCGCCACCGAGACAATGGACATGCTGCGGGTGGTGAGGGGTTCCCGGGTGATGAGCTGGATGCCGCTCATGACGATGGAGGAGAACATGATGACCGCCGCGCCGCCCAGCACGCTCTGGGGCATGATGGAGACCAACGCCGCCAGCTTGGGCAGCAGGCCGCAGAGCACCAGGAAAATGGCGCCAAAGCCCAGGGCGGTGCGGTTGACGATCTTGGTCATGGTGACCAGGCCCACGTTCTGGCTGAAGCTGGTGTTGGGCAGCACCCCGAAGAAGGCCGCAAAGGTGGAGCCCAGGCCGTCGCAGATGATGCCGCCGGAGAGCTCCTTGTCGGTGGCCTCCCGGCCCATACCGCCCTCGGTGACGCCGGAAATGTCCCCCACCGTCTCGACGGCGGTAACGATAAACATGATGCCCACCGGCAGAATGGCCCGCAGGTCAAACACCGGCTTGACCGGCAGCAGCTCGGGGATGGCGAACCAGGATGCCTGGGCCACCTTGTCCCAGTTGAGCACCCAGGCCTTGGTGTACTCCACCCCGTCGGCGGTGAGGCCGGTGGTGGGCAGGAAGAAGGGCAGCACACCGCAGATCACATACCCCACAATGATGCCGATGAGGATGCAGGAGGAGCTGGCCAGCCCCTTGCAGCCGTGCTTGAAGGCCAGGATCACCAACATCACCACCAGGGCGATGAGGAGGTTTTCCACCGAGCCGTAGTCGGCCGCCGAGGTGCCGCCCCCGAAGGAGCCCACCCCCACGCTGATCAGCGACAGGCCGATGGAGAGCACCACGGTGCCGGTGACCACCGCCGGGAAAAACCGCCGCAGGGGTTTGAGGAAGGCGCCCAGCACCGTCTCAAACAGGCCGCCCACGATGGAGGCCCCCATGATGGCCCCATAGCTGAGCACGCCGCCCCCCATGATCTGGGTGACGCTCTGGAACACCCCGATGAAGCCCGAGCTGGTACCCATGATGATGGGCACCTGGCCGCCGATGGGCCCCACCGAGAAGAGCTGCACCAGGGTGACGATGCCCGCCACCAGCATGGCGTTCTGCAGCAGGGTCACCTGGATGGCCGCGAACTCCTCGGCACCGCCGCCCGCCGCGCAGGCGCTGGTGATGATGAGGATGGGGGTCAGGTTGCCCACAAACATGGCCAGCACATGCTGCAATCCCAGGGGGATGGCCTGGCGCAGCGGCAGCTTGCCGCGGAAATCATAGGGGGTTACCGTCCCCAGAGCCGGGGTTTGGGTTTGGGTGGGATTCATCGTCCTTCCGCCTTTCCTTTCTCGTTCCAAATGATTCCTCGTGTCATATCTTTTCTTGTCAGGGTTCTTTTTCGTAATCGTCCAGGGTGCAAAAGAGCTGTCCCGCCGCCCGCCGGACCCGGATGCCCGGGTAAAGTTGCCCCAGCGCCCGGGCCGCCGTTTCGGGGCCGTCTTCAGGGCGCAGGGTGCCCAGCAGCTTGCCCCCCTGCATCAGCAGCAGAAGGTCGCAGTGGGCCAGGGCCAGGGTGGGGTCGTGGAGCACCGCCAGCACCGCCCGGTTCTGGGTGCCGGCCCAGCGGCGCAGCGCCCCGAAGAGCCGGTGGGTGTTGCCGAAATCCAGGGCGCTGTTGGGTTCGTCCAGCAGCAGCACCGGGGTTTGCTGAACCGCCACCCGGCACAGATGCACCAGCTGGCGCTGCCCCTCGCTGAGTGCGGCACAGTCCTTGTTCCACAGTCCCTCCACCCCAAAAAACCGGGCAGTATCCAGGGCCAGGGCACGGTCGGCGGGGGTGGGGCCGGAGAAAAGCCCGCCCCGGGCGTAGCGGCCCATGAGGATGACCTCCCCCGCCGTCAGGCCGGGCAGCAGCCCCACCCGCTGGGGCAGCAGGGCGATGTATCGGGCCCGCTGCCGGGCGGACAGGGCCAGGGCATCCCGCCCCACCACCGTCACCCGGCCGGAAAAGACCCGGGCGCCGCCGCACAGCCCCCGCAGCAGGGTGGATTTACCGCAGCCGTTGGGGCCCAGCAGCCCCACCACCCGGCCGGGTTCCAGCCCCAGGCTGGCTCCCTGCACCACCGGGGTACGGTAGCCCACACAGAGGTTGGTGGCCTCAAGCAGCATCCCCATCCCCCCTTCGGCGCAGCATCAGCATGCAGAGCACCGGCGCCGCAAAGAGCACAGTGAAGATGCTCAGCGGCAGCTCAGCCCCGCTGCCGGGGGTGCGGGCTAGCAGGTCGGCGGCCAGCAGCAGGTCGGCTCCCACCAGCCCACACAAGGGCAGGAAGGCCCCGCCCCGCCGCCGCAGCAGCCCGAAGGCGATGTGGGGGGCAATGAGCCCCACAAAGGCCACCACCCCGGTGACGCTGACCACCGCCGCCACCATCAGGGTGGCCAGCCCCAGCAGCAGCGCCCGCCAGCGGCCGGGTTCCAGCCCGGTGGCTCGGGCGCTCTCATCCCCCAGGGTGAGCAGGGCGGCCTGGCGGCGGAAGAGCAGGATGCCCGCCGCCCCCACCGCCACCGGCAGCACCGCCGCCAGCTTGCCGCTGGTCATGGCGGACAGACTGCCCATGGTCCAGTACTCGATGGCGGCCAGCTCCCGCTCGGGGTCGGCCAGGGTTTTCAGCAGCATCAGCCCGGCCTCGGCCAGGGCGCTGACCAGGATGCCCGCCAGTACATAGGTGGCGGTGCGGTCAGTGCGGCAGGCCCGCACCAGCCCCAGCACCAGGGCCAGGCTGAGCAGCCCCGCCCCAAAGGCCCCGGCCATGATCTCCACCGCCCCGCCGGCGCCCCAGACAATGACCGCCGCCGCCCCCAGCGAGGCGCCCCCGGCCACCCCGGTGAGGTCGGGGGAAGCCAGCGGGTTGCGGAAGACCGTCTGGTACACCCCACCGGCCAGCCCCAGGGCCAGCCCGGTGACTGCCGCCATCAGGGTGCGGGGCAGCCGCAGGGTGAAGAAGACCCGGGCCTGGATGGTGTCCCCCATCCCGCCGGTGAGCAGCGCCCCGATCTGCCCCAGGGACAAGGGGTAGCTGCCCACACAGAGGGACACCGCCCCCAGGGTGATGAGCAGCAGACCTGCCCCCAGGCAGCACAGCGGGGTGCGGGGGGATCTGGATTTGTTCATCTTACTTGGTCAGCAGGGCGGCGTCGGGGGTGAAGCCGTAGAAGGTCTGGTAGAAGTCCTGGGCGTCAGCGGTGAAGGTCTCGAAGCTGTACGCATCGGGATGCAGCACGCTGGTCAGCCACAGGATGCCCAGCACGCTGGAGGGGGTGGGAGAATCCCACTCGTCCAGATCCTGGGGCATGGTGTAGACAGCGCCATTCTGCACGGCAGGCAGGGCGGCCAGCTGGGCGTCAGCCAGCACATCCTGGGCGGTGTAGGAGGCCCCCGAGGGGATCACCAGCACCTGGGGCGCCATGGCCAGCAGGCTTTCGTAGCTGACCTCGGCCCAGTAGTCGTCCTGGATGTCGGCGGCGGCATTGGTGCCCCCGGCCAGTTCGATGAGATCATTCTGGTACATGCCGGCGGGCGCCACCGACAGGTAGCTGCTGTTGCTCAGCACACAGACGCTGGGCTTGTCCAGCCCTTCGGTGAGCTGGGCCATCCGGTCCTGCTGGTCGTGGTAGTAGGCGATCAGCTGGGCGGCGCGGTCCTCGGCGCCCAGGGCCTGGCCCATCAGGGTCAGCATGGTTTCCAGCCCGTCCTGGGTTTCGGGGTCCACCACCATCACCGGGATGCCCAGGTCCTCCAGGGTCTGGGCGTTGTCCATCAGCTTTTTGGGCATGATGACCAGGTCGGGGGCCAGGGCGGCCACCGCCTCCACATCCAGGCTCTTCAGGGTGCCCACCTGGGTCAGGTCGGGCAGCTCGGGGGCGGCCAGGGCGTAGAGGGCCCGGGTGTCGGCCTTGTTCTCCAGCCCCACGATGGTGTCGGTCTTGCCCAGGGCGATGACGGCGTAGGTGGTGATGTAGTAGCAGCTGACCACCGTCTTGGCCGGGGCCTCCAGGGTGACGGTGCGGCCGGCCTGGTCGGTAAAGCTGACGCCGGCGGCGGTTTCGGCCGAGGCGGTGGGCGCCGGGGTGGCTTCGGTCTGAGAGGCGGCCTCGGACGAGGCGGCCTGGGACGAAGCGGCTTCGGACGAAGCGGTCCCCTGGCCGCAGCCCGCCACCGACAGCGCCATGGCGCCGGCCAGGGCCAGGCTGAGCAGTCTGTTCCACAGTTTCATGATTTGTTTTCCTCCTTGAATCTTCTTCGGGGCCATTGTAACACGGCAGGCCCCGGATGGCAAAGAAAAATCCCGAACAGAAATCTGTTCGGGATTTTTGGTGGGAGCTGGTGGATTCGAACCACCGAAGCATTAAGCAGCAGATTTACAGTCTGTCCCCATTGGCCACTCGGGAAAGCTCCC
>CALWNP010000021.1 GCA_944382835.1 uncultured Gemmiger sp.
CACAGATTTCCTGTTTGTCAATGCTTTTTCGACAAATTTCTTCATGTTTTTTTGTGGGGGTTGTATATGGTATTTTACACGTTCTTTACAGGCTACATCTTGGGGTGGGTGGGCTTCTTTTCTCTTCCTTTATATATAGTGGGGGCTTTCCCCTGCCGGGTTGGCGTTCTGTTTGCGGTACTGACTGGGGGTACATCCCTTTTGACGGCGAAACACCTTGGTGAAATAGTTCCAGTCCGGGATGCCCACATATCCGGCAATTTCCCGTACCGTCATCGAGGTCTTTTCCAACAACCGGCAGGCGGTTTCGATCCGACGGGTGGTCAGATACTCCCCCAGTGACATTCCCACCTCCTTTTTGAATTGCCGGGAGAGATACCCCTGTGAAAAGCTGACACCCCGGGCGATTGTTTCAAGGCTGAGCGGCTGACTGAGGTTGATCTGGATGTACTGCATCACCTTCTGGATGTTGGGGCTGTAACCCCGGGTGGCCTGCCGGCGGCAGAGGTCGCAATACTCATGGACCATCTGGGTGTTGATGTCCTCGATCTGCTGATGGGTGGTGCAGAGTTCCAGCTGGCGGGCGAACCGCTCGCTGATCTCATCCAGAAAGAGCGGATGCACCCCCACCCCTTCCGCCGCCTTGCGGAAGAGGGTGTTGACGGTGTAGGCCAGCGACCTGCGGGAGAAAAGCCGGTTTTTCAATCGCTGGTCAATGCCGGTGTGGATGAAATACTGCACTTCCTCCAGCGCCTTCGCCTCATTGCCCTCGGCGATATAGGCCAGCAGCTGTCCCTCGTGCCGGTAAATCTCCTGCACCCGCCGGGCCCGGTCGTTGCTGTCCTCCAGCGGGGTCAGGTCCGGCAGGTCTGCCCGTTGTTCAACGGTCTGTTCCTGCACCTCCGGGTCCTGGATGCCGTGGGCCGACAGCAGAAGGTTTCTGGCCACCGACAGCCCCAGGGCCCGGGAAATGTTCACCGGAACCCGGCGAAACAGTGCGCCGATCCCTTCACTCTGGGCCTGGCCCAGCCCGCACTCCACCGCGATCTGTCGGATCTCTGCCTCGTCCGGCGGCTGCCGGCGAAAGGGCCCGATGCTGTAAAAGCCTTTCCCTTTCGGCGCAGCCCGCAGCAGGATGGTATCCAGGTGAAAGGAATCCCGCAGCAGCAGGATTTTGCCAAACGTCAGCCCCGCCGCCACCGACCGAAGCCGGTCATACAGCGGATCAGCCTCCCGCATCTGGGCCCGGATGCCCAGGTCCAGCTCGGTCAGATCCCCCTCCGGGTCGGGGAAATACCGCAGCGGCAAACCCCAGCCCTCCCACAGGACGTTGCGCAGCAGGGTAAAGGCGGCTTGATTCAGCATGATGTGAAAAACTCCCTCCCGCAGACTGTTCAAGTTGTACAAGTCCCTTTTTAAATAGTATCGTTCTGTTCCTTCAGTATACCATATTCTACTATTTTATGTCATGATTTTTCTATCTATTTCCCCGTCGGCAGGCTACAATAGTGGTAGAAAACGTACCCCACCGGCTCCCGCTGCATCCCTGCAGGCGATCCGGCCTCAAAAAAGAATGGAGAAATTTCTATGGTCAATCTGAAAGAAAAGCCCTTTTATCTCAACGACGCCCAGATTCAATGGGTGGAGGATTCCATCGCCTCCATGAGCCTGGACGAAAAGCTGGGTCAGCTCTTTGTCATCCTGCAGGCACAGCCCGGCTTTGGCGAGAACCAGATCCAGGCACTGCTGGCCCAGTCCCATATGGGTGGTCTGCGCTGGCAGAACGGCGGCAGCAAAGAGGCAACCTACCAGCAGCTGGCCCTGTTCCAGAAGCACAGCAAGCTGCCGCTGCTCATCGCCGCCAACTGTGACGACGGCGGCAACAGTGTGGCACCAGGCGGTGTGTTCGTGGCCACCGCTGCCGAGTGCGGCGCCGGCGAGGGCACCGAGAACGCCTACCATGTGGGCCTGGTGGCAGGCCGGGAGGCCAGCGCCGTGGGGGTCAACTGGATGTTCAACCCGGTGGTGGATGTCTACCAGAACTGGCGCAACACCATTGTGAACACCCGCAGCTACGGTTCCGACCCCGACAAGGTCATTGCCAATGCCCGGGCCTACATCAAGGGCATCAAGGATGCCAACCCCAACATGGCCTGCACCATCAAGCACTTCCCCGGTGACGGTGTGGAGGAGCTGGACCAGCATCTGGTCATGGGGGTGAACAATCTGAGCGTCGAGGACTGGGAAGCCAGCTTCGGCAAGGTCTACCGCACCCTCATCAATGACGGAGTGGAGGCCATCATGGTGGGCCACATTGCCCTGCCCGCCATGTCCCGCAAGCTGCGCCCCGGCATCCAGGACAAGGACATCAAGCCCGCCAGCCTTGCCCCCGAACTGCTCACCGATCTGGTGCGCGATGAGCTGGGCTTCAACGGGGTCATCATCTCGGACGCCTCCCACATGGTGGGCTTCACCGCCACCGCCAAGCGGTCGGAGTCGGTGCCCGGTGCCATCATCGCGGGCTGCGATATGTTCCTCTTTGCCAACGACATCGACGAGGACATTTCCTTCCTGCGCGCCGCCTATGAGCGGGGCGATCTGACCGAGGAACGGCTGTCCGATGCCCTGCACCGGGTGCTGGGCCTCAAGGCCAAGCTGCACCTGAACGAAAAGCGGATGCCCGCCGAGAGCGCCCTGGACTGCATCGGCTGCGAGGAGCACCAGTCCTACACCGCCCAGGCTGCCGACAGCTGCATCACCCTGGTCAAGGACACCCGCAACAACCTGCCCATCGACCCCAAGACCAAGAAGCGGGTCTTCCTGGTCTATGTGGGCTCCACCCCCACCACCAAGGGGTACAAGGGTGACCCCGCCAAGCAGGTGGTCATCGAGGAGCTGGAGCATGCCGGGTTTGAGGTGGATGTCTGCCCCAACTTCCACGCCCTGGAGATTGAAAACGGCGTCTCTCCCATGAACTTTGTCAAGATGCTCTCCCACGCCCCCCGCGCCGACTTCGTCAAGACCCACGATTGGGCCCTCATCGTGGTCAACGTCAAGGGCTATGCCCAGGAGAATGAAGTCCGGCTGCGCTGGAGCTGCAACCACAGCATGGAGCTGCCCTGGTACAACGAGGAAGTGCCCACCGTGGCCATGAGCCTGAACTACACCAACCACCTGATCGATCTGCCCCAGGTGCACACCTTCGTGAACGCCTATGCCCCCAACCGGCCCCATATCCGGGCGGCCATCCAAAAGCTGACCGGCCAGAGCCAGTTCCACGGCACCGCCGACGAGAGCGTCTTCTGCGGTCGTTGGGACACCCGGCTGTAAAGACCTTTTCAACCGTGTCTTCCCCAGCCGTTGCTCCGGCTGCCAAAGAAAGGTGATACATTGATGACAACATTACAGGATTTCCAGAAGGGAAAAGCGTTCCTCGTCTGTGTGGATTCGGACGGCTGCGCCATGGATACCATGGATGTGAAGCATTTCCGCTGTTTCGGTCCCTGCATGGTGGAGGAATGGGGGTTGGACGCCTGGCGCCAGCCCATCCTGACCCGCTGGAACGAGATCAATCTCTATACCATGACCCGGGGGGTGAACCGGTTCAAGGGGCTGGCCATGGCCCTGACCGAGATCAACGAACAGTACACCCCCATTCCCGGGGTACAGGAGCTAGCCGACTGGACCGCCCAGGCGCCCGAGCTCTCCAACGCGGCCCTGGCCCAGGCCATCCCGGCCGCGAAGGGTCCCGCCCTGGCCAAGGCACTGGCCTGGTCCCAGGCGGTGAACACCGCCATCAACGCCCTGCCCGCCAGCGAGACGAAGCCCTTTGCCGGCGTTCTGGAAGGGCTGACCGCCGCCCACGCCGTGGCCGATGTGGCGGTGGTCTCCAGCGCCAACCGGGAAGCGGTGGAGGAAGAATGGGACCGCTGCCATCTGCTTTCCGCCGTGGATGTGCTCTGCTGCCAGGATTCCGGCTCCAAAGCCGCCTGCATCGCCCAGCTGAAGGAGAAGGGCTATGCCCCCGACCACATCCTGATGGTGGGGGACGCCCCCGGCGACCAGGCCGCCGCCCAAAAGAACGGGGTGTTCTTCTACCCTATTCTGGTGCGCCACGAAGCTGAAAGCTGGGCGGACTTCGCCAAGGATGCCCTGCCCGCCCTGACCCAGGGCCGCTACGCGCCTTACGGCGCCGAGGCTGACCGCCGCTTCCTCCAGAATCTGCAACCCAACCAGGGATAACGGACCAACCCTCCGCCGCAACAAACAAGAGCCCGTTTACAAAAACACGCCTCCCGATTTTGCGCGACATCGGGAGGCGTGTTTTCTGTCGAAAACCTGCTCCGCCGCAATTGACGGAGCAGGTTTTGTCTTTAGAACCGGGCCAGGGTATCGTAGAGCTGCTGGAGCAAATCGTCCAGCTTGACCGCATCGGGGATGACCTGGATCATCCCGATGCGCAGGACCTCGTCCAGGGTCCGCTGGTCCATGAAGGCCAGGGTTTCCTCGCTGAGCTGGCCAAAAGCCCCGTTGGTGAAGTCCACCACCGCCTGCCAGGCAGCGGGCACGCGGCGCAGTTCTCCGATGGTGCTCTGCCCGGTGAGGGGATAGGGATTGGGGCCCAGCACCTGCAGCGGTGCCGAGGCAAACAGATCGGCGCAGGAGGTGCCGGCCCAGAGGGTATAACCGCCCACCGGCAGCACCAGCCGGTGCTGTTGGGGATCAAAGCAGTACAGCGCCTCCCGGGAGATCACGACCTCCACCGTTTGCTCCTCGCCGGGTTCCAGCCATACCTTGGCAAAGCCGGCCAGTTCCCGTACCGGACGCAGCAGCCGGGGAGAATTTTCCGCCAGATACAGCTGGATGACCTGGCTGCCGGCGCGGCTGCCGGTGTTGCGCACCCGAACCGGCACCCGCAGGGTGTCGCAGGCCGCCGTATCAAAGGTAAAGCGCTCCCCCAGCAGCTGCTGGGTGAAGGTGGTGTAGCTCAGCCCGTATCCGAAGGGATAGCGCACCGGCAGCTCCCGTTTGTCATAGCTGCGGTAGCCCACAAAAATGCCTTCGCCGTAATACACATCCCGGTACTCACCGGGGAAGTTGGGATAGGAGGGGGTGTCCTGCAGCCGGAAGGGGAAGGACACCGGCAGCCGTCCGCCGGGAGCCATCTGCCCCGCCAGCATGGCAGCGGCGGCCTCCCCGCCAGTGCAGCCGGGGAAGAAGATGCAGAGAATGGCATCGGCATCCGCCTCCCAATCCCCCATCTCCACCGGGCCGGGTACGTTGAGGATCACCACGGTGCGAAGCCCCTTGGCTTTGGCGGCGCGGAGCATCCCGGGCAGGCGCTGGCGGTCCTCCGCCTCAATCTTCAGATCCTCCCGGTCCACGTTTTCCCCCGAGGAAGCGGCCACGGTGTAGACCAGCACATCCGCCCCGTCCAGTTCCTCCCAGGTCGTGGGACGGCCCAGGGACGCATAGGCGGGGTAGGGTGCCGAGTGCCGGGCGGTGGGCACGGCGGTGGAACCGGTGCCGTACTCGATGAGTTCCCGGCTGCGCCGGCCGGCAAAGCAGACGGTCTGGTCCGCCCCCAGCGGCAGCAGGTTGCCCTTGTTTTTCAGCAGCACACTGCCCTCGGCCACCGCCTGCCGGGCGATGTCCAGGTCCGCCGCATCACTTTGAGGCAGCGGCGCGGAGGCCTGGGTGTCCCGCACCCAGAGGATGAGCTGCAGCAGCCGGGCCACACTGCGGTCCAGCACGCTTTCGGGCAAAGAGCCGTTCTGTACGGCGGTGCGCACCTCGTCCATCTCGCTGGGCCCGCAGGTGATCAGGTCCAGGCCGGCGGCCAGGGCATCGGGTTTATCGTGGGAGGCGGCGCCCCAGTCGCTGACCACCACCCCGTCAAAGCCCCAGTCCTCCCGCAGCAGATCGGTGAGCAGTGCCTTGTTGTAACTGGTAAAGGTGCCGTTGATGGCGTTGTAGGCGCTCATGACGGCTTTGGTTCCGGTGTGCTGCACCGCATACCGGAAGGGTCGGGCATAGAGTTCCTGCAGGGTGCGTTCGGACAGATGGGTGTCCTTGACGTTGCGGGCGGTTTCCTGGTTGTTGGCCAGGAAATGCTTGGCCACCGCCGCCGTACCGGTGCGCTGCAGGCCGCGGATGAAGCCATCCGCCGTGGCGCAGATCAGGGTGGGGTCCTCGCCGTACATCTCGTAGTCGCGGCCGCCCAGCGGGTCCCGGGCGATGTCGATGTTGGGCCCCATACAAACGTCCGCCCCCGAGCGGCGCAGCTCATGGCCCGCAGCCTCCCCCACCCGGTCGGCCAGAGCGGGATCAAAGGCGGCCCCCAGGTTCACCCCGGAGGGAAAGCTGATGTACTGCCGTCCGCCCGGCCGGTGGGCGGCCATCCGCCGGACCAGCCCGGCCATGGCGGGGTCCTCGGCATAGCGGGCGGCGGCCTGGTCCAGGTCGGCCTCATTGAGAGCCACCATCTCGGGGCTGGCATAGCTGAACCTCATGGCCTGTTCGGGGGTCAGTTGGGAGAGCACAGCGGGATCGGTGATGTAATCCAGCACTGCCTGCACCCCATTGGGCCCGGTGGCCCCATCCATCAGGCAGAGGGCCGGGATGTCCCGTTCGGGGATGGCATAGGTATGGCAGGCGGTGTACTCCCCCACCAGCTTCAGCTTTTCCTCCAGGGTCAGTTCCGCCACGACGGCGGGGATGGAGGCGGAATCGGTCAGTTTCGTCTTCGGCATAAAAACCTCCTTCGGACCGGACGTTTCGGTTAAGCCTGAATCCGGATAAAGCACAGATCGTTGATGCCCAGCGCCGTTTCCAGCGTCAAGACACCGTCCTGGTAGTGGACCGGCCAGAACTCCGGCTGCAGTTCACTGGCCTGACGCAGCAGGTCCAGCTGTTCGGGGGTGGGCTGCATGGGGCGGCCCATCTCCTCCCAGGCCCGGGCCGGGTTGCAGTGGGTCTCATCAATCCGCCAGGCCACCACCGACCGGGGCGCCGCTGGAAGTTCCACCCGGATGCGGGCGGTTTCGGCCGGGGCATTCCGGTTGGCCGCATGGTGCAGATTCTGGCGGGTCAGTACCAGCTGGGTGTCCGGCCCCTTGCGGAAGGCCGCCAGCGAGATTTCTCCCTCCAGTGCGCCGTCCAGCACCAGACGCTGGTCCCCTGCCCGGCCCAGCAGCTGCATGGCGCGGTAGGCCGGCTTGGGGATGCCGTGCTGGGTCTGCAGGCCGAACCCGCCGTGGAATTCCTCGGGATAGGGCAGGTGTTCCTCAAAGGTATCACTGAAGCACCAGATGCTGGAACCGTCGATGACGCCGTCTGCCGCCAGGGCGGCAAAGACATCGTAGGCGGCCATCCGGCGGCTGTCGTGACCGTCGGCGGGGCAGGTGGCGCTGTCCGACCATTCGGTGTAGTAGACCGGCAGTCCGCCGGCCTGCTGCTTGACAATGGCCCCGTGGTTGGCCAGCACCGCCCGGTCCAGCGCATCGGTCTCGGTGGAATCCCGAAGGATCCGGCGGAAGAAGGGCAGCACCCCCTCCTCCGGCACCAGCCCGCTGAAGAGCGCGGCCAGATCAATGTTGGCATACTGGGCCATCTGCTGCTGTTCGGTTTCGGACAGCTCGCCGGGTTTCTGGCCGCCCTGGTCATACACACTGGTGATGGGGTCGCCGGGGTATTGGTGGGTGGTGATGAAGTCCAGCGGCACATCCCGCTGACGGCAGAAGGCCACAAAGCTTTCCACCCACTTGCTGGCGCTGGTGGAGGGACCGCCCACCCGCAGTTCCGGGTCTACCTCTTTCAGGGTGCGAGCGGTGATTTCATAGAGGTGGAAGTAGTCTTCCTGGGTCCCGGCAAAGAAGGGGGTGGTCAGGTCGGGTTCGTTCCACACCTCAAAGTACCAGCTGCGCACCTCCCGGGCGCCAAAGTGATGAATCAGTGCCTGGAGGAAGGCCCGGATGTGTTCGCACCAGGCCTCGTCGGATTTGGGAAGCGAGATGCAGGGCTTGTAGTAGAAGCTGCCCCTCTTTTGGGGGTCCTTGGCCAGATGCTGGGGCATGAAACTCAGCTCCACAAAGGGCTGCATCCCGGCAGAAAGCACATTTTCGTAGGCCAGGATGGGCAGGCGGAAATTGCGGTAATACAGTTCCGGCACCTGGTCATTGCCCAAGGCGTCGGCCAGGGTATCGTAGGTGTGCATCTCGTCGCCGAAGATGCCGTGGCACCGCACCCGGCAGATGCCCAGGTCGTCGTGGATGGCCTTGAGCTGCCGGATGTAATCCCGGCGCAGCAGCAGCGGGGCATGGCAGCTGCCCACGCAGAACTGCCAGTGTTTGTGAAAAGGCCGGGTCTCGGCGTTTTGAGGGATCACAAAGGATTGCATCATTCTACCTCCGTTTTTGAGGACGCTCACTGGTCGTCCTGCTGAGCATGGCGGCGGACCACTTCCTCCCGCATGGCGGGCAGTTTCTTTTCCAGATCAAACTGGGTAAAGACCAGGAACATAATCAGGTTGATTGCCACCGGCAGCCAGTTGCCGATGCCGTAAATGGCCATCCGCATGGAATTGCTGGCCACCGCCAGGGTGGCGTCGTAGCCGCCCAGGGCCAGGAAAGCCGCCAGCACCACCGAGCTCAGGCCGCTGCCCACCTTGTTGCCGAAGCCGATGGCACCGGAAGAGACAGCCACCAGTTTTTTGTCATATTTCCATTCGTTGTAGTCCACGGCCATGGCCAGCAGCACCCCGTACAGGCACATCAGCGGGATCTGCACAAAGCTGCCGATCAGGCTGGTGGCGACGTACACCGGGAAGTTGGTGGGCAGGATGCCGCGGATGGCGGCCGGGATCACCGCGCCGATCAGGCCAAAGTTGATGGTGCGCTTGACCCCCAGTTTGCTGATGATGGGGCTGGACAGGGCAAACCCGACGATGGTGGCCACCAGGCCGCCGGCCCCGATGAGGCCCACCAGGTTGTCATTGCCGAAAATCCACTTGCAGTAGTAGGTGCCGGAGGCGGAGGACATGCCGTTGGTGACCGAGGTGATCAGGTTGAACAGCAGCACGATGATCCAGTACTTGTTGCGGAACAGCATGGAAACAGCGTCCTTGAAGGGCACGTTTTCCTCTTCCTCCTGCTGTTTTTGCTGGGCCGCGTTGCTGTCGGTCAGATCACTCACAAACACCGCCTTGCTCCCGTTGCGGTAGCACAGCAGCAGAAGCAGCAGCACCGCCAGACCCAGGATCACGCCGTACTTGATCCAGGCCGCCTGGGTGCCGCCCAGCAGGTTGGTCAGGGGAATGGTGAAGATGGCAACGATCATCCCGGCGCCATAGTTGCCGACAGCCCGGACCACACCCATGTTGCTGCGCTCCTGCTGGCTGTTGGTGCGCACCACCATAATGGCGGAGAAGGGGGTGCCGATCATGGTCAGGATCACGGCGGACAGCAGAACGTTGGTGACCAGCACATAGGCCAGTCCCACCATCTGCCCGGCACCGGCTGGCACCGTGAACACCAGCACCATGATGAGGGCGGCGGGAATCATCATCCGCAGCATCCATTTATAGTACTTGCGGTTGCCGCCCTTGGAGTGTTCGATCACGTTGCCGAACCAGATGTCGGTCAGGGCGTCGATGACCTTGGCGATGGCCATGACCACACCCACGGCGCCCACCGCCAGGCCGACCTTATCGGTATAGAAATAGGTGAGCTGCCCCACCACATTGGCCATCAGGCCCTGGGCAAACTGGCCGGAAAAATCCGCCAGATAATCCCGCTTGCGCATCACCCGCTGGAATCCGTCCTTGTCCAGTCCGAGCTGTTTGGTTGTTTGCATCTTGTTTCCTCCTTCTTCTCTCCTGGGGAACCGCCGGGCTCAGCGAGCCTGGGGCATCGGTTCCACCGTCACGGTAATCTGTTCTTCGGGCAGTCCCTCCGCCTTGACCGTCAGGGTCAGGGGGCCGGGTTCGGTGCCGGCCCGCAGCACAGCCATGCCCTCTCCGTCGTAGGTGATCCAGCGGCCGTCCCGGTAGCTGCCCTCGCTGCTGGGGTTGGCGCTGCCGGACCCCTGCAGGGTCCCGGCGCCCGTGGTGCTCAGGGTGATTTCCACCGGCACAAAGCGGTTCCAGTTTCCCCGGGCATCCACCGGGCGGATCTGCACAAAGGCCAGCGACTGTCCGTCCGCCGGCAGGGCGGTGCGGTCGGCGGTCAGGGACAGGGCCGCCGGGGCATCCGCCGTGACCAGCTCGGTCCGGCCGGCCTCGGCGCCGTCCAGGTAGCTGACCGCCGTGAGGGTGCCGGGGGTATAGGGCAGGGTCCAGGTGGCGGCAAAGGACTGGATCTTCTGCCGTCCCAGGCTTTTGCCGTTCAAAAAGAGCTCTGCCTCCTCGGCGTTGGCGTACACATCCACCAGGGTTTCCCGTCCCTCGCATCCGGGCCAGGTCCAGCTGGCGATGTTGTCCTTCCACATCCAGGGGGTGCGGGGGCAGTGGGCGGTGTCCCGATCGGGCCGCAGCACCCCGATGGCCGGGCCGTGTCCCAGCCGGTACACCGCCTGCCGCAGATAGCTGATGGGCTTGCGGGTTCCCAGGATGTCCAGATCCCCGATGCCCGCCAGCCGGTCGGGCCAGTGGGCCGAGAAGTTGGCCGCCCCGTCATAGTGGAAGATGCCGCATCCGGCCTCTCCCAGATAATCATAGCCGGTCCAGGTCATATCGCCCAGCACCTGGGGATTGCGCTCCACCACATCCCACAGCCGCACAATGTCGGCGGGGAAGGTCTCGGTGCCCAGAATCATCCGGTCGGGGTGCCGGGCCAGGTCCACCTCATGCCGGGCAGTGAGGTAGTTGTACCCGGTGATGTCGGTGGCCACGGCGGGCTCCTCCAGCAGCTCGTCCATGATGGGTCCGGTGGCGATGGCATCGGCCAGCGGCCCCTGCATCACCATGGCCATGCCGTTGACGGCGTCCATCCCGGCGCCTTCCCCGCCCGCGGCGGGCTGCTGCATGGCGGCCAGCTGTTCGGGGGTCATGCTGGTGGCCTGACAGAGCATCTCCCCCATCCGGTCCGCCCCGGCCACCAGTCCGTTGAGGGCGCAGGTGGTAAAGCGGGTGGGGTCGGCGGCCTTGAAGGCCCTGTGCACTTCCCGGGCCAGATTGGTGCCTGATGGGGTGCTGATCTCGGGGATCTCGTTGCCGGTGACATAGATCACCACGCTGGGATGGTTGTAATCCTTCTCGGTCATCCGGCGCACATCCTGCCGCCAGTGTTCGGGGAAGAAATTGGCGTAATCCCGGGGGTTCTTGGTGCGGGTCCAGAGATCGCTGAGCTCGTCCAGCACATACATGCCCAGGGCATCGCAGGCCTCCAGCATGGCCCGGCTCATGGGATGGTGGGCACTGCGCAGGCAGTTGAAGCCCGCCTCCTTCAGCTGGCGGCAGCGGCGCCGCTCGGCGTCGGGGAAGGTGGCTGCCCCCAGCAGACCGTTGTCGTGGTGGATGCAGGACCCCCGCAGTTTCACCGGCTGCCCGTTCACCAGCAGCCCCTGCCCGGGCACCAGCGCCAGGGTGCGGATGCCGAAAGTCAGCTCCGTCCGGTCGGTTTCCTCCCCTTCCACCGTCAGCACCGCCGTGCAGCGGTAGAGGTCGGGGGTCTCGGCGCTCCAGGGCCGGGGATGGGCCACCGACAGCCGCAGCTGCAAGGGGGTATCCTGGCCGGGCAGCAGCTGCACCGGCAGGGTCTCCCGGGCGACAACCTCTCCTTCGGGGCTTTGCACCGTCACCGCCAGACTTCCCTTGGCCTGGGCAGTGAGCCGGTTGTGGACCGGCAGGTCCAGACGCAGCACCGCGATCTGCGGGGTCAGCGTTTCGGTGGTGATCCGCAGGCTGTCCGGCAGCAGGCAGGCTTTCCCGCCCACCCAGACATTCACCGGCCGGTACAACCCGGCGCCGCTGTACCAGCGGCTGGACTGCTCCTCGCTGAGCACCTCCACCTTGAGCTCGTTGGCCTCGCCGGTCCGGACCCGGCCGGTGAGGTCCAGCATCGTCTCGCCATAGGGATTCACACTGGTGGCCAGCCGTTCCCCGTCGAAAAAGATCCGCCCCCGGTCGGCAATGCCCTCAAACTGCAGCAGCACCGTCTTTCCGGCCCACTCCGCCGGGACCTGCCACTGCTTGAGGTAGGTATAACAGCCGCCGGGATAAAACCCGGTCTGGTGGGCGTTGGCCGTTCCGGGGGTGCGGGGTTGCTCCACCATGGCATCGTGGGGCAGGTCCACCCGGCGCACCCGGTCCCCGCCCAGGAAGAGATCCATCAGGGTCAGGGTTCCCGGCGCAAACTGCCAATCCTGATCCAACGTATGTTTTTCCATGACGTCCTCCTTTTTGCTTTCATTGGTCCCAGTATAGTCCCTGCCCGCCCTCAAATATTGCAAAAAATGATACGGTATTGTAAAATAAAGTCATTTCTTCCACAAACCGGAGGGTCTGCCATGATTGAGATCTATGTCACAAACTGCAGTGCGCTGTTTTACCGGGCCACCGGGATTCCGGTTTCCTGCTACAACAAGGAGGGGGAATGCGAGGTCCAGTACCCCATGCTCCCCAGCCGGACCGTGCTGGCCTGTTATCCCCTGTCCCGCGTCAGCCGCAGTCCCGACGCCATAACCACCCCCTCCCAGGCCTTTTACGGCTGCATCACCCTGCCCGACGGCTGCCATGTCATCCTGGGACCGACCTACAATCTGCCCTATTCCGACAGTCTGGTCACCAGTTTTATGCAGGAGACCTACATTCCCGCCGACCAGCGCAAAGACGCCGAACAGGTGCTGATGAACACCCCGACGGTGGGGTACAACCAGTTTTTGGACCGGCTGGTGTTTCTGCACTACTGCCTCAACGGGGAAATTGTGGACCCCTTCGCCCACTTCCAGGTGACGGGGCAGCGGCAGGCTCTGGCAAAGGTGGCCGAGGAGCACCTGGAAACCCAGGAAACCGGCCGGTTCCACAACACCTATCTCTGGGAGCAGAACTTTTATGCGCTGATCCGCAGCGGCAACCGCAACCGGCTGCTGCAGTTTCTGGAACGGACGCCGCTGGCCGGGGCGCGGGCGGGCAAGATGGCGGACACTCCGCTGCGCCAGGCCAAGAACCAGTTCATCGGCACCGTGACCAAAGTCGGAATGCTGGCGGGCATCCCCGGGGGGATGGATGTGGAGCTGGTCTATCAGCTCATCGACAGCTACTCCCGGGAGTGCGAATGTGCCGCCACGGTGGCCCAGGTGGACCAGCTCTATCTGACCATGGCATTTGATTTTTGCCGGCGCCTGGAACAGCTGCGCCTGCCCAAGGGAATTTCCCAGGAGGTATACGCCTGCATGTGCTACATCCGCGACCACACCAACGAGCCCATCCGGCTGGAGCAGGTGGCCGCTGCGGCGGGGCGCAGCGTCTCCTACCTGACCCGCAAGTTCCGGGCGGAAACCGGCTGGACCGTCGGGGAATTCATCACCCACAGCAAGCTGGAGGATGCCGCCAACCTGCTGTGTTATTCCGACCGCAGCCTGTCCGAGATCAGCAATTATCTGGGCTTTTCCAGCCAGAGCTATTTCCAGAACCAGTTCAAAAAGCAGTACGGCATCACCCCCGCCCGCTACAGGCGGCAGCACCACCAGCTCTGAGAGACAAAAAGGCCCCCTGCCGCCCAAAAGGCAGCAGAGGGTCGGATGATTCGGGGAGAACCCGGTTTTTCGGGGCGTCAAACGCCGTTGCGGCGGATGACTTCGGCATACCAGGCGGCAGAATCCTTGGGGATCCGCCGTTGGGTGGGATAGTCCACATAGACCAGCCCGAACCGCTTGTCATAGCCTTCCGCCCACTCGAAGTTGTCCAGCAGGGACCAGTAGCAGTAGCCGATCAGGTCAGCCCCTTCCTCGGCAGCCCGCTGCAGCCCGGTGAGATACCGCTGCAAGAAGTCGATGCGCTGGGGATCGTGGACCTTGCCGTCCGTCATCACAAAATCGGTGTTGGCCATGCCGTTTTCGGTCACCAGCAGCGGCAGCCCGTACCGCTCGCCCAGGAAACGGACCGCCCAGTACAGGGCATCCGGCGTGATGGGCCATCCCATGGAGGTGCGGGGCATGCCCGGATAAACCGCCGGGTTGGGGCCGGTGTACTCGTCATAGTCGTTGGACTGGTAACAGTTGAAACCGAAAAAGTCCAGCGGCTGGTGGATCACCGCCAGGTCCTGGGAGCTCAGTGCCTGTTCCAGCCCGGCCGGTGCCTTGCCCAGCACCATGGGATCAGCCCACCAGGAAAAATGGCTGAAGAAGGGCTGTTCCGGGAAGGTCAGTGCCCGTGCCGCCGCGATGGCTTCCTCAGTTTCCTCGGCAGGCAGATAGACCGCGCCGTTCAGCGCCATCCCGATCTTGGGCGGGGTTTTAGCCCGGGCGCGGATCACCTGCACCGCCTTGCCGTGGGCCAGCAGGCAGTTGCGGGTCAGCACCGCCAGATTGGCAAACATTTCGGGCAGCGGCTTGTCCAGCGTCTTTTCAAAGGGGGCATGGACACCGGTCACATAGCCGTTGCCGATGAAACAGGCCGGCTCGTTGATGGTCATCCAGTACCGGACCTGGTCGGACAGGGCATCCACCACAACCCCCACATACTCGGCAAAGGCATCGGCCACCGCCGGGTTGTGCCAGCCTCCCTGCTCGTGCATCCACATGGGCAGGTTCCAGTGGAACAGAGTGCACAGCGGCTCAATCCCCGCGGCCCGCAGCTCCGCCACCAGGCTGCGGTAGAAGTCCAGTCCCTTTTCATTGACCACCCCCGGAGCCGGCATCACCCGGGGCCAGCTCACCGAAAAGCGGTAGCTCTTGAGCCCCATCTCCTTCATCAGGGCCACATCCTCCCGATACCGGTGGTAATGGTCACAGGCCACATTGCCGTTCTCGCCGTGCTGCACATGGCCGTCACTCAGCGCGTCCCAGATGCCGGGGCCCTTGCCATCCTCCGCATAGGCACCCTCGACCTGATAGGCTGCACTGGCAGCCCCCCACAAAAATGATTTCGGAAATGGCATTGTCCTGACTCCCTTCCTGGTTGGTTCTGTGGTTCCAGTATAGCAGAATTTCCCGGCCGGGAATTGTAAAATCCGACTTCTTTTTATAAAATCCGGTGAACGTTTTTCCTGCCTGGCTGCGGGCGGAGAACTTCTTTGGGGTTGTCCCGGATCACAGCAGATCCCCCAGCGAGAGCTGGCCATCCTCGCTGCTGTGTTCCAGCGCCGGGGGCTCTACCGTCAGCAGCTGCAGGGCGGCCTGGTCATCGGTGAGCCAGGGGCGGACCTGGTCCTGGGTCAGGATCAGCGGCATCCGGTCATGGATCTGCTTCACCGTGGCATTGGGTGCGGTGGTCAGCACCACAAAGCGGTCCTCCCCCTCCACATTGTCATAAATCCCGGCCAGATACAGCGGCTGGTCCGGGATCCGGAACAGATATTTGTGCTTCGCGGCGTCCCATTCATAGTAGCCGCTGGCGGGGATCACACAGCGCTGGGCGGCCATGCTCCGGCGGAACATGGGTTTGTCGCAGACCGTCTCTGCCCGGGCGTTGATCATCAGCCCGCCCCGCCAGCCGGGAATGCCCCAGCGCTGAAATTCCGCCACCACCTTGTCCCCGCTGGCCACCAGAACCGGCGCGACGGCGGTGGGGGCAATCTCCCCGCTCACCGGGCCCTCCGGCCCACGGCTGTGGCGCCGGGCGTTTTGGACAATCTGGCGCAGGGTCTGGTATTTTTCTGTGGAAAACTGATAGCGGCCACACATGGTTTTTTGCCTCCTCTCCCCTGTCTTACCGATAGTGTATCTCTTTTTGGCCGGAATGCCAACGGGCAACGGCCAGGATTTCCCGAAATTTTTACCGGCGCCGCCTTCTTTATGCAGGCGCAGGGGCAACAAGGGATGGTACTTTCCTTTTGTCCGGGTCCATGATACAATTTTGCTGTATTCATCCAGCAACATCCGCGAGGTGATCCCATGACGCCGATCTTCAATCTGGACAAACTGCAAAGCCTGCTGCACGACTTTTACGCCCTGGCCAAAATCCGCATCACCATCTTTGACGATGAGTTTCACGAGCTGACCGCCTATCCCCAGGCCATCCCCTGCTTCTGTCAGATGGTGCGGTCCTCCTCCCGGGGCATCGATGCCTGTGCCGGCTGTGACCGCGCCGCGGCCGCCCGGGCAGCCCAGACCCACGACACCTGCATCTACACCTGCCACGCCGGGCTCACCGAGGCGGTCACCCCGCTGTACATCGAGGACATTCCCATCGGCTACCTCTTCTTCGGCCACATCTTTTCCTATGCCGACCCTCGGGAGGGGGAACGGCGGATCCGCAGCCTCTGCCGGGAACTCCCGGTGGACCCCGATGCCCTGCTCCGCACCTGTGACGAGCTCCCCCATCTGTCCCGGGAGTACATCCAGTCCGCCACCCAGATCTTCCATGCGGTGGCCTCCTACCTGGTGCTGGAGCGGATGGCGGTGCTGCACGGGGACAAGCTGGCCATCCAGCTCAAGAGCTACCTCTCCGCCCACTACGCCGACACCCGCAAGGTCACTGCTCTGGCCTTGTGCCGGGAGCTGGGCATCGGCAAGACCCAGCTCTACCAGCTGGCCAACCGGGTCTACGGCCGGGGAATCTCCCAGCAGATCCGCAAAATGCGGATTGACCGGGCTAGGGCCATGCTGGCGGAGGCCCCCCGGGCCAGCATCGCCGAGGTGGCCAGCGCCTGCGGCTTCAGCGACTACAACTACTTCATCTCGGTCTTTTCCAAAGAGGTGGGCTGCTCCCCCGGCGCCTACCGGCGGAAGCTGTGACCGGGTGGCTTTCGTCAAAAACGACATCCCGATTTTGCCAAAAGGAGGCGCCCTCCGAACGAGGACGCCTCCTTGCCTTGTTTTTGGGGAAAACCGTCACAGCCCGGCAAACACCCGCATGGCTTTTTCCGTATCCGCCTCCATGGCGTTCTGGGCCGCCAGGGCCAGATCGTGGAAGAAGGTCACATCCTGGGCTTCCAGCAGTGCCTTCACCGCCTGGGTGCCCGCCTTGGACATGTAGCTGTAATAGTTGATCTTGCGCAGGCCGTTGGTGATGCCGGTGCGGTAGTCCTCCGGCGACACCCCCGAACCGCCGTGCATGACCAGGGGCAGGCCGGTCTTTTCGGCAATGACCTTCACCCGGTCCAGGTCCAGCACCGGCTTTGATTTGTAGATGCCGTGGGCGGTGCCAAAGCTGGGGGCCAGGGCGTCGATGCCGGTCTCGGCACAGAAGGTCACCGCCTCATCCGGATCGGTGTAGACGGGGCCGCCGGCGTTGCCGGCGCCGCCCTCCCGGGAGGCCAGTGCTCCCAATTCAGCCTCCACGCCGCAGTTGTAGCTCTTGGCCATGGCCACCGCCTTTTTGGTGTTGGCCAGGTTTTCGGCGTAGGGCAGGGTGCTGCCGTCGTACATCACCCCGGTGAAGCCGATGTCCAGCGCCTGCTGCATATAGGCCAGCGTCTCGCAGTGGTCCAGATGAACGCAGACCGGCACCTTGGCCTTCCGGGCCGCCAGCATCATCACCGGGCCGATCTCGGCCAGGGGGGCGACCTCCTCATGGAGTTCGGCATGGGAGAGAATCACCGGCACCTTCAGCCGTTCCGCCGCGTGGAGCACGGCCTGGATGCACTCCAGATTGGGGGTGTTGAAGGCTCCCACCGCGAACTTGCTCTCCTCGGCAAGCTGCAGAATTTCTTTCAGATTGACAAGCATGGTTGTTCCTCCTTTACACCAGCGGGCGCACCGCATGGTAGACGCCCTTGTACCGCTGGTACACTGCATCGTAACGCCGGGTCATCTCCGGCCTGGGCTGATAGGTCTCGGTTTTGTGCACCATCTGCGCCGCGGCCTGTTCCAGATTGTCAAACAGCCCCACGGCCAGCCCGGTGAGCATGGCACAGCCCACGGTGCCCGCGTCCACCGTTTCCAGCGCCGTGATGGGCAGGCCCAGCACGTCCGCCTTCATCTGCATCCAGAGCCGGCTGTGGGCTCCGCCGCCGGTGGCGTGCAGCCGGGTGAACCGGATGCCCGATCCCGCCAGCGCCTCATAGTTCAGCCGCATCTCATAGGCCACCCCTTCCATACAGGCCCGGTAGATCTCCCCCGCCGTGGTGGCGGCGGTCAGGCCGAGGATGGCCCCCTTGGAGCCGGTGTCCATGTAGGGGGTAGCCGCCCCGGCAAAGTGGGGCAGCACCAGCAGCCCGGTGGGGCCCGGCTGCTGGTAGGCAGCCTCCATGCTGGCGTTGGTCTCTCCCTTGCCGAAGACCTCCATGCACCATTGCAGCAGCGCTCCGCCGGTGTAGGAGAAGGCATAGGCCACATAGCTTCCGGGGGTCACATAGGGCACCACCGCAAAGTTGCCCTTGCGCATGATGTCGGGCTGGGGCACACTGTCATAGATGGGGGTCAGGCATTCCACGGTGCCGGCCCCATCCACCGCCACGCTGCCGTCAAAGGCGCCGGCGCCGATGGCCGCGGCCACCTGGTCGTGGCTCACCGACACGATGAGGCAGCCCTCCCCCAGCCCGGTGCGCCGGGCCATCTGGGGGATCAGCGGGCCCGCCGGGGTACCGGTGGGCACCGGAGTGCTCATCAGCGCCGGGTCCAGCCCCGCCGCGCCGAACATTTCCTCGCTCCAGACCAGGTTGCGGATGTCAAACCCCATGGTGCGGGAGGCCAGGGAGTTGTCAATCTGGGCCACCCCGGTGAGGTGCCACACCACAAAGTCCTCCATCAGCATCACCCGGCTGGCCCGGGCAAACAGGGCCGGCTCGTGGTTTTTCAGCCAGAGGATCTTGGGCAGCGAGTACATCTCGTGGGGGGCCAGGCCGGTGATCTGGGCGATCCGCTCCGCCCCCAGCTGCCGGACCAGACCGGCGCACTCCTCGGTGCCCCGGGGATCGGTGTAGAGCATGGCCGGGGCCAGCGGGTTGCCCTGGTCATCGGTGAGCACAAAGGTTTCCCCAAAGCTGGTGACGCCGATGCCCGCAATGTCGGGGTGTTTGGCCCCCATCTCGGTCAGCACCGCCAGAACCCCTTCCAGCAGTGCCGCGGCGTCCACCTCCTGGGCGCCGGCGGTGCGGCTGACCGGATAGTCCCGGTAGGCCTTGTCCAGCTGGCGGCCCTGCCCGTCAAACACCGTCAGCTTGCAGCCGGTGGTGCCGATGTCCAAACCTGCAATCTTCATCCTCTCATTCTCCATCAATGTCCACCCAGTCGTAGTGCAGGTAGGTGGTGAAGGCTTCCTTCAGGATGGACTTCATGTGGCCCACACCCACGCTGGTGTGGTGCTTGAAGCCGCCCCGGGCCAGCCGGATCAGCTTGTCCTCCATCTGGGGGATGTGGCAGACCCCGGCGCAGCCGAAGTACTCCTGCTCGATGGGATCGTCGGTGAACTCCGCCTCGGAGGCATAGACCACAATCTTGCCGTCCTTGGTCTGGCAGTTGGAGAGGGTGGTGGGGAAGGCGCGGATCCGGCCCTCGTTGCTGCCCCAGCCCGAACCGGGGTCGGTCTTGTCGAACATCTTGTGGTTGGTCACGGTGCCCTTGCCGGTCATCAGGCTCTGGGCCACCGGGCCGCAGTGGAAGAGGATCACCTTGTCCTCCTCCTCGCCGTAGTTGTTGTTCCAGTCCAGCACGGCGGTGGGCTGTTCGCTGGCCAGGCTCATGGCCCGCATGGTGATGGCGGAGCAGATGTCAATTTCGCAGGAGGCCACAATTCCCCGGTCGTTCAGCTCGCTGAGCAGCACGCAGGGGCAGATGCGCAGCACCTGTTCCATCTCGTTCCAGCAGCGCAGAGCCAGGGCGTCCAGATGGTATTCCTCGATGTAGCCGTCGATGGCCACCGATACCTTGGCCAGGGTGTTCTTGTTGGGTTCCGGCACCAGGGAGAAGTCGGTATACGCCTCCAGATGGGCCTTCTTGGCCACCACCTTGGGGTCGTTGTCCTCCATCTGCTGCACCTTGTAGAAGAGTTCGGAGAGGTCAAAGCTCTCCACATTGATGCCGTACTTCTGCAGGGCGATCTCGTCAAAGCGGGTGGTCTTGAAGGCGGTGGTGCGGGCGCCGATGCAGCCCAGGTTGAACCGCTTCATGCCGTTGACCACCCGGCAGATGGCGGCGAAGTCCCGCAGGTTCTCCGCGAACTTTTTGCTCAGGGGATGCACCACATGGGGTTTGAGCACCGTGAAGGGCACCTGGTACTGGGTGAAAACATCGGTGACCGAGAACTTGCCGCAGAAGGCGTCCCGCCGGTGGGCGAAGTCCATCTTGCCGATCTCGTCGGGGTAAGCCTGCATGAGGATGGGCACCCCGGCGTCCTGCAACGCGGTGATGGCGCCGTTCTCGTCGGCAAAGATGGGCATGGAGAAGATCACGCCGTCATATTCGCCGTCGTGTTCCTTCAGCCATTTGGCGTACAGCAGGCCCTCGTCCCGGGTCTCGATGCCGCCGTACCGGGTCAGCTCGGGGTCCATGGCGATGTAGTCATAGCCCGCACCGGTGACCGCCTTGATCATGTCCTCCCGGGCCCCGTAGATCAGTTCGCCGGGCATAAAGCCCCGGTTGCAGAATGCCAGCGCAAAGGTCATTTTCTTTGCCATTGTTCAAACCTCCTCAAATGTGATGGTGACGGTGTTGGTAACAGATTGGAAGGGCTCCAGCACCGGCAGGGTGCCGTTGGCCCGCTCGGCGCTGCGGCCCATGATGTAGCAGTTGGTGGGTTCCAGCCCCAGCACATAATCGCCGCTGGCCATGCTGCGCCACTGGGAAAGAATGGGAAGGGTATCGCCGCTCCAGCTCATCTTCATGGCGATGTCCAGGGTGGGGTTTTCCAGCCGGGCCCAGTATTCCCGCTCCATCTTCTGGAAAAAGACCCGCTCCTCCTCGCCGGGGATGGGCTTGTCAAAGCTGCACGCCCGGTCCAGGCCGGTCCTGGCAAAATCGGTGCGGGGGATGGTCTGCCGCTGCGGGGGCAGCACCAGCCGGGCCTCCTCGCTGAGCAGCGGATAACCGAAGTTGCAGTGGTAGATCTGCATGTATTCCTCCGGCCGGGGGGTCAGGTTGGTGACGGTGTCCTGCACCGTCACCGACGCTCTCCACATCGGGATGCGGATGCTGCGCTTCAGTTCCAGCAGGTGGCCGAAGAGGGCGGTTTCCCGCACCACACCCTGGACCAGGATCTCCTCCCCTTCCACCCGGGCGCACACCTGCTCGGCCTGCAGACCGTGATACCGCCCGTGCAGGGGATGCCATTCCTCGCCGTCCCGGTTGGCGGGTCCCGCCGACCGCAGCCCGCAGGTGTACAGCAGCCCGCCGGGGAAGGTGTGGGAGAACTCGTCGCCCTGGGTGCTGAAGGCGGCGGGGCTGTCATAGCCGTTTTTGCTCATCCAGCTCATGTTGATTCCCCGGTACCGGCACTGGCCCAGGTCCAGCCCGGCATCGGGCAGGATGTCCAGCGCCAGGCCGCCCGCCGTGCACACCTGGATGAGCTGGGTCCCGCGGGCCCGTCCCTCCTCCACCGTAACCCGGCGCAGGGTGACCAGCTGGGCCGGGTTGCCGATGTAGCCTTCTTTGATTTTTGTGTACATCCACTCACCTCCATGGATCTGCTTTTGTACTGATTGTAGCCCCAGGACGGGGAGATCTCATAGAGGCAGCTGTTCGTTTTTCTTTGAAATTATTCGCAATCCAAGTACAATATTCCTGTATTCTTTTGTGCAAATTGAACGGGCACATAGCCCCCAGATCGCCCGACACCGCAAAACGCCCCCGGAGAAATGGCCGGCTGCAGCAATTTCTCCGGGGGCGTTGGGATGGGGCGATGGTTTCTTTGACAGGCAAGGCGTTGGGGGACGGTTCACAGCGCCGCCTTCACCTGTCTGACATAGGCGCCGATGTGTTCGGGGGCGTCGGTTCCGTACTGTTCCAGCAGCTTGATGATGGCCGAGCCCACGATGGCGCCGTCTGACAGCCCCGCCATCCTATTGGCCTGTTCCGGGGTGGAGATGCCGAACCCAATGGCGCAGGGAATTGCGGTATTCTGCCGGACCACCCGGACAATGGAGGCCAGATCGGTGGTGATTTCGCTGCGCATGCCGGTGACCCCCAGGCTGGAGACGATGTAGAGAAAGCCCTCGGCTTCCGAGGCGATCCGGGCGATGCGGTTCTCCGAGGTGGGGGCAATCAGCGAGATCAGGTCCACCCCGTACTCCCGGCAGAAGGGCAGAAACTCCTCCTTCTCCTCATAGGGCACATCGGGCAGGATTAGCCCGTCGATGCCCACCTCCCGGCAGTTGGCCAGGAATCGCCGGGAACCGTAGGAAAAGACCACATTGGCGTAGGTCATAAAGACCAGCGGGATGGTCACGTCCCGGCGCAGTTCCCGCACCAGGTCGAAAATCCGGTCGGTGGTTACGCCCCCCTTCATGGCGCGGACGTTGGCCGCCTGGATGACCGGGCCCTCGGCGGTGGGGTCGGAGAAAGGGATGCCCAGCTCGATCAGGTCGGCGCCGTTCTGGGCGGCGGCGCGGACGGCGGCCGCGGTGGTGGCCAGGTCGGGGTCCCCGCAGGTGATGAAGGCCTTTCCCTTTTCAAATGCAGTGCTGATCTTACTCATGGAGATCCTCCCCTCTGTAACGGGCGATGGCGGCACAGTCCTTGTCGCCGCGGCCGGAAATGGTGATCACCAGAATCTGGTCCTTGGTCATGGTGGGAGCCAACTTCATGGCGTAGGCCACCGCATGGGCCGATTCGATGGCCGGGATGATCCCCTCGGTCCGGGCCAGATACTCAAAGGCATTGACCGCCTCGTCGTCGGTGACCGGCACATACTCTGCCCGGCCGATGTCGTGCAGATAGGCATGTTCGGGGCCCACACCGGGGTAGTCCAGGCCGGCGGAGATGGAGTAGACCGGGGCAATCTGGCCGTCCCGGTCCTGGCAGAAATAGGATTTCATGCCGTGGAAAATGCCCAGCCGGCCGGTGGCGATGGGGGCCGCCGTCTCGGCGGTGTCCACCCCGCGGCCCGCCGCCTCGCAGCCGATCAGCCGCACCCCTTTGTCCGGGATGAAGTGGTAGAAGCTGCCGATGGCGTTGGAGCCGCCTCCCACACAGGCCAGGACCGCATCGGGCAGCCGGCCCTCCTTTTCCAGGATCTGGGCCTTGATCTCCTTGGAGATCACCGCCTGGAAATCCCGGACGATGGTGGGAAAGGGATGGGGTCCCATCACCGAGCCCAGGCAGTAGTGGGTGTCGTCGATGCGGGAGGTCCATTCCCGCATGGCTTCGGATACGGCGTCCTTCAGGGTGCCGGTACCGGTGGTCACCGGGACGACGGTGGCTCCCAGCAGCCGCATCCGGTAGACGTTGAGGGCCTGGCGGATGGTGTCCTCCTTGCCCATGAACACCACACATTCCATCCCCATCAGGGCGGCCGCCGTGGCGGTGGCCACGCCGTGCTGCCCGGCTCCGGTCTCGGCAATCAGCCGGGTCTTGCCCATCTTTTTGGCCAGCAGGGCCTGGCCCAGCACATTGTTGATCTTGTGGGCACCGGTGTGGTTCAGATCCTCCCGCTTGAGGTAGATTTTGGCACCGCCCAGGTCCTTGGACATCTTTTCGGCGTAGTACAGCCGGGAGGGCCGGCCCGCGTATTCGTTGAAGAGGGTGGTCAGTTCCCGGTTGAATTCCGGGTCCTCCTTATAGTATTGGTAGGCCTTTTCCAGTTCGATGACGGCATTCATCAGCGTTTCGGGGATATACTGTCCCCCGTGAATGCCAAAGCGTCCCTTGGGGTTGGTCATAGCGGTTCTTCCTTTCTGACAGCGGCGACAAACGCCGCCATTTTTGCCTTGTCTTTTGCGCCGTCGGTTTCGATGCCCGAGCTGACATCCACGGCAAAGGGGTGCAGCAGGGCGATGGCCTCGGCCACGTTGCAGGGGGAAAGCCCGCCCGCCAGAAAATACGGCCGGGTCACGCCGTTCAGCAGCTTCCAGTCCAGCACTTTGCCGGTGCCGGCGCCGGAATCCAGCAGGATGCCATCCGCTGTGCTGCGGTTGGCGGCCGCCACATCCGCCTGGGACCTGACCCGGAAAGCCTGGAGGATGGGGCGGCGGGTTTGCTGCCGCAGACGGCGGAGGTAGTCCTCATCCTCGCTGCCGTGGAGCTGGGCCAGGTCCAGGATGCCTTGGTTCAGCAGTTTCTCCACCCGCCGGGGATCCTCGTCCACAAACACCCCCACCGCCCGGATCCGGGGGTCCAGCAGCGCCCTGAGTGCCGCCGCCCGCTGGGGGGTGAGATACCGCCGGCTTTTGGGGCAAAGACAAAGCCCACATACTCCGGCAGCAGAGCGTTGGCGGCCAGAACGTCCTCGGGGCGGACCAGGCCGCAGAGTTTGATTCTGGTCATTCTTTCCCTCGCAGTTCTGCCAGCCTGGCCTTTTTGTCGGCGGCCCGCATCAGGGTTTCCCCGACCAATACCCCGTCGGCCCCCATCTGCCGGAGTCTTTCCACATCCCGGGGGCCGGCTACACCGCTCTCCGAGACAAAGAGCACCCCGGAGGGGATCATGGCCCGGAGGCGGCGGCTGTTCTCGGGGTCCACCGAGAAATCCTTGAGGTTGCGGTTGTTGACCCCGATGATCCGGGTCCCCGCATCCAGCGCCATCCGGACCTCCCCCTCGTCGTGAGCCTCTACGAGGGCGGAGAGCCCCAGCTCCCGGCAGAGCGCCAGGGATTCCTCCAGCTGCCGGGGCCCCATGATGGAGCAGATCAGCAGCACCGCCGAGGCCCCCAGCACCTTGGCCTGGTAGATCATATAGTCATCCACCGTGAAGTCCTTGCGCAGGCAGGGGATGGACACCGCCCGGGCAAGCTCCTCCAGGTAGCGGTCGCTGCCCAGAAACCATTTCGGCTCGGTCAGTACCGAGATGCCGTCAGCCCCGGCGGCCTCGTACTCCTTGGCAATCTGCAGATAGGGGAAGTCGGGGGCGATGAGTCCCTTGGAGGGAGAGGCCCTTTTGCACTCACAGAGGAAGGAGAGCCCCGGGCGCGACAGGGCGCGTTCCAGGGGGAAGTCCCCCTTAGGAAGGGCGAAGGCCCGGCGGCGGAGTTCCCCGGTGGGGAGTTCCCGTTTGGCCTGCTCGGTGCGCTGCCGGGCGTAGTCGGCCAGCTGATCCAGAATGGTCATTGTTCCACCTCCGGACGGTTGCTCTCCCGGATGAAGCGCTGCAGGGTGTCCAGCGCCTTGCCGGAATCCAGCAGCGCTGCGGCCAGGGTGATGCCCTCCTTCATGCTGTCGGCCTTGCCTCCCAGATACAGCGAGGCACCGGCGTTCATCAGAACGGCGTCCCGCTTGGGGCCCTGCTCCCCCTTCAGGATGTCCAGGGTGATCCGGGCGTTTTGCTCCGGGGTGCCGCCCCGCAGATCCTCCCTGGTGCACCGCGCCAGCCCGAACTCCTCGGGGGTCAGGGTGTAGGATTTGAACCAACCGTCCCGGATTTCGCAGACGGTGGTGGGAGCGCTCAGGGAGATCTCGTCCAGCTTGTCCTGGCCGTAGACCACCATCCCCCGCCGGACCCCCAGGTTGATCAGCACCTGGGCCAGGGGCTGGACCAGGTAATCGTCATAGACCCCCAGCAGCTGGATTGAAGGGGTGCCGGGGTTGGTGAGGGGGCCCAGGATGTTGAAGACGGTGCGGAAGCCCAGTTCCTTGCGGATGGCCCCCACATACTTCATCGAGGTGTGGTATTTCTGGGCGAAGAAGAAGCAGATGCCCACCTCGTTGAGCAGCCGGACACACTGGGCAGCGCTTTGTTGGATGTTGACCCCCAGCGCTTCCAGGCAATCCGCCGTGCCGCACTAGGAGGAGGCGGCCCGGTTGCCGTGCTTGGCCACCTTCATGCCCCCGGCTGCCGCCACCAGGGCGGAGGTGGTGGAGATGTTGAAGCTGTGGGCATTGTCTCCGCCGGTGCCCACGATTTCAAAGAGCTCCATCCCGGTTTCCACCTTGGTGGCGTGGGCCCGCATGGCCGCGGCGCAGCCGGCGATCTCGTCGGTGGTCTCGGCCCGGGCGCTCTTGGTGGAGAGGGAGGCCAGGAAGGCGGCGTTCTGGGTGGGGGTGGTCTGGCCGCTCATGATTTCATTCATCACGGTATAGGCCTCGTCATAGCTCAGGTCCTCTTTGTTGACAATCTTCACAATGGCTTCTTTGATCATGGTTCAAACCTCCTGGAGAAAGTTCTGGAGCATCATGGAGATTTTGATGATTCTGCTGGAACAGATCGGTCTGTTCGTCATTTACATTCTGGTGGGCGTGCTCATGGTCAAAACCCATGTGCTGAACCGGGACACCCTCGAGACCATCTCCCGCTTTGTGATGAAGCTGGCCATGCCGGTGATGATCTTTGTCAACACCATTGACGGGGTGGATCTGCAGTCGCTGCTGCAGTCCCTCTCCCTGCTGGGGCTGACCGCCGTGCTCTATCTCTGCACCTATCTGCTGGCCCGGCTGCTGGTGGTGATCTTCCACCTGCAGGGGGACCGCGCCCAGGTCTACCGGGCACTGTCCATGTTCGGCAACATCGGCTTTATGGGCATCCCCATCATCTCCAGCATCTTCCCCGACCGCGGCATGCTCTACATCGCCGTCTTCACCATCATCGACCAGCTGGTGCTCTGGACAATGGGCGTCAAGCTCACCACCCCGGGCGGCCAGGGCTCCTTTGATCCCAAAAAGATGGTCAACCCCTGCACCGTGGCGGTGGTGCTGTCGGTGGTCTTTGTGGTGACCGGCATCCGTCTGCGTCGCTGCTCACCACCGCTCTGGAAAAGATCGGCGGCACCGCCACCCCGCTGGCCATGATCTATCTGGGCGGCGTCTTTGCCTGCATGAATGTCCTCAAATACCTGCGTATCCGGGAGTTTTACGGCATTGTGGCAGTCAAGATGCTGCTGTTTCCGCTGGCCTACTATCTGGTGCTCAAGCTGCTGCCCCTGGACCCCAACATTCATCTGACCATTGCGCTGCTGGCCGCCATGCCCGCCATGTCCTCCATCGTCATGATGGCCCAGGTCTCCGGCTCGGAGGGGGATTACGCTATGGGCGGCATCCTGGTCACCACCGTCTGTTCCATCGCCACCATCCCGCTGGCCTGTCTGCTGATGCAGATGATGGGCTAAACCCGGGTTGGTTTTCCGACAAAAGGAGACAGGCTGTCCCGCATGGGGGCAGCCTGTCTCCTTTTCGTTTGTGTGGTGAGAATATTGTGGGAGGGTTGAGATGGGTTTCAGCCGCGGCGGCTGCCCGTTACCGGGCAACCGGACCGCTGTTGCTGTCGTCAAACAGAGGTTCTTCCAGCTCTGCACCGCTGGCAAAGGGGCCGGGCAGCGGGTTGGGCGCCCGGTGACGGCCGAGGTAGTCGGCGTTGAAGTAGATGGGAGTGCCGTCGGGGTTCTCGTAGGGTTCCTCCGGCTCGAAGGCCTTGCCCAACAGCATGGTGGTGACGCTGGGGGTCTTCATCTGGGGCAGCAGATCGTAGAGGTTGGTTTCCAGGGTGGTGCGGCCGTCCTGCTCCTTCAGGGACAGGGTGACCTTGTCGGGCACCACCACGGCGTCCTTTTCCTTTTCCCAGCACTTGGCACCGCCGAAGTAGACGTTGCCCTCCGCCCAGATGGGCAGGTGGCCGTCGTGCGCGGGGGCCAGCTTCATCATGTCAGGGGTATCGGTGTCCATGTCGAACTGGGCAATCCACTCGTCATAGGTGGGATAGCCGTCAAAGACATGGGTGCCCACCGCGCGGTTCTCCTCATCCTTGCCGTCATCCACATCGTGGGGGATGATCATGGGCTCGGCCGGGCCGTTCTGGATGAAGATGTTGTTGTAGAACCGGTCGTCACCGTGGAGGATGGACATAAAGCCCATGACCTCGGTGCGGTGCGGGATGTGGTAGGGGGTGTACCGCGGGCCGGTGCCGCCGCCCACGCAGGTGAGTGCGCCGGCGATCAGGTTGTGGACCATGGCCACGCCCTGGGTGGCAAACCGCAGCGAGGCCTCGCTGAGCAGGATGTTGTTGTCGATGAGGGTGGGACCGTGGCCCACCTCCACAAAGATATCCTGGCTCATCATGCCGCCCTTGAGGGGCTGGGCAAAGGACGGCCGCTGGTTGTCGTGGAAGAGGTTCTGGGTGATGCGGGTGCCCTGGGCCTCCCAGTCACACCAGATGCCCATGGTGCAGTGATGAATGTGGTTGCGGCGGAAGATCACGTCGATGGCGGCGTGCATCTTGATGCCGGCGATCTCGGCACCGCCCAGCTCCATCATGTTGTTGATGTGGTGGATGTGGTTGTCCTCGATGACCGAGAAGACACCGCCCATCCGGCCGATGATGCCGCCCTGCTGGCAGTCATGGATGTCGCAGCGGCGCACAATGTGGCTGCCCACATTCTCCTTGAGCCAGCCGTGGTACTGGCCGCGGCAGACCGCATCCCGCTCCATCTGGGTGGGGGATTTGACATGCTTGGTGGTGAAGTAGTGGTTGTTGTCGGGGTCATAGTATTTGCCCAGGGAGATGCCGGCACACTTGGAGTTGGAGATCTCGCAGTCCTCGATGATCCAGCCCTTGGACCAGTGGGGGCCGATCATGCCCTCCTGATAGGCGGCGGGCGGTGCCCAGTTGGTGGCCGCCTTGGTGATGCAGAATCCGCTGACCGTGATGTACCCCACCCCGGTCTTGCTGGGGTAGAAGCAGTAACGGCGGACGTTGATCTCCACATTCTCGGCGTTGGGGTCCTTGCCCTGGAAGTTGCAGTAGAAGACGGTGTCCCCGCCGTCCTGCTCGGCGTACCACTTGTAGGTAGAGGCTTCCGGCTCCCAGGAGCAGGGATAGACCTCGCCCTTGATGCACTCGTCCAGGTTGCCGGCCTCATACATCGCCTTGTCGTTGAGGTAGACGCAGCCGGTGTGCTTGGACTTGCCGGCAAAGTACCAGTCGCCGTAGACAAAGGTGGTGTAGGGGTTGTAATCGCCGAACAGGGTGTTGGAGACCCGGGCGGTCCAGACGTTGCCCTGGTACTGGGTCCAGCCCTTGACGCATTCGGCACCGGTGATCACCGCGCCGCCGGGCACCGAGGACCGGTAGACAATGCGCTTGTCATCGCTTTCGCCGGCATTGACGGGGTCCACCCATTCCCGGTAGCAGCCGGGCAGCACAATGACTTCATCCCCGGCCACGGCGACCTTGGCCGCCTCCCCGATGGTCTGGTACGGGCGGGCTTCGGTGCCGTCACCGCTGCGGTATGCTGAGGCAGAAACATAGATTTTCAACAGAATCTCCTCCTTTTGAATCGGAATTTGTTTATCTTGCAAAGGATTGGCTTCTGTCCACAGTGTAGCATAGTTTTTTCCAAAAAGAATGCACTTTTTGGACATTTTTTATCTCATATGCCGCAAAAATCAGCGAGAAGGGGAAACAAACCGGCGCTTTGCTCCCCTGTTCCCCGCCTATTTTCCTTGCCGCCCGGCCTTTGGTTCCGGGGACTGCTGCCCTGCCATCGCCGCACTGGCGGGAAGGGCGGATTGCTTGTATAATAATGGAAAGACACCGGATTGGATGGCACAGAAGATGCATCGGATTTCTTGGGAAGGAGGCTGTTTCATGCAGGACCGTTACACCGGCGACATCGGAGACTATGGCAAGCTGGGTCTGCTCCGCCGTCTGACTGCGGCCGGGCTGCGTGTGGGCGTCAACTGGTATCGGACCCCCGATGAAGACCACAATGAAGACGGGAAATTCACCCGGTATCTTACCCCCTCCGGCAACAACTTTTACCGGACTTGCGATCCGCTGTTATGGGAGGCGCTGGGGAAGATTGTGGGAAGTGGACAGCGGCAGGTTGCGTCTCTGGAATCCCCCGACATTCTGGACGCCGTCTTTTTCCATGACCTGTTGGACTTCCGCGGGCTGTCCGCTGCTGAACGCTCGCAGATCCGTGAGGAATGGCACAGCCGGGCGCTGGCAAAGCTGAACGGCTGCGATCTTGTCTTTGTGGACCCGGACAATGGCCTGATGGTGCGTTCCGCTTTGCGGACCAAAAAGGGCAATAAGTATGTTCTGCCGGAGGAACTGTTCGCCTATTATCAGCAGGGAGCCAGCGTCCTGTACTACCAGCACAAGGCCCGCCGCCCGGACTGTTTCTATGCAGACCAGCATGATAAATTGCTGCAGGACCGGCGGATCCGGGGCGCCGAAGGGCTGGGCCTGAAATTCACCCGGACGTCTTTGCGGTATTACTGGTTCCTACTGCATCCCGAGCACGCAGAAACCATCCGCAGCTGCGTGGGTTCTCTGTTGAATGGCCCATGGGGCGGATGTTTCCAGCTGTGCCGATTCTGTCCCGATGTCCCGTGAATTTCACCAGGGCTGTCCCGCCGCAGCTGGCGGCCCTGCAAGCCTGGGAAACAGAAAACACCTGAGAGGTCTTTTATCATGAGCGTTCAACATCCAGATCTGACGTGCCCGACCCACGGGCCAAAGATTGACCGGATTCAGGTGGATTACCGCCGTCGGACCACCGTATTTCCCCAAACGGACGGGGAGCATTGGAAATCCTTCACCCGCCTGTACGACGAGCATCTGATTCTGGACCGGGCTTCGGGGACGCTGGAACTGCAGTTTGCGCTGGGTCCCGGCCGCTCGATCTCCCACAGCTATCAGGCAAAGGAGCAGGTGGTCGATCTGCTCAACCAATTTTCCGAGGAAGCACTGTTCGGGGACTGTTACCCCACAACCGGGGACGGGGTGGAACAGCCCGGCGCAGGCAAGGATTTTGCAGAGAACCCCTACCGCTCCACCTCTTATCTGATCACCGTCCGGTACCGCGGCAAGAAGGAGCGGCGGTTTTCCGGCTCCTATGACAGGGATTGTCTTCCCCGGGATTATGCCCGCTTCATACAGCCGGTTTTATCGATGCTCCAGGGCTTTGGCTTCGGAGAAATGCTCTTTCCCGAAACATATGAGAGGAACCGGCGAAAAAAGGGAGAGCTGATCTATTGCAGCGTGGAATTTGACGACGGCTGGAAAACCTACTATTACCGCACTGAGGACGACTCCCTGGATGTGGGCGATTCGGTGATCGTTCCCGCCGGGGAGGACAATCACCCTGCCATGGCAAGGATCGTCAAGGTAGAATATTATCCGCCGGAAAAGGTCCCCTTCCCCCTGCCCAAAACCAAGCAGATTCTGCGCCGCGCCACCGACGAGGATCTGGAAGACGACAACGGAGAGGGAAAATAAAATTCCATAAATCAGATTACAACCACGGGGCTGTTGCAAAACGAAAGTTGAGCAGCAGCCCTCTTTTGGTGGTCAATCAGCCCAGTGGGAATTCCGGAAGATGGCCCGGCCCACCCCGATCAGGTCGGCAGTGCCTTCCTCCAAAAGTGCCTGGGCCTGGGCCAGGGTAGTGACCCCACCGGTCAGAAGAACCGGGATCTGCACCGCCTGCTTGGCAGCCCGGGACATATCCTGGAAATACCCCGGCTCCTGATGGCCCGGACGGACAAAGCCGTTCATGCCGCCGGTAAGATGGAGCAGGTCTGTGCTGCTTTCCGCCAGAATCCGGCAGGCCGCCGTGGAATCTTCCAGCGTGCTGCCCCCCTCCTGGTAATCACATCCACCCAGCCGGACTGCCACCGGGAAATCCTCTCCTGCCGCTCGGCGCACCGCCTGCAACACCTCCCGATGGAAACGGGTCCGGTTTTCCACCGACTGCGGTCCGTAGGCGTCAGAACGATGATTGGCCAGGGGTGAATAGAACTGATTCAGCAGATAGCCGTGGGCAGAATGGATTTCCACCCCGTCGAAACCGGCCTCTCTGGCCCGCCGGGCAGCCTCGCCAAAGGCCTGTGCCGTCTCCTGAATCTGCCGGACTGTCATTTCGACTGGAATTTCTTTTTGCTGCTTGGGGTGACAGATGGCACTGGGGCCAACCGGCGCCTGTCCAGTCACCTGGGAGGAGGCAGCCGTGCCGGCATGGCTCAGCTGGGCAAAGATTCTGACACCTTCTTGATGTACGTAGTCAGTCAGACGCCGCCAGCCCGGGATGGTTTCCTCCTCTGCCAGAGAAGTCTGACCGGGATGGGCTTTGCCCTGCTGGCTGACATAGCTGTGTTCGGTGATGATGAGTCCGATTTTGCTGTACCGGGCCCGTTCCTGGTAATAGGCGCATACCGCATCCGTGACGTTTCCGGTTTCGTCGGCTTTGGCAGTGGCCATGGGCGGCATCACCAGGCGTTTTTTCAGAACCGGATCATGGATGGCAATGGGTTCAAACAGACGAGACATAGACAAATCCTTTCTTTGGAAATCATCGTGTTACAGACGGGCAGACCGGGAATCCAGCTTCCTCAGTTCCAGGAATCCCAGAGTCAAAGCCAGCACAAAGGCACAGGCATCTCCCACCGGGCCGGCCCACAGAGCACCCTCCACCCCCAGGAAACGGGGCAAGATTGGCCAGATGGCGGTGCCCATCGCCAAAGCGCTGGGTCTGCGGGTCATTGTGACCGGCAACGCCCGGGCCAAGGAACGGTTTCTTGCCATGGGGGTGGACCGGTATCTGGACTACAAAACCGAAAACTACTGGGACGCATTGTCCGAGGTGGACCATGTGATTGATACCCTGGGCCCCGCCGAATTTGACCATGAATTGTCGGTCCTGAAAAAGGGCGGACGGCTGGTCAGCCTGCGGACCGGCCCCAACAAGGCATTTGCCCTGCGGCATCAGATGGGCGGCGTGAAAAAGCTGCTGTTTACCCTGGCGGGCAGCAAATATGACAACGCCGCCCGAAAGCAGGGCAAGGAATACCGGTTCCTGTTTGTCCGCTCCAATGGCGAACAGCTGAAAGAAATTACCCGAATTGTGGAGGAACAGCAAATCCGGCCCGCCATCGATCCCCATGTCTTTTCCCTGGCACAGGCCAACGAAGCGCTGCAGCTGGTGGCCAAGGGACCGCTCAACGGAAAAGTCATCCTGCAGCTGTGAGAAAGGAGTTCATCATGAAGCTTTATGAGATTGTCTTCAGCCCCACGGGCGGAACAAAACGGGCGGCCGACCTTTTGACCGGTGCACTGGGGGGAGATGCCGCCTGTGTGGATCTCACCGATAGCAAACAGGATTTCCACGCCCTTCAACTGACCCGGGAGGATGTGGCCGTCCTTGCCGTACCGTCCTACGGCGGGCGCGTTCCCGCGGTGGCCGCCGAACGGCTGAAGATGCTGAACGGCCAGGGGGCCCGGGCCATCCTGCTCTGCGTCTACGGAAACCGGGCCTACGAAGACACCCTGGTTGAGCTGGAGGATGCCGCCAAGCAGGCCGGGTTCCGGGTGATTGCCGCGGTCGCCGCCATCGCCGAGCACTCCATCGCCCGGCAGTTTGCCGCAGGGCGTCCCGACGCCCGGGACGCGGCGACACTTTCCGATTTTGCCCGACAGATTCAGCGCAAACTTTCCACGGACAATGCCACGGAACCCTCGATCCCCGGGCATCGCCCTTACAAGAAGGCCGGGAATCTGGGGATGGTGCCCAAACCCACCAGGGATTGTACCCGCTGCGGCGCCTGCGCCGCCCAGTGCCCCGTCCGGGCCATCGACCGCCAGGACCCGAAAAAGGTGGACAAAACGGCCTGCATCTCCTGCATGCGCTGCGTCTCGGTCTGCCCCCAGCACGCCCGCAGGCTGAATCCGCTTCTGCTCCGTGCTGCCGGGCTGATGCTGAAGAAGGTCTGCTCCGACCGGAAGGACTGTGAGCTGTATCTCTGAGCGGCCGGTCCCAACCGACTTCCACGCCCTGAAGAAGGGACCGGACGGCTGGAAGATTATGGCCAAGGTCTTCACCGATGCCTGAGCCGCACAGAGCCCATAAGCAGATCCATATGATCCGGAAGCCCGAAGGCATCTCTGCCCTCGGGCTTTTGTTATGGAGGTTTTCCCTGATTCTGAAGGCCCATGCTCCTTTGGAACACATCTGGGCTGCATTTTTCCAACGTCAGCATCCGCCGAAATACGCCGCGATCTCCCGCATCCGGGCCATCTGGTCCACATGGAAGGGGCAGCGGTGGTTGCAATGCCCGCATCCGATGCAGTCCTGCGCATGGCGGGCAAGGCCGCGGTAGTGTTCCTCGGCCATGGGATCTCCGTTCCGGGCCAGGTCGTAGTATTTGTTGACCAGCCCGATCTCAATGCCCGCCGGGCAGGGTTTGCAGTGGTTACAGTAGACGCAGCGGCCCACCGCCTCGGCGGGGCTGAAGGACCCGATCTGGGAATAGTCCTTTTCGGCGTCGGACGCCTCAAAGAAATGCAGCAGGTGTTCCGCCTGTGCCACGCTGCTCATTCCCGGCAGCACCGTCAGGACGCCGGGGCGGTCCAGCGCATACTGCATGCACTGGTACTGGGTCAGCGCCTTACCGAAGGGGGACAGCGCCGCATCCAGCAGCTGCCCGCCGGAGAAGGGCTTCATCACCGAAATGCCGATTCCTTCCGCTTCGCAGCGGCGGTAGATGGCGGCCCGCTCCTCCACCGAGCCCCGGGCGTATTCCCCCTGCTGATAGTCATATCCGGGGTTGACCGAGAACATCAGCATCTCCACCGGGACCCGGTCCAGCACCTTCTGGATGGTGGCCGGGGTGTGGGAGGACATGCCGATATGCCGGACAATCCCCTGCCGTTTCATCTCCAGCAGCAGGTCATAGGCGCCGCCCTGCTGGTACTCCTGCCAGTCGGAAAGTTCATCGATGCAGTGGATGAAGCCGTAGTCGATATAGTCGGTGTTCAGCGTTTTCAGCTGCCATTCGATGCTGCGCCGGATGGTGTCCGCATCCGTTGTCCAGCCGTAGGTGCCGCTGAGGTAATTGGCCCCGAAATGAATCTGGTACAGAACATTCTTCCGGACATCCCCCAGCGCCTTGCCGAAATAGGAAAAGGTGCGGGCTTCCGCCGTGGCCAGATCAAAATAGTTGACGCCGCCCGCATAGGCTTTCCGGATGGTGGCCACGGCCTCCTTTTCTTCGGCATTGGCAATGTACGAGGTGCCGAACCCCAGAACACTGATGCGGTCGCCGGTCCGCCGGTTGATTCTGTATTCCATTGCTGTTCTCCTCCCAAGGCTGGTTCCTGCTTTTCGGGGAAACAGGTCGGTTTTCCCCTCTCTATTCTAATAGGGAAGGAGCGGGGGATCAAATACTTATCCGTGATGCAGAGCCATAATCGGGACCTATTGATCGGGGCTGGCCACAGCGCAGGGCGGCCAGCCATTCTTGATCAGAAAAAACTGCCAATATAGCATGGAAAAGTCGTACTTTTGCCTTGAAATCTTGTGCGTTTCTACCAGATCGGCCGGAAAAAAAGGACGGCGAAAATTACAAATTCACATTTTTTTTACAATTGCATCGAAAATCATTGAAAATTGGCCCTCAGGTGTCTAAAATGAAGTCGTAAGAGCGGCCTGCCGGATTTCCGGTGCGCCGCACCTTTCTTTTTGTTTCAGTGACCAACAAAGAGCGAAAAGGAGTATCGTTTTATGAAGAAATTGCTTGGCATTTTGATGGCCGGCGCCATGATGCTGTCTCTGGCAGCCTGTGGCTCCACCGCCACCACCTCCACTGCCTCTGCCGCATCCGAAACCGGCGACACCGCAGAGACTTCTGCCTCTGCCGCTTCCACCGACCTGAAGGTCGGCGTCATCCTGGTGGGCGATGAGACCGAAGGATACAGCGCCGCTCACATCAACGGCATCAAGGAGGCCGCTGCCGAAGTCGGCCTGCCCGAAGACCAGATCATCTGGAAGTACAAGATCCCCGAAAGCGCCGAGTGCTCCGACGCCGCCGAGGACCTGGTGGGCCAGGGCTGTGACCTGGTCATCGCCAACTCCTACGGCCATCAGACCTACCTGGTGGAAACCGCCGAGAAGTATCCCGACACCACCTTCGTTTCGATGACCGGCGACTTCGCCGCCATCAGCGGTCTGGACAACTTCAAGAACGCTTTCACCGCCGTGTATCAGTCCCGTTACGTCTCCGGCGTTGTGGCCGGCATGAAGCTGAAGGAACTGGTGGACAGCGGCACTCTGACCCCCGAGGTCCAGCCCAACTCCTTCGATGCTGACGGCAACGTCAAGATCGGCTACGTTGGCGCCTTCCCCTACGCCGAGGTTATCTCCGGCTACACCGCCTTCTATCTGGGCGTCAAGAGCGTCTTCCCCACCGTCACCATGGAAGTCATGTACACCAACTCCTGGTTCGACATCGACAAGGAAGGCGCTGCCGCTGAGGCTCTGATCGCCAACGGCGCCGTCATCATCGGCCAGCACGCCGACTCCACCGGTGCCCCTGCCGCCACCCAGCGTCTGAAGGATTCCGGCACCATCTGCTACTCGGTTGGCTACAACATCGACATGCTGGACACCGCTCCCACCGCAGCCCTGACCTCCGCCACCAACGTCTGGAAGGTCTACTACAAGGAGCTGTTCACCGCCGCCATGAACGGCGAGGAAATCCCCGTCGACTGGGCCAAGGGTTATGACGACGGCGCCGTCGCCATCACCGAGCTGGGACCCGAGTGCGCCGAAGGCACCGCCGACAAGGTCGCCGAGGTGGAAGCCGCTCTGAAGGACGGCAGCCTGCATGTGTTTGACACCTCCACCTTCACCGTGGACGGCCAGACCGTGACCAGCGCTCCTGTGGATCTGAGCTACTACGATTACTCCAGCGGCCAGGCCGTGGCCGTTTACCAGGGCGAAACCAAGGAAGCCATCCATGACGGCTACTTTGATGAAAGCAGCCTGCGCAGTGCCCCCTACTTCACGCTGCACATCGACGGCATCGTCGAGGACAGCGATCCGGTGGCCTGAGATCAGTCTGAACATGAATTTTCGGGAGGGAAGCTCACAGTGATGCGGGCTTCCCTTCCCGTTATGAAAGGAGAAGGCAGCGCATGCCGAACACCCAGTATGCCATCCGGCTGGAACACATCACCAAGACCTTTGGCGAAGTGACAGCCAACCATGATGTGAGCCTTGAAGTACGCCGCGGCGAGATCCTCTCCCTTCTGGGAGAAAACGGGTCGGGCAAAACCACCCTGATGAACATGATCGCCGGCATTTACTACCCCGATGAGGGCGAGATCTATGTGGGGGACGAAGCCGTGGACATCCGCTCCCCCCGGGATGCCCTGCGCCTGGGCATCGGCATGATCCACCAGCATTTCAAACTGGTGGACGTCTTCACCGCACTGGAGAACATCGCCCTGTGCATGGACCCCGGGGAAAAGTTCGACCTGAAAAAGGTCCGCAACCGGGCCCGTGCCATCTGTGAGAAATACGGTTTTGCCCTGGACCTGGACCAGAAGGTCTACGAGATGAGCGTCAGCCAGAAGCAGACCCTGGAGATCGTCAAGGTGCTGTTCCGCGGCGCCGACATCCTGATTCTGGATGAGCCCACCGCCGTGCTGACCCCCCAGGAGACCGACAAGCTCTTTGCGGTCATCCGCAACATGAAGGCCGACGGCAAGGCGGTGGTCATCATCACCCACAAACTCCACGAGGTGCTGACCATCAGCGACCGGGTGGCCATCCTGCGCCGGGGCGAGTATGTGGGCGACGTGGCCACCAAGGATGCCAACGAAGCCATGCTCACCGAGATGATGGTGGGCAAAAAGGTGGAGCTGGACATTGAGCGTCCCGAACCGGTCAATCCCACCCGCCGGCTGTCGGTGCAGCATTTGAGCGTCACCGGTCCCGAGGGCGGTCGTGTGCTGGACGATGTGAGCTTTGATGCCTACGGCGGCGAGATTCTGGGCATTGCGGGCATTTCCGGCAACGGCCAGAAGGAGCTGCTGGAGGCCATCGCCGGCCTGCAGCGGTCGGACGGCGGTTCCAAGATTCAGTTCTTCGCTCCCGGCCACGAGGACCAGCCCACCTCCCTCATCGGCAAGACCCCCCGGGACATCCGGGATGCCGGCATCCACCTCTCCTTCGTGCCGGAGGACCGGCTGGGCATGGGCCTGGTCGGCTCCATGGGCATGACCGGCAACATGATGCTCAAGAGCTACGGCAGCGGGCATTCCCCCATCGTGGACCGCAAGACCCCCCGGGAACTGGCCGAGGAGGTCCGCAAGGAGCTGGGCGTGGTCACCCCCGGGCTGAACACCCCGGTCTCCCAGCTGTCCGGCGGCAACGTCCAGAAGGTCCTGGTGGGCCGGGAACTGGCCGCCTCCCCCATCGTGCTGATGACCGCCTACGCCGTGCGCGGGCTGGACATCAACACCTCCTACACCATCTACCACCTGCTCAATGAGCAGAAGAAAAAGGGCGTGGCCGTGATCTATGTGGGCGAGGACCTGGACGTCCTGCTGGAACTGTGCGACCGCATCCTGGTGCTCTGCGGCGGCAAGGCCAACGGAATCCTGGACGCCCGCACCACCACCAAAGAGGAAGTCGGCCTGCGTATGACCGACCTGCAGAAAGATAAGGAGGTGCGCTCCTGATGGCAGCCCAAACTTCTCATACCACCGAACCGCTGGTGCGTATTGCCCGGCGGGAGGCCGCTCCCCTCAGCCGCAAGATTGCGGTGCGCGCGGCGGCCATCCTGCTGGCGCTGGTGGTGGACGCTCTGTTCATCTTCTTCGTCACCGGCCTGAACCCCATCAATGTCTATGTGGTCATGTGGGGCGGTACCTTCTCCACCACCGTCCGCTTCTCCTGGGCCATGCGTGACCTGGCCACCCTGCTCTGCATCGGCATCGCCCTGGCCCCTGCCTTCAAGATGCGATTTTGGAACATCGGCGCCGAAGGCCAGGTCCTGGTGGGCAGTCTTGCCACCGCGCTGATCATGGTCTACTTCGGCAACAGCCTGCCCACCCCGGTCCTGTTTGCGGCCATGGTGGTGGGCAGCCTGGTGGCCGGCGCCGTGTGGGGCTTTGTGCCCGCCTGGTTCAAGGCCCGCTGGAACACCAACGAGACCCTGTTCACCCTGATGATGAACTATGTGGCCACCAGCATCGTGGCCTGCATGACCAACATCATGCGGGGCCAGGCCTCCAGCCTGGGCACCCTGAACAAGGCCACCAAGGCCGGCTGGCTGCCCATCGTGCTGGGCCAGCGGTACACCATCAACATCATTGTGGTGCTGGTGCTGACCTTCGTGATGTTCGCCTACATGAAATACTCCAAGCACGGCTATGAGATCGCCGTGGTGGGCGAAAGCGAAAACACCGCCCGCTATGCCGGCATCAACGTCCGCCATGTCATGGTGCGCACCATGATCATCAGCGGCGCCATCTGCGGCCTGGCCGGCTTCCTCATCGTGGCCGGCAAGGACCAGACCATCTCCACCACCTCGGCGGGGGGCAACGGCTTCACCGCCATCATCGTGGCCTGGCTGGCCAAGTTCAACACCTTCTACATGGCGCTGATCTCCTTCCTGCTGGTCTTCCTGGAGCGCGGCGCCTCCGAGATTGCCTCGGCGTACAGCCTGAACGAGTATGCCGCCGACATCATCACCGGCATCATCCTCTTCTTCATTCTGGGCAGCGAGTTCTTTATCAACTACCGCCTGATCTGGCGTGGTCATCACAAGGAGGTGAAGGGCGAATGAGCAGTCTGATTGCATGGATCATGCGCGCCATCCCCTTCGGCACCATCATCATGTACGGTGCCATGGGCGAAACCATTACCGAAAAGTCCGGCAACTTGAACCTGGGCGTGCCCGGCATCATGTACCTGGGCGGCTTCGCCGGGTTTGCCAGCGCCTACTGGTATGAAAATACCGTGGCCAACCCCATCCCGCTGCTGAGCATCCTCATCGCACTGATCTGCGCCCTGGTGGCCTCGGCCCTGGGCGGTCTGCTCTACGCCTTTTTGACCATCACCCTGCGGGCCAACCAGAACGTTACCGGCCTGGCCCTGACCACCTTCGGCATGGGCGTGGCCAACTTCTTCGGCGTCTTCATTCTGGACGGTGCCACCTACAGCGCCGCTCCCATCGCCAACAAGGCCTTTGCCGCCAAGATTCCGGTGCTCTCCCAGATGGGCGCCTTGGGTCAGACCGTCTTCTCCTACGGTTTCCTGGCCTATGCGGCCATCCTGCTGGCCATCCTGCTGCACTGGTTCTTCAACCGCACCCGCGCCGGCCTGAACCTGCGCGCCGTGGGTGAAAACCCCGCCACCGCCGACGCCGCCGGCATCAACGTCACCCGGTACAAGTATCTGGCCACCTGCATCGGCGCCGCCATCTGCGGCGTGGGCGGCCTGTACTATGTGCTGGACTACAACCAGGGCATCTGGGCCACCACCGGCCAGATTGAGGCCCTGGGCTGGCTGGCGCTGGCCCTGGTCATCTTCACCACCTGGAAGCCCCTCAACGCCATCTGGGGTGCCTACCTCTTCGGCATCCTGTACTGGCTGTACCAGTTCCTGCCCAGCCTGCTGGGCATCACGGTGTCCAGCGCCATGACCGACCTGGTCCAGATGGTGCCCTATGTGGTCACCATCCTGGTGCTGATCGCCGTCTCTATGCGCCGCAAGAAGGAGGACCAGCCCCCGGCTCACCTGGGCCTGGCCTACTTCCGCGAAGAGCGCTGATCTGTTTTTCACCACCGCAAGGTCCGCCGCATTGTCCGGCGGACCTTTTTTGATTGCAAAAACCGCCACCCCCTTTCACGGAGGTGGCGGTTCCTTGATGATAGCATTGTTCCGGGCATTCCCAGCTTACCAAAGTGTGGCGTAAAGCCCCTGCCTTCAGGCATGGGGATATGAGCCACTCTTTGTTGAATTAGATAGCCTCATGTAGTATAATATAGACATGAAATACAAAAACAATTTGAATGTGGTCTATTCATGCAAATATCATGTAGTTT
>CALWNP010000022.1 GCA_944382835.1 uncultured Gemmiger sp.
TATTCCATCATGATCGACATTAGTCTTTTTTCGAACCACTCGCCTAGCGAGTGGTTTTCGGAACACAAAAAGCCGCCACCGCGCCCCAAAAGGCACAGTGGCGGATTGGCTTTGTCCGGAAAACATGCGGTTCAGGCGCGACGGCGCTTGTCCAGCCGGATTTTGTCGGCAATCATGGCGATGAACTCGGAGTTGGTGGGTTTGCCCCGCAGATTGTGGATGGTGTAGCCGAAATAGCTGTTGAGGGTATCCACATCGCCCCGGTCCCAGGCCACCTCGATGGCATGGCGGATGGCCCGCTCCACCCGGGAGGCGGTTGTGCCGTTGCGCTTGGCAATCTCGGGGTACAGCCGCTTGGTGACGGCATTGATATATTCGTGGTCGTCGGTGGCCAGCAGGATGGCATCCCGCAGGAACTGATAGCCCTTGATGTGGGCGGGAACCCCGATCTGATGGAGAATCTCGGTCACGGTCAGCTCGTCGCTGTCCTGGGAGAAGGCCTGGGGGTGCGCCGGGCCGCCCGCCGCCTTGAGCACACGGCTGACAAGAACGCTTTCGTCGAAGGGTTTGACAAAAAAGAAGGAGAAACCGCTGTCAAGAAGCTCCTGCTCGATCTCCTCGCTTTGGAAGGCGCCGGTGACAAAAAAGGTGGTGTGGGTTCCCTTGGTGTTCTGGGCCTCGTAGCGCTGCTTGACAGTGATGGCGTCCAGATCCGGCATAAAAGCATCCAACAGGACCGCCTGGGGCTGGACTTCCAGTAGCGCTTTCAGCGCCTTGCCCCCATCCTTCTCACAGACAGTCACATTGACCCCCTTGGCTTCCAGCGCCTGTTTGCACAGCGCCGTGACCTGCGCCCCGGTATCTGTCATCACAAACTTGATCTTGTCCATCGTTGATCGCTCCTCGTATCCTATCAGTTTCAAACGGTTGTTTGTTTGTCTCAACGATGGAAATTTTACCATATTTTTCCATTTCCTGCAAGGGTCAAATCCGATTTTCGTTCGCATTTTTTCCACGATGTTCGACGATTGCTGTGTGTTTTTCCCCTTCTTTCCCGGGATTTTGCCACGAAAGCCCTCTTTTTTCCCTTTTTCGCGGGTTTTCTTCCGTTTCCAGTGTTTCCTTTTGATGGAAGTTTTCTTCATTTCCCGGGGCAACTCAGCCGGTGGTTGCGTCGGCCTTGGCCAGCATGGTCTGGGCGAAGATGCCATAGCCCCGGGTAGGGTCGTTGACCAGTACATGGGTCACCGCCCCCACCAGCCGCCCGTTCTGCAAGATCGGGCTGCCGCTCATCCCCTGCACAATGCCGCCGGTGCTCTGCAGCAAGGCTTCGTCGGTCACCCGCACCTGCAGATTGCGATTGGGGTCACCGGCGGTCATGTTGACCCGCTCGATCCTGACCGAATAATACTGGGGGGTGTTGCCGCTGATGGTGGTCAGGATCTGGGCATCCCCCAGCTCAATCTCCTGCATGTTGGCCACCGGCAGTTCCACCCCTTCCAGGCTGCCGGTCAGGCTGCCGTAGACCCCAGTGGTATCGTTGGCCAGCACGGTGCCCAACGCCGGCTGACCGCTGAACTCCCCTTTCAACTCGCCGGGGGCCCCGGCGGCCCCCCGCTGGTAGCCGGTGATCATCACTGGAACAATCTCCCCCGACAGGAGGGCGATGTCGGCGCCGGTGTCGTTGTCGCTGATGGCGTGACCCAGGCCGGCAAAGGTGTTGTTGAGGGGATCGGCAAAGGTCAGGGTCCCGATCCCCGCCGAGGAATCCCGCACCCAGACCCCCGCCCGCCAGGCACCGGTGTCGGCATCCTGGACCGGGGTCATCCGGGCGGTGTGCTGGGTGCCGTCCCGCAGATAGACAATCTCTAGGGGCTGGCCCCCAGCCTGGGTGATGGCGTCGGTCAGCTCCTCATTGTTGCGCACAGAATGTCCGCCCGCCGAGACAATCAGATCCCCCAGCCGCAGTCCCGCCTCCTTGGCGGGGTTTTCGGTGCCCAGGGCGGTGTACTGATCGGAAAAGGCCACCACCAGTGCCCCGTTGGAGAACATCTTGACCCCAAAGGGCGCTCCCGAAACCCGTACGGTCCGGCGCTCCGCCTGGACCGTACGAACCGTCTTGACCGGGATGGCGCCGAACAGGGCCAGGGTACAGTTGCCGCTGCTGTCCGCCACCGTGCTGCCCGCCTCGGCAGTTTCTTCGCCGCTGCGGGTCACCTGCAGCCAGGGCATGGTGCGGATGGTCAGGGTTTCCCCCGGTTGGACCTGAAAGGTATCGGGCAGTGAGGCGGCCATAGCCCACAGCAAGCCCCCCAGCAGCAGGACGGCCGCCAAAGCCGCTGCGCCCCGCCGCAGTATTCGATTCCGGTGCATCTGCATCCCTCCTGCAACACAGTATGCGCAATCCCGGGCGAATTATTGCAGAATTGGGTTGGCGGGGCATGGGAAAGGCCCGCGACCGGGGCCGCGGGCCTGTTGCTGTTTTGGGATGGGTCGGATCATTCCCCGGTCACAAACGCCACACCGGAAAAAGGTGCCAGCGTCATCTCAAAGCTGCCGTTTTTCTGGACCAGGGCATCCCGGTTTTCCGGATGGGTGCCGCCATAGGGCTGCCAGTCGGTGGACAGGACCGGGCGGAGCAGCTCCCCCTCGGTGGCAGGCAGCTCGTACCGCTGTTCCCGGTCGGACAGATTGAAGACAAAGACCATCCGCTCCTCCCGGCAGCGCCGCTCAAAGGTATAGAGACAGCGCGCCTCCTGGTGGCAGTCCAGCCAGGCGAACCCCTGCCGCTGGTAATCTGCCCGGTAGAAAGCGGGATGGGTCAGGTAGAGGCGGTTCAGATCACAGATGAAATGGTAGAACCCATCATGAATGGGATATTGCCGCAGCAGCCAGTCCTGCTGGCGGTTTTCGTCCCATTCCCGCAGCTGGCCGATCTCGTTGCCCATAAAGTTGAGCTTTTTGCCCGGGTGGGCCATCATGTACAGATACAGCGTCCGCGCCTGGGGGAATTTGCGGTCATAGTCCCCGTTCATCTTTTGCAGGATGGTGGCTTTGCCGTGGACCACCTCATCGTGGGAGAAGGGCAGCAGATACCGCTCGCTGGCAAAATACATCATCGAGAAGGTAAGTTTGTGGTAGTTCTGCGGCCGCTGGGCCGGATCCATCTGGAAGAGGGACAGGGTATCGTGCATCCAGCCCAGATCCCATTTGTAGTCAAACCCCAGACCACCCTCGGCCACCGGCCGGGTGACTCCTTCATACTGGGAGGAATCCTCGGCAATCAGAAGGGCCTGGGGTTCCCGGGCCTTGAGGCCGGCGTTGATGGTCTGCAAAAACCGGATGGCGGCACGGTTTTCTCCCCGGGCGGGGTTGCCCTGCCAGTAGATCAGGTTGCTGACCGCGTCAAACCGCAGCCCGTCAAAGTGAAACTCCCGCAGCCAGTACAGCGCCGCCGATTGCAGAAAGCTGCGCACCTCTCCCCGGGAGTGCATGAAGTTGCAGCTGCCCCACTGGCTGTACCCCACATCCTGGCTGGGATACTCGTAGAGGGAGGTGCCGTCATACTGCCACAGGGCAAAGTCATCCACCGCAAAATGGGTGGGCACAAAGTCCAGGATGACCCCGATCTCCTGCCGGTGGCAGCAGTCGATGAGATAGCGCAGATCGTCGGGTGTTCCGTAGCGGGCGGTGGGGCTGAAAAAACCGGTGCTCTGGTACCCCCAGGAGGCATCACAGGGGTGCTCTGTGAGAGGCAGCAATTCCAGATAATTGTACCCCGCCTCCCGCAGATAACCCGGCAGCAGTTCCGCCAGTTCCCGGTAGCTGTACCAGCAGTCCGGCTCATCGGAGGGACGCCGCCAGGACCCCAGATGGACCTCATAGATGTTCAGCGGCCGGTCATAGGCCGCCGAGCGCCGGCGCATCCAGCCCTCGTCCCCGAACCGATACCCCGTCAGCGGCCAGATCACCGAGGCATTTCCGGGCCGCCTTTCACTGAAAAAGCCGTAGGGGTCACAGCGGTCCAGCACCCGGCCATCCTTGCCGGTGATCCGGTATTTGTACCGCATACCGGGCCGGGCGTCGGAGATCTGGACTTCCCAGAAATTGCCGTCATAGACCTTGTGCAGCGGGGTTTCCTGCCAGTCGTTGAAATCCCCGATCACCGCAATGGCCCGGGCGCCGGGGGCAAAGGTGCGGAACACCGTCCCCTCCCCTTCCGGATGGGCCCCCAGGTGCCGGTATGCCTCAAAGGATTCGCCCAGATAAAAGCTGTAAAAATCCATGGTCGGCCTCCTTTTTTGTGGACACAAGTTGTTTTTCCTGGTATACTCCCAGTATAGCAACCGGCATTGCCGCTGGCTATCACCGGTTTGCGCCAACCGTCTGAAAAGCAACTCTTTGCCGAAACTGTCGGAAAACGGGAGGTTCCCATGGACATCCGGGTGCACAAGACCAAGCGCAGCATCTTCAACGCCTTTTTGCAGCTGCGTGCCACAAAACCGCTGGAAAAGATCTCGGTGCGGGAATTGTGCCAGACCGCCCAGATCAACAAGTCCACCTTCTACAAATATTACGCCGACCTCTATGACCTGTCGGATCAGATGGAATCCCAGGTCATTGACCAGATTGTGGCCAACCTGGCCCACCCCGAAGCCATTGTGGAGGATCCCGGGACCTTTACCCGGGAGCTGACCCTGGCCTGTTCCTCCCAATCGGTGCTGATTAACGCCCTCTTTTCGGGCAACCGGCGGGAAAAGCTGGTGGTCAAGCTGCGCAACGCCATCAAGGAGCTGCTGTTTCAGAATCATCCCGACTACCGGGACAACGACGCCATCCATATTTATCTGACCTACGCGGTGTTTGGCGGATACTACGCCATGTCGGAATGCAAGGAATACGACCGGCAGAGGGTCTGTGCCGTGCTGGAGGAAATTCTGGAAACCTCCTCCCGCCTGCTGCTGGAAAAATGGTAAGACAAAACGGGGAGGGATGCCGCGATGGCGTCCCTCCCCGTTTCAAGTTGGATTGGTATTTCAGTTGAGATAGCGCTGGGCAAAGCGGCGCATGGGTTTGTTGACCTGCCGGGCGGTGAGTCCTACAAAGATGGCCGCGGCCACGGTGCCCTCCCGCACCCCTTCCAGCTGGTGCAAAAAGAGCAGCGAAAGAGTGCTGGCGATGACCACCAGGGTGGCATCAAAGCCGATCTTCACATTGGCGAACTTGAGGGGGAAGGTCTTGCAGATGGCCAGCACCATGCCCTCGCCGGCCAGGGTCACCACATTGGCGGTGACCTCAAAACTGACCCCCACGCCCACCAGCAGGATGCCCACCACGCAGAGCACCCACCGCATGGGGTAGGACTGGAACTGGATGCCCTGGATGGCCCAGACGCTGAAATCGGTCAGGCTGCCGAAGATCAGGGCCACCGGCAGCTGGATCAGCTGGATGGGGTCGTACCGGCGGCGCAGCAGCAGGATCTGCAGCAAAATCAGCACCACATGCATCATGATGGTGGTGGTGCCCACCGTAAAGGGGGTCAGCAGGCTAAGTACATAGGGCAGGCTGGAGATGGGCGAGGTGCCCAGCCCCGCTTTGATGGAAAAGGCCACCCCGAAGGCCATGATGGTCAGCCCCACACAGAGCAGCAGATAGCGTTTGACCAGGGACAATGTTTTTGTTTTCATGGATTCCACTCCTCGTTTTCGGTTGTCACGGCGGCACAGACCCGCTCCAGCAGGGTGCGGAGCTGCTGCTGTTCCTCCGGCGTCAGGGCAGCGGTGGCCCGGGCATCGGCCCGGCGGAAGATCTGCTGCATCTGCAGGGCCTTCTCCCTTCCCCGCTCGGTGAGCGAGACGTAGAGGGACCGGCGGTTGCCCGCCCGCTGGGCACGACAGACCAGCCCGTCCCGTTCCATCCGGGTCAGGATACTGCCCACCGTGGCCTGTTCAATTTCACAAAACCGGGCGATGGACTTCTGGTTGCTCTCGCCGCAGGCCAGCAGGCATTCCAGAACCTTGGGCTGGCCCGAAGACAACCCCAGGGCCGCCGCCTGACCCATGATCCGCCGGTTGAGGTTGGTGTGGGTCTTCATCAGCAGATAGTGGAGCTGTTCCATGCCGTTCCTCCTGAATAATAAGTATTCTAACTATAACAATGCTTATTATAGTCTCTTTGCCGGCCCTGTCAAGCGGGTTTTGCCCCGCCGTTTGTCTTTCCGCCCCGCCGGGAGTATAATGAGAAAAAACCATGGAGGAGAGGCAGAGCAATGACCCACCAGACAACCGCCGGTTTCCCGCACGGGCAGTTTGTGATGCACTACCAAAGCCCGCTGGGCGGGATCACCGCGGCGGGCACCCCGGACCGGCTGTGGGGGCTGTGGTGGGACGGCCAGCGCTATTTCGGCGCCGGGCTGTCCCCCGACGCCCGGGAGGCCGACACCCCGGTGTTCCGGCAGCTGCGGTGCTGGCTGGACCTCTACTTTGCCGGGCAGATTCCCGGCCCGCCTCCGCCCCTGCTGCTGCGGGGGACTGCCTTTCAGAAACAGGTCTGGGCCGCCCTGGGGCAGATCCCCTACGGCGAAACCCTTTGCTATGCCGAACTGGCGGCCCGGCTGGGGCGCCCCACCGCCGCCCGGGCGGTGGGAACGGCGGTGGGGCACAACCCGCTGTCGCTGCTGCTGCCCTGCCACCGGGTGGTGGGCAGCGGGGGCCGTCTGACCGGCTATGCCGGCGGGCTGGACCGCAAGGCAGCCCTGCTGGCACTGGAGCAGCGAACCCTGCACCGCTGAGATTCCGGGCATACGGAAAGCGGCGTACCGGTCCCTGTTCCGGTACGCCGCTTATCCTGAAAAAGAAGACAAGAGAAAGAGGAGTGGATGAAAAAAGATAGGTTCCGTTCCTCGGACCCCTGTTCCGGCGGGCTCCCTGTTTCCTGCCGGTATTCCTTGGAACATCTTTAGGATACCCGGGAATTGTGACAAAAGAGTGACAGACTTTTCAAGAAATTACGAAAGAAATTTGAAGGATTTGCAAAGTCCCAAAGGAGTTTTCCATGCCAAACCGCATCAACTATGAACGTGAGATGGAACAGACCATCGCCGCCCTGGAAGCTGCCGGCGAGCGGCCCAAGCTGCTGCTGCACGCCTGCTGTGCCCCCTGCTCCAGCGCCACCCTGGAACGGCTGGCCGGACATTTTGACCTGACCATCCTTTATTATAACCCCAACATCTATCCCCCCGAGGAATACCACCGCCGGGAGGCGGAACTGGAACGGTTCGTCCGGGATGCCGGCTATGCCGCCCAGGGAATCCAGGTGGTGGAGCTGCCCTACCGCCCCGAAGAGTTTTACCAGGCTGTCCAGGGGCTGGAACAGGAACCCGAGCGGGGCCAGCGCTGCACCGTCTGCTATCGGATGCGGCTGGAACGGGCCGCCCAATGGGCCAGCGAACATGGGTTTTCCTGGTTCACCACCACCCTCTCCATCTCCCCGGTCAAGGACCCGGTCCGGCTCAACGCCATCGGCTGCGAACTGGCTGCGCGATACGGTCTCCACTATCTGGTCAGCGAGTTCCGCAAAAAAGACGGCTACAAACGCAGCCTGACCCTGAGCGCCGAGTACGGGCTGTACCGTCAGACCTACTGCGGCTGTGTCTTCAGCAAGCAGGAACGGGGTGTTTGAGCATCCATATCTAGTTTTATTTCATTTTTCTTGTACAAGATGTGGCATTTTCACCGCTTGACAACCGCCGTCTTCCCCGGTATAATAGCACCATCAGGCCATACGACTGACGGAAGTGGAGTACCACATGGAGTATGGCTGTTGTTTGAGCCGACCGTCTGGGCAACTTACCCGGACGGTCGGTTTTTTTCTACCTCCGGGAGAAAGGAGGGGGATTTTATGGCAAACGAACCAACCGGCCGCATCCATTCCATCGAGAGCATGGGACTGGTGGACGGGCCGGGCATCCGGGCTGTGGTCTTTTTCCAGGGCTGTTCCCTGCGCTGCCGCTTCTGTCACAACCCCGACACCTGGGCCTGCCAGGACACCGGCTGTGAGACCACCACCCCCACCGCACTGGTGGAACGTCTGTCCCGGTACAAGGCTTATTTTTCCCGCAGCGGCGGCGGGGTCACCTTTTCGGGAGGGGAACCGCTGCTGCAGCCGGACTTTCTGCTGGCCTGTCTCAAAGCCTGTCACCGGGCCGGCATCCACACCTGTCTGGACACCGCCGGGGTGGGACTGCCGGAGCAGGACTACCAGCCGATTCTGGCCGAGACCGACCTGGTGCTGTATGACGTGAAGCACTGGGACCCCGAGCGCTACCGCGCCCTCACCGGCCGGGACATCGCGGAAACCCAGCGGTTTTCCGACGCCCTGCGCCGCAGCGGCACCCCGGTCTGGGTGCGGCATGTGGTGGTGCCGGGGCACACCGACGACGAAGCCTCGATGAAGGCGCTGCAAGCCTATCTGGCCGAACATCTTCCCCGGCCGGAGCGGGTGGAGCTTCTGCCCTACCATCTGCTGGGCAAGAATAAATACACCGCCATGGGGCTTCCGGACCCGCTGCCCGGGGTCCCGGCTATGGACAAAGCCCGCTGTGCCGCGCTGCAGGAAGCATTTTTCCCGCTGTGACGGCCGCCCCCATGGACCGAATTTTGAAATCAACCATCTGGAACGAAAAAAGGAGAAACTGCAATGAACGAAGCTTGGAAAGGTTTTGCTGCCGGCCGCTGGCAGGACGAGATTGACGTCCGCAACTTCATCCAGAAAAACTACACCCCCTACGATGGCGATGCCTCGTTTCTGACCGGTCCCACCGACCGCACCCAGGCGGTCTGGGACAAGTGCACCGACCTGCTGCGCCAGGAGCTGCAGAAGGGCGGGGTGCTGGACGTGGAGACCAACATCATCAGCGGCATTGACAACTTTGCCCCCGGCTATATCGACAAGGACAACGAGGTCATCGTGGGCCTGCAGACCGACGCCCCCCTCAAGCGGATGGTCAACCTCTACGGCGGCACCCGGATGGCCGAGCAGAGCCTGAAGGAATACGGCTACACCCTCAACCCCGAGATTGAGCGCCATTTCAAGGAGTACCGCAAGACCCACAACGACGGTGTCTTTGACGCCTACCCCACCCGGGTGCGCGCGGCCCGTCATGCCGGCCTGCTGACCGGTCTGCCCGACGCCTACGGCCGCGGCCGGATCATCGGCGACTACCGCCGGGTGGCCCTCTACGGCACCGACCGTCTGATCGCCGAAAAGAAGAAGGACCTGGAGGCCCTGGACGGCCCCATGACCGATGAGCGCATCCGCCTGCGGGAGGATGTGAGCATGCAGATCAAGGCCCTGAAGCAGACCGCCGCCATGGCCGCCCGCTACGGGGTGGACATCACCCGTCCCGCCGCCAACGCCCGGGAAGCGGTGCAGGCCGTCTATATGGGCTACCTGGCCGGCATCAAGGAGAACAACGGTGCCGCCACCAGCCTGGGCCGCACCTCCACCTTCCTGGACATCTACATCCAGCGGGATCTGGAAGCCGGTCTGCTGGACGAAGCCGGCGCCCAGGAGCTGGTGGACCAGTTCATCATCAAGCTGCGGCTGGTGCGTCACCTGCGCACCCCCGAATACAACGAGCTCTTCGGCGGCGACCCCACCTGGGTGACCGAATCCATCGGCGGTGTGGGCATCAACGGCCGCCATCTGGTGACCAAGAACAGCTTCCGCTACCTGCACACCCTGGAGAACCTGGGCACCGCGCCGGAACCCAACCTGACCGTGCTGTGGAGCGAGCATCTGCCCGAGAACTTCAAGCAGTACTGCGCCCACATCTCCATCACCACCGACTCCATCCAGTACGAGAATGACGATGTGATGCGGCCGGTCTACGGTGACGACTACGCCATCGCCTGCTGTGTCTCCGCCATGGCGGTGGGCAAACAGATGCAGTTCTTCGGCGCCCGCTGCAACCTGGCCAAGAGCCTGCTCTACGCCATCAACGGCGGCGTGGACGAAAAGCTGGGCACCCAGGTGGTGCCGGGCATCCAGCCCATCACCGACGAGGTGCTGGACTACGACAAGGTCTGGGCCAACTACAAAAAGGTCATGGCCTATGTGGCCGAGCTCTATGTGGATGCCAACAACATCATCCACTATATGCACGACAAGTACGCCTACGAGGCCAGCCAGATGGCACTGCACGACACCAACGTGGAACGGCTGATGGCCTTCGGCGTGGCCGGTCTGTCGGTGGCGGCGGACAGCCTGTCGGCCATCCGCTACGCCAAGGTCCGCCCCATCCGCAACGAAAACGGCGTGGCCGTGGACTTTGAGACCGAGGGCGATTTCCCCAAGTACGGCAACGACGACGACCGGGCGGACGATCTGGCGGTGAACATCGTCACCACCTTCAGCACCGAGCTGAAGAAGCATCCCCTTTACCGCAATGCCAAGCACACCCTGTCGGCCCTGACCATTACCAGCAACGTCATGTACGGCAAAAAGACCGGCACCACCCCCGACGGCCGCAAGGCCGGCGAGCCCCTGGCCCCCGGCGCCAACCCCATGCACGGGCGGGACAAGTCCGGTGCCCTGGCCTCGCTGAACTCGGTGGCCAAGATCCCCTACCGCAACATCTGCCAGGACGGTGTCTCCAACACCTTCTCCATCGTGCCTGACGCCCTGGGCAAGACCAAGGAAACCCGCCAGAGCAATCTGGTGGCCATTCTGGACGGCTATTTCTGCCAGGGCGCCCATCACCTGAACGTCAACGTCCTCAACCGGGAAACCCTGATCGACGCCATGGACCATCCTGAGAAGTACCCCACCCTGACCATCCGCGTCTCGGGCTATGCGGTGAATTTCCACCGCCTCAGCCGGGAGCAGCAGCTGGAAGTCATCTCCCGCACCTTCCACGAGAGCATGTAAATTCAAGAAATTTGCAAAGTTTTTCTGGCCGGTTTCTGTCCTTGCTGCGATGATTTTTGTCGAAATCTTCCGAGAATTGTCGATTGCTGCCGAAATTATCCCTTGAAAGCGGCAAATTCGCCATGGTATACTGGATTTATTCTAAATAAATCTTGTGATACAACACTGGCTGTGCACCGCGATGCGGCACCGGCAATTGAGGGGTCAGCGCCCCGGAGAGGCAGAAAAAATGGTGAAAAAGCTGCGGAATCAGGGTGGTTTCACCCTGGTGGAATTGATCGTTGTGATGGCAATTCTGGCCATACTGGCCTCACTGCTGGTGCCAAGCCTGACCGGGTATATTGACCGCGCCAAGGAGGAAAAGATCAAATCCGAAACCCGGATGGTGCTGATGGCACTGCAAACCGAAGCCTCCTCTGTCTATGCCCAGGACGGCTTCTCCCTCACCACCAGCTGGAGCAGCGACGGAACTGGATCGGACCACATCCAGAATGTGCGGGAGCTGGCCGAGCTCTCGGATGCCGACCGGCACTTCACCGCCGTCCTTTCGCTGGACGGTGCGGTACAGCAACTGGTCTACTATTCCGACGGCAAGGCCTGCACCTATCTGGCCGACGACGGCAGCTACACTGTGGCCGATGCTGTCACCGCCATCGGCTCCGACACGGTCACCTTCCAATAAAGCAAATCCCGCCTCCGTGCAAACGGGAGGTGGGATTTTTAGTGCAAAACAGCGGTGCATCCGGTTCAGGATGCACCGCTGTTGTTGTATGGGTTTGGGTTACAGCATGACGGCACCCAGGTTGGCGCTGGCCACCATCCGGGCGTAGCGGGCCAGCCAGCCGGTCTTGATGTTGGGTTCCGGCTGCACATAGGCCGCCTTGCGGCGGGCCAGCTCCTCGTCGCTGACATCCAGATGGATGGAGGCGTTGGGAATATCAATCTGGATGGTATCCCCTTCCTCAATCAGGCCGATGGGCCCGCCCGAAGCCGCCTCGGGGCTGACATGGCCGATGGCGGCGCCGCGAGAAGCCCCCGAGAACCGGCCGTCGGTGATCAGCGCCACCGTGGTGTCCAGCTTCATGCCGGCCAGGGCGCTGGTGGGGTTGAGCATCTCCCGCATGCCGGGACCACCCTTGGGCCCCTCGTAGCGGATGACCACCACATCTCCGGGCACAATCCGCCCGTTGTAGATGGCGTCGATGGCCTCCTCCTCGCTGTTGAAGACCCGGGCCGGGCCGCTGTGGCACTGCATTTCGGGGGCGACGGCGCTGCGCTTGACCACGCAGCCGTCCGGCGCAATGTTGCCCCACAGGATCTGCAATCCGCCGGTCTTGCTGTACGGGTTGTCGATGGGGCGGATGGCGTTCTGGTTTTTGATGTAGGCGCCCTTGATGTTCTCCCCCAGGGTCTTGCCGGTGACGGTGGGAACATCCAGGTCCAGCAGACCTGCCTTGGCCAGTTCGGCCTGCACCGCCGGGATGCCGCCCGCCGCATAGAGATCCGGCATATGGGTGGGGCCGGCAGGAGCCAGATGGCAAAGGTTGGGGGTCTTGGCGCTGACCTCATTGAAGAGCTTGAGGTCGATGGGCACGCCGGCCTCGTAGGCGATGGCCAGCAGGTGCAGCACCGTGTTGGTGGAGCAGCCCAGGGCCATATCGCAGGCCAGGGCGTTGCGGATGCTGCGGCTGTTGATGATCTGGCGGGCGGTGACCCCGCGGCGGACCAGATCCATGATGGCCATGCCCGACTGTTTGCCAAGCTGAAGCCGCTTGGAGTAGACCGCCGGGATGGTACCGTTGCCGGGCAGCGCGATGCCGATGGCCTCGCAGAGGCAGTTCATGCTGTTGGCGGTGTACATGCCGGAGCAGGACCCGCAGCTGGGGCAGCAGTTGCAGGTGCAGTCCTCCAGCTGTTCGTCCGAGATCATACCGGCCTTGTAGGCGCCCACCGCCTCGAACATTTTGGAGAGGCTGACCTCCTCGCCGCCATAGCTGCCGGCCAGCATCGGCCCGCCGGAGCAGACCACCGCCGGCACGTCCATCCGGACGGCCGCCATCACCATGCCGGGCACGATTTTGTCACAGTTGGGCACCAGCACCAGGCCATCCAGCTGATGGGCCATGAACATGGTTTCCACGCTGTCACAGATCAGCTCCCGGGAAGCCAGGCTGTACTTCATCCCGATGTGCCCCATGGCGATGCCGTCGCAGACACCGATGGCGGGGATCAGCACCGGAGTGCCGCCGGCCATCCGGATACCGGCCTTGACGGCATCCGCCAGTTTATCCAGATTCATATGGCCGGGCACGATCTCGCTGTACGCCGAAACGACGCCGATGAGGGGACGTTCCAGCTCCTCGGGGGTATAGCCCAGCGCGTAGAACAGGCTGCGGTTGGGTGCGCGTTCCGGACCTTTTTTGACGTTATCGCTGCGCATTGTCAGGCTCCTTCCCAAATGAAATTACTTTTTGAGCCAGCTCATCATCTTACGCAGCTCGGCACCGACCTTCTCGATCAGCAGCTCGCTCTGCATCCGGCGCTGGGCCAGGAAGTGCACCTTGCGGCCGCCCTTGGGGCTCATCTCGGTCAGGAACTCGCTGGCGAAGGTGCCGTCCTGGATCTCGGTCAGGATCTTCTTCATCTCCTTGCGGGTGTCCTCGGTGATCAGGCGCTTGCCGGTGCGGTAGTCGCCGTACTCGGCGGTGTTGGAGATGGAGTAACGCATCTTGGAGAAGCCGCCCTCGTTGATCAGGTCAACGATCAGCTTCATCTCGTGGCAGGTCTCGAAGTAGGCCATCTCGGGGGCGTAGCCGGCTTCCACCAGGGTATCGAAGCCTGCATGGATCAGCTCGCAGACGCCGCCGCAGAGCACAGCCTGCTCGCCGAACAGGTCGGTCTCGGTCTCCTCCTTGAAGGTGGTCTCCAGGATGCCTGCACGACCGGCGCCGATGCCGGAGGCGTAGGCCAGGGCGATCTCCTTGGCCTTGCCGGTGTAGTCCTGCTCCACGCAGATCAGGGACGGGCAGCCCTCACCCTCGGTGTACAGACGGCGGACAATGTGGCCGGGGCCCTTGGGGGCGATCATGATGACGTCCACGTTCTTCGGCGGGGTGATGGTCTTGAAGTGGATGTTGAAGCCGTGAGCAAAGGCCAGGGCCTTGCCCTCGGTCATGTAGGGCGCGATCTGGCTGTTGTAGATGTCGGCGCAGAGCTCATCGGGAACCAGCATCATGACAATGTCACCGGCCTTGGCAGCCTCTTCCACTTCCATGACCTTGAAGTTCTCATGGGTCGCGGCGAACTCGGACGCCTTCTCCCAGTGACGGGAGCCCTTGCGCAGGCCAACCACCACGTTGACACCGCTCTCGGCCAGGTTCTCGGAATGGGCATGGCCCTGGCTGCCGAAGCCGATGACGGCAACGGTCTTGCCGTCCAGCACGCCGAGGTTGCAGTCGGAATCATAGTACTTTTTGATCGCCATTTTACATTACTCCTTTTTTATTACAATTTTGGGGATAAGCGATGTATTTTTTCAGCCCTGCATCGGAGGGCGGAAAACAAAGTTATTGGGGTTCGGGGCAGTGGGTGCCGGGCAGCGGAAGCTGGGCAGCGCGGACCTCCTGCGGGGGTTTCTGCATATGGGTGTGACGGCCGCCGCGCTCCAGCGCGGTAACCCCGGTGCGGCAGAGCTCCAGGATCTCATAGCCCTCAAACAGTTTGAGGAAGGCGTCGATCTTTTCCGGCTTGCCGGTCAGCTCAAAGACCATGCTGTCGGGGGAAAGATCAATGATCTTGGCCTTGTAGATGCTGGCCACCTCCCGCAGCTCGGCCCGGTTGTGGCTGTCGCAGGCAATCTTGAGCAGCAGCAGCTCCCGCTGCAAACTGTTCTCCTGGTTCAGCTCAAAGACCTGGCGGGTGACCTCCAGGCGGTCGGTCTGGAGAATCAGCTGGTTGAGGTCCTGGTCATCCCCATGGAGGGTCACCGTGATGCGGCTGACCGCCGGATCGTTGGTAGCGGAAACCGTCAGGCTGTCAATGTTGAACCCGCGACGGCAAAAAAGGCTGGAAACCCGGGCCAGAACACCGTTCTGGTTGTCCACCAGAAGGCTGATGACCCGTCGCCTGGCGGCGTTGGTTTGTGTCTGCTGTTGCATCCTTGTCTCCTCCTTTTATTCCATGATGATGTCATTGATATCGCCGCCGCCGGGGATCATCGGCAGCACCCGCTCATCCTTGCCGATGCGGCAGTCAATCAGGCTGGGGCCCTTCTGCTTCATGGCGTCGGCAAAGACGGCGCGGAACTCCTCGGGGGTGGTGGCGCGGTAGCCCTTGGCCCCGAAGGCCTCGGCCAGCTTGACAAAGTCGGTCTTGCGATGGGGGTCGGTGTTGGAGTAGCGCTTGCCGTAGAAGCTGGTCTGCCACTGGCGGACCATGCCCAGCACCTGGTTGTTGAAGATGACGGTGATGATGGGCAGCTCGTAGCTGACGGCGGTGCAGCACTCGTTGAGGTTCATGTGGAAGCTGCCGTCACCGGTGAGCATGATGACCCGATGGTCGTTGCCCAGGGCCACCTGGGCGCCGATGGCGGCGCCGTAGCCAAAGCCCATGGTGCCCAGGCCGCCGCTGGTCAGGAAACCGCGGCTCTTGGTGTGGTGCAGGTACTGGGCCGCCCACATCTGGTGCTGGCCCACATCGGTGACATAGACCGCCTCGGGGCCGGCCTGCCGGCAGATCTCGGCAATGAGCTGGTGGGGCTTGAGCTCGGTGTCGCTGTCCTCGGGTTTGTAATCGTGACTCTGCCATTCCCGGATCTGGGCCATCCATTCGGGGTGTTCGGCCTTGTCCACATGGGGCAGGATCGCCTGCAGGATATAGGCTGCATCCCCCACCAGCGAGAGGTCCACCGCCACATTCTTGCCCAGCTCACTGGGATCAATGTCGATCTGGATGACCTTGGCCCGTTTGGCGAACTTCTGGGGGTTGAGGGCCACCCGGTCGGAGAAGCGGGTGCCCACCGCAACGACCAGATCCGCTTCGTCAATGGCCTTGTTGGCGGTGTAGCAGCCGTGCATGCCCAGCATGCCCAGGTTGTGGGGTTCGCCGTAGGCCAGGACACCGGCGGCCATCAGGGTGTAGGTGGCGGGGATGTCGGCCTTGGTCAGCAGGTCCCGCAGGGGCTGGCAGCCAGCCGCGCTGCGGACGCCGCCGCCGAAGCAGACGATGGGGCGCTTGGCCTTGTTGATCATCTCGGCCGCCTGGAGGACCTCCTCCTCGTCGTACTGGGTGACGGTGCGGATCAGTTCCGCCGGCTTGGGGGTAAACTCGCAGCTGTTGGCGGTGACATCCTTGGGGATATCCACCAGCACCGGACCCTTGCGGCCGCTCTGGGCAATGCGGAAGGCCGCCCGCATGGTGTCGGCCAGGTCTTCCACCCGGCGCACCGTATAGTTGTGTTTGGTGATCGGCATGGTGATACCTTCGATGTAGGCTTCCTGGAAGCTGTCCCGGCCGATCAGGCTGGTGGCCACGTTGCCGGTGAAGGCAACCATCGGCACGCTGTCCATATAGGCGGTGGCGATGCCGGTGACCAGGTTGGTGGCACCCGGGCCGCTGGTGGCCAGCACCACGCCGGTGCGGCCGGTGGCGCGGGCGTATCCGTCCGCCGCGTGGGCGGCGCCCTGTTCGTGGGCGGTCAGAATGTGACGAATCCGGTCGGAATTTTTATACAGTTCATCGTAGAGGTTGAGAACTGCACCGCCGGGGTAACCAAAGATGGTATCCACCCCCTGCTCGGCCAAAACCTCAACAAAGATTTGGGAGCCGTTCAGCATCATATCTCCTCATTCTCCTTCCTTTTGCGGCAAGTTGCCGATTCAGGGCGATCTACGCCACAGACAATAAAAAACAGCCTTTGTCCCTTGCAAATCAAGAGACAAAGGCTGTAAAGCTCTCTGCGGTACCACTCTCATTGACATGGCAGCTGCCACATCCACTCACGGGCTTCCAACAAAGCCCTGCACTGTAACGGGTGCTCCCGTCCTGATCTACTGCTGCTTCGGCCAGGCTGCTCCGGGACCAGTTCGCGGGTTGCTCAACTTGCTGCCTTGCACCAACCGGCAGTTCTCTGGAAGCGGCGCGCCGTTACTATCTTCCCTTCGAGGCATTTCGGATTTGTGATCAACTATACTGCATTTTTTCGGGTTTGTCAACAACTTCTTGTCAACTTTTTTGAAAATTCTTGCAGCCAATCACATACGAGATTATACTGATACTGTAAACTCTTGAATTGATATGGGGGATGGCAAAATGAATCTCAAAGAAATTTCCACCCGCCTGGACGGGTTGGTGGTTTTCCGCAGCCTGCTGCAGGACCCGGTGCTCCGCCAGTTTGCCCAGCTGCTGCACGCCCGCTGTGCGCTGCAGGGCTGGCCCGAGCTGCGGCCTTTTGTGGAGGCCACGGCCTCCTTTGAAGCGGCCCTGTTTGAGTCCGGCACCGACTGGACCGCCGCGCTGCGGGAGCGGATTCTGGAGGACGACAACGTCTGCATCCGCAAGGCGGCCAGCGGCGGTGCCGGGCAGATCCTGGAGGGCTGCATGGCCGAGGAGCTGCGGTTTTTGCAGCAGCTGGGCAGCCTGGGGCTGGACGACCTGCTGGAGGATCTGCCGGAGGAGCTGCGCAGTGCCTGCGGATTTTTGCCCCGGTGGAGCTGCTCCCCGGCGGATTTTGCAGCGGACTACGCCCGCCGCTGTGCCGAGGTGGGCCAGAAGGGCTACGGCATGTTTGCCCGCCATCATGTGTTCATGGTGGAGGACGGTGTCCTGACGCCGGTGCGCTACCCCGATCCCCAGCGGCTTTCCGAGCTGCCGGGCTACGAGCGGGAGCGGGAAAAGGTCATCGCCAACACCAAGGCGCTGCTGGCCGGTCTGCCGGCCAACAATGTGCTGCTCTACGGCGACGCCGGCACCGGCAAATCTAGCACCGTCAAGGCCATTGCCAACGAGTTTGCCGCCGACGGGCTGCGGCTGGTTGAGGTCAAAAAGAACCAGCTCTACCAGATTCCCGCCCTGATGGACCAGCTGGCCCAGAATCCGCTGAAGTTCATCCTCTTCATCGACGATCTGAGCTTCTCGGCCAACGACGACAACTTTGCCGCCCTCAAGGCCATTCTGGAAGGCAGCGTGGGCGGCCGCAGCCAGAACCTGGCAGTCTATGCCACCTCCAACCGGCGGCATCTGATCAAGGAAACCCTCAGCGACCGCAGCGGCGATGACATCCACGAGGCCGACACCCGCCAGGAACTGATGAGCCTTTCGGCCCGGTTCGGCCTGACGGTGACCTTCCAGCAGCCGGACAAACAGCGGTTTGAAGCCATTCTGCTGGATCTGGCCCGCCAGTACCGGGTGCAGCTGCCCTCGGACCAGCTGTTCATCAAGGGCGAGGCCTTTGCGCTGCGTGCCGGTGGCCGCAGCCCGCGGGTAGCCAAACAGTTTATCGAGCTCTGTGCAGCCGGCGTCAAGCTCTGACGGCCGGGAATGGGGACGTTCGCTTGGGCGGACGTCCTTTTTTTGTCTTAAACCCGCTCGCTGACCAGCTTGAAGCCTTCGGCGGTGAGGGTTTTCTTAATCTCCTGGATCTGGGCGGCGTCGCGGGTCTCCAGCCCCAGCTTCAGGAAGCAGCTGGTGATGGCCATGTTGGGGTCGGCCAGATCGTACTGGACGCTGACCACGTTGGCGCCGTGGCCCGAGATGATCTCGCTGACCCGGGTCAGCTGGCCGGGCTTGTCCTCCAGGGCGATCATCAGGTTGACCTTGCGGCCGCTCATGACCAGGCCGCGGGTGATGACCCGGGAGAGGATGTTCACATCGATGTTGCCGCCCGAGACCAGGCAGACGGTCTTTTTGCCCTGGATGGGCAGATGTCCGAAGAGGGCTGCCGCCACCGGGGTGGCACCGGCGCCCTCGGCCACCAGCTTCTGGTTTTCCATCAGCGAGAGGATGGCCGCGGCGATTTCGTCCTCGCTGACGGTGTAGATGTCGTCCACATACTTGGTCACCATCTCGTAGGTGATCTCGCCGGGGGTTTTGACCGCGATGCCGTCGGCAAAGGTGTCCACCGTGTCCAGCGTCTCATAGGCCTGGTCCCGGAAGGCGTTGAACATGCTGGCCGCCCCCGCCGCCTGGACACCGTAGACCTTGACGTCGGGGCGCAGGCTCTTGATGGCAAAGGCCACGCCGGCAATCAGGCCGCCGCCCCCAACCGGGACAATGACCGCCTCCACATCGGGGAGCTGTTCCAGGATTTCCAGCCCGATGGTCCCCTGCCCTGCGATGACCTGCTCGTCGTCGTAGGGGTGGATGAAGGTCATGCCGGTTTCCTTCTGCAGTTCCACCGCCCGGTCGTGGGCATCGTCGTAGGTGCCCTTGACCAGTTCCACCTGGGCACCCAGCCGCTTGGTGCTCTCCACCTTCATGATGGGAGCGCCGTCCGGCATACAGACAACGCTTTTGATCCCCATCCGGGTGGCAGCCAGCGCTACCCCCTGGGCGTGGTTGCCGGCGCTGCAGGCGATGACGCCTTTGCTGCGCTCTTCCTCTGAAAGCTGGCTGATTTTGTAGTAAGCCCCCCGCAGCTTGAAGCTGCCGGTGACCTGAAGATTTTCAGTTTTGAGATACAACTTAACCTCGTCGCTCATCCGCGGCGCCGCGATCAGATCGGTTTTGCGGGCCACGTCTTTCAGTACAAATGCGGCGTGGTAAACCTTATCCAAAGTCAGCACGGTTTCCCATCCTCCTTCTCTTTTTTGACAACAACAGACGGCCCCGCCGCTGCGGAGCCGTCTGCTGCTTCTCCGTTGAAGTGTAACGTCTGAACACGATTATAGTTGAATTTCATTGATTTGTAAAGTGAAATAATTTCATCTTTCTATCTTTTTCACCTGGCTATTTTTCCTTTCTTAGAAGGCAGGTCCCGACTTTATTTGCAGTTCAAATCAACGTCTCCATTTCAAAACAGACTTATTATAATTGTTTTATTTTCTTTTGCATCTTTTCTGCCGATTTAATCTGCAAAAAAATGGGCACACTGCAAAAAACTTGCAATGTGCCCACAGAGGGGAGATTTAAGGCAGTCTCAGCTGATGGAAACAGACCAGGTAAAGGTCTTGGAAGCGCCGGGGGCCAGCTCTTCGTGGCGGCCCGCCTCGTTGACGCTGTTGGCCCAGCCGTTCCAGGGTTCCATGCAGACAAAGTTCTCGGCATCCTGCTGCCACAGCACGCCCTTGCCGAAGGTTGCCTCGTCAAAGGCAACCTCCACCTTGTGCCCGTTGCCGGCATCAGTGAAGGCCATGGGGCTCTTGACCCCGGTGAGTAGCCGGATGGAATCGGCGCTGCCGGGCTTTTTGGTCAGGGTGATCTGGGCCGGGGCCGCGGGCTGTTCTCCCTTGGCATCCTCGGAGCAGGTGGCGGCGTCAATGGCAAAGGTCACGTTCTCCAGCTTGCTGGCGGCAAAATAGGGGTGGAAGCCCACGCTGAAGGGCAGGGTCTTGTCCCCGGTGTTCTCCACCGTCAGGGCCAGGGTAGCGGTGTTGCCCGCCAGGGTGTACCGCATGGTGAGCAGGAAATCAAAGGGATAGACAAACTTGGTCAGGCCGTTGGGGGCCAGGGTCAGCTCGATGGCATCGTCCGCGGCGGTCTTGACCTGCCAGGGCAGCAGATCGGCAAAGCCATGAACCTCCATGGGGTAGGCCACGCCGTCAAAAATATGTACCCCGTTGTCCGGCTTGCTGCAGCTGGGGAAGAGAATGGGAATGCCGCAGCGGGGACGATCGGTGGACTCGAAGTTGCGGTCCCGCAGCCAGAGATACTCCTCCCCATCCTTGGTGAAGGAGGTCGCCATACCGCCCTTTTCGGGGGTAACGGTCAGGGCGTAGGCGCCGTCGGTCAGGGTGAGGGTTTTGTAATTGGCGCCATACTTTTCATAGACGCCGATGGTCAGGGTGGACATGGATCAGTTCCTCCTTATGTACAATTACCCTTTTATTATAGCATACCCGCCGGGTCTGTCACAGCACAACCCCATCCTTGAAGATGGAAATTTCCCGGAAGCCCTTCTGTTCCGCCTTGGTCAGCCGGCCGGAAGCGGTGGCCAGCACCAGGCTGTACAGGTCGGCCGCGGTCTCATCGATGGTCTTCTCCCCGTCGGCAATGACGCCGGCGTTGAAGTCGATCCAGCTGCTCTTTTTGGCAGCCAGCTGGCTGTTGGTGGAAATCTTGATGGTGGGGGCCGGCGCCGCAAAGGGAGTGCCGCGGCCGGTGCTGAAGAGAATCATATGGGCCCCGGCGGCGGTGAGGGCGGTGGCGGAAACCAGGTCATTGCCCGGGCCGTAGAGCATGTTCAGCCCCTTGGTGGTGACGGCGTCCCCATAGCCGATCACGTCCATGATGGGGGCGGTGCCGCCCTTCTGGACACAGCCACAGGACTTATCCTCCAGGGTGGTGATACCGCCCTGTTTGTTGCCCGGGCTGGGGTTGTCGTAGACCACCTCGTTGTGGGCTATGAAGTAGGCCTTGAAGCCGTTGATCATCTGGACGGCCTTTTCAAAGACTTCCTGGTTCTGGCAGCGGTCCATGAGGAAGCCCTCGGCGCCGAACATTTCCGGCACCTCGGTGAGGACGGTGGAACCGCCCCGTGCGCCCAGCATATCGGAGAAGCGGCCGATGGTGGGGTTGGCGGTGATGCCGGACAGCCCGTCCGAACCGCCGCACTTCATGCCCACCACCAGCTCGCTGGCCGGGATGGGTTCCCGCTTGAACTGGCCCGCATAGGCGGCCAGCTCCTTGAGGATTTCCCGTCCGGCCACCAGCTCGTCGTCCACCTCCTGGCAGGTGAGGAACTTGACCCGGTCGGGGTCGTAGTCCCCCAGCTCGGCCACAAACTGGTCGTGGGTCAGGTTTTCGCAGCCCAGCGAGAGCACCAGCACCGCGCCGGCGTTGGGATGGCGGCAGAGGGCGGCCAGCAGCTTGCGGGTCTGGGCATGGTCATGGCCGGTCTGGGAGCAGCCGAAGGGATGGGTGAAGGTGTACAGCCCGTCGATGGTGCCGGTGACCAGTTCCTGGTTCTGGTTGACCAGGGCTTTGGCGCAGTCGTTGACACAGCCCACGGTGGGGATGATCCAGATTTCGTTGCGGATGGCGGCGCGGCCGTCCTTGCGGCGGTAGCCCAGGAAGGTCTCCGGTTCCACCTGTTCCAGGGGATGCAGGTTGGGGTGATAGCTGTACTCCATCTCCCCCGAAAGGTTGGTCTTGATGTTGTGGGTGTGCATCCAGCTGCCGGGCTGGGCGTCAGCGGTGGCGTGCCCGATGGCAAAGCCGTACTTGATGACGTTTTCCCCTGCCTTGATGGGGGCAATGGCCATCTTGTGGCCCTGGGGAATGTCCTCGGCCGCCACGACGGTGCAGCCCAGGTCAGGTACCTGCACCGCCGTGCCCTTGGCGATGGGATGCAGGGCGACGACCACATTGTCCTTGGGGTTGATATGGATGGTAAGCGGCATGGTGGTTCTCCTTTATGGTTTCTCAATCCAAACGGGGGCCGGAGCCAGGCTCCGGTCCCCGCGGGGTGTTGTTCGGTTTACAGGCAGCTGGCATAAGCAGCCTTGGCGCCTTCCTTGCGAATCAGCTCCAGATTCTTGACGGTGGCAGCCTCAAAGCCCTCCACCTGGGTCAGATCCTGGCCCCACATCTGCTCGTTGGTCATGACGGCATGGACCAGGGTGGCCGGGTCGTCATTCTTGTGCTGGTTGTAGAACTCCAGCACCCAGCGGTCATCGCTGATGGTGTACTCGTTGCCGGCAGGGCGCTTGCAGACCAGGCCCTTGTCGGTCAGGCCCTGGACATCGTTGGAATAGAAAGCGATGTAGGCGGCAAAGCTCATGGTCAGGCAGGTGGGCAGCTTGCCGTTCTTCTCCACATATTCCAGGAAGGAGGGCATGTTGCGGGCCCGCCACTTGGAGGTGGAGTTGAGGCTGATGCTCATGAGTTCATGGTTGACAAAGGGGTTGTTGAACCGGTCTTCCACCGCGGCGGCGAACTGCTTGCAGTCCTCCTGGTCCAGCGGCAGGATGGGCACAACCTCCTCCAGCAGCATCTTGTTCATGTAGCCGCGGATGGTGTCGTCGTGCATGCAGTCCCGGACGATGTCAAAGCCAGCCAGATAGGCACCCAGCACAAATCCGGTGTGGGCACCGTTGAGGATGCGGACCTTGCGTTTTTTGTAGGGGGTGACATCGGGCACCACCGGGCAGTTCAGGCCAGCCGCCTTGAAGGGCAGCTTGTCGGCCAGCCAGTCGGGACCTTCGATGTTCCAGACACCGAAGACCTCGCCCACATCAATCAGGTCATCATGGTAGCCGTTCTCGGCCTCCAGACGGGCAACCTCCTCCGGGTCACGGACCCGGCCGGGCACAATGCGGTCCACCAGGGTGGAGCAGAAGGTGCAGTCCTCATTGACCCACTTCTTGAAGCCGTCCTCCAGGCCCCACTGGTCGATGTACTGGTTGACGCACTTGAGCAGTTCCTTGCCGTTGTTGTCGATGAGTTCGCAGGAGAGCATGATGATGCCCTTCTTGCCGGCCTTGTAGCGGGTGTAGAGCACCTGGGTCAGCTTGGCCGGGAAGGAAGAGGGTGGGCAGTCATTCTGCTGGCAGGCGGGGTCATAGACAATGCCCGCCTCGGTGGTGTTGGAAACGATGTATTCCAGGTCGTCCGAGACTGCCACCTGCATCACGGCGTCATAGTCAGCCTTTTCGTAGGGGTTCAGGCAGCGGGAAACGCTTGAGATCACCCGTTTGGCATCCACCTTTTCCCCGTTCTGGCGGCCACGCAGATACAGGGTGTACAGGCCCTGCTGGGCGTTGATCATCTTGGACAGGCCCGGGGCGATGGGCTGCACCAGCACGCATTTGCCGTTCCAGCCCACCTTCTCGTTGGACATATCAAACCAATAGTCCACAAAAGCGCGCAGGAAGTTGCCTTCGCCAAACTGCAGAACCTTTTCGGGGGCATCTTTCAGGATGTAGCCCTGATAGCCGGACTTTTTCAAAACCTCATAATTCAAAGTTTCCATAAAATGCTCTCCTTGCTTTTTGTTGTGCGGCGTACCAATTAGCCGCTTTCCAGTTGCTCTCATTGTAATTTTTGTTTCCTGCGCCGTCAAGCGCTCTTCTGGCACAAACGCACATATTTTGCGCATCTGAGAGGCCCCGGAAAGCTTTTCCCATCTTGCACAACAATGCACCTTATTTTTTGGCGGTTTTTTCGGGAAATGGGCAACTTTTGCAACTTGTTCCCCCGGCGATTGCTCTGTATAATAATAGCAGGTTATGCTTTATTTTATCCTCGGCACAGCGCAGAATCAGTGCGGTGCCGGCATCAAACCGCAGCTGTAAAGGAGATTTCGTATGAAAGCATTCATGGACAAAGATTTTATGCTGACCACCAAGACGGCCCAGCATCTCTACCACGATTATTCGGCGGACATGCCCATCGTGGATTACCACTGCCACATTCCGCCCCAAGAGATCTACGAAGATCGCCGGTTTGAAAACATTGCCCAGGTCTGGCTGGGCGGCCATCAGGTGCTGGCCGACGGCAGCGACTACTATTTCGGTGACCATTACAAGTGGCGTGTCATGCGCTCCAACGGCACTCCCGAGGAGTACATCACCGGCGACAAGCCCGACCGCGAGCGCTTCCAGAAGTTTGCCGAGGCCCTGGAAATGGCCATCGGCAACCCCATGTACACCTGGTGCCACATGGAACTGAAGAAGTACTTCGGCTACGAAGGGGTTCTGAACGGCGAGACCGCCGAGGAAGTCTGGAACCTGTGCAACGAAAAGCTGCAGCATGATCCCAAGCTGACCGTCCGCGGCCTGATCGAGCAGAGCAACGTGGCCTTCATCGGCACCACCGATGACCCCATCGACAGCCTGGAATGGCACAAGAAGATCAAGGAAGACCCCACCATCAAGTTCACCGTGGCCCCCTCCTTCCGCCCCGACAAGGCCCTGAACATCCTCAAGCCGGGCTTTGCCGAGTACATGCACAAGCTGGAGGCCGTTGTGGGGTCTGACGGCTTCAAGTGCATCAACTGCGTGGTCAACGCCCTGGACAAGCGGCTGAAGTTCTTTGTGGAGATGGGCTGCCGCGCTGCCGACCACGGCCTGGACTATGTGCCGTACCGTGAGCCCGACGCCGATGTGGCTACCACCGCCTTCAAGAAGGCCATGGCCGGCGAAACCCCCACTGTGGAGGAAGCCGAGACCTACCAGACCTACCTGCTGTGCGCCATGGGCCGGCTGTACAAGAAGTACAACGTGGTCATGCAGATCCATTACAGCTGCCTGCGCAATGTCAACGTCCCCATGTACAAAAAGCTGGGACCCGACACCGGGTTTGACATGATCGCGGTGACCGACGGCAGCGCCAGCATCAGCAGCCTGCTGTCCAAGCTGACCGAGACCGGCGAGTGCCCCAAGGTCATCCTGTACAGCCTGAACCCCGCCGACTTTGACATGCTGGGCACCATCCTGGGCTGCTTCCAGGACGATCTGACCCCCGGCAAGATCCAGCTGGGCAGCGCCTGGTGGTTCTGCGATACCAAGGACGGCATGGAGCAGCAGATGCGCACCCTGGCTCGCCTGGGCCTGCTGGGCAACTTCGTGGGCATGCTCACCGACAGCCGCAGCTTCCTGAGCTACACCCGCCACGAGCTGTTCCGCCGCATCATGTGCAACCTGATCGGCGACTGGGTGGAGAACGGCGAGTATCCCAACGATGAGAAGTCGCTGGAGAAGATTGTCAAGGGCATCAGCTACAACAACGCCAAGCGGTATTTCGGCCTGTAATCTCTCCTCCAAAACCATGCAAAAATTGCCCCGCCCCGGATGGAAACCTTCCACCCCGGGGCGGGGCTTTTTTCTGTTTCAGATGGGTTTGACGGCGCAGGATTGATGCGTTTATTCCGGCCGCCAGCCCTTGGCCACATCCACCCAGCCCGCAAAATTCTGCGCGCTGTGTTCCAGCTCCGGCACACTCAGCCGCACTGCCGAGCTGGCTGTGCCCGCCGCCGGGTAAACCACATCAAACCGCCGCAGGCTTTCGTCCAGGTATACCTTGACCTCGGGGCGGACGGCAAAGGGGCAGACCCCGCCCATGGGGTGTCCCACCGCTTCCACCAGCTCTTCGGGGCGTATCATGGCCGCCTTGGTGTGGAAGGTGGCTTTGTAACGGGGATTGTCCACCCGGCCGTCCCCTGCCATGACGATGAGGATGGGGTCCTGCCCCACTCGGAAGGCCATGGTCTTGGCGATGCGGGCCGGCTCACAGCCCAGGTCCCGGGCGGCTTCGGCCACCGTGGCGCTGGATGCGGTAAACTCCATCACCCGGTCGGCCAGGCCCAGGCCGGCCAGATACTGTCGTACTTCCTCGATTGCCATTGTCTTCCTCCTGTTACCGTTTTTTGCCCAGCAGCACGGTGCGGATGTGCCGGAAACAGGCATCCTCCCCCTGGTCCCGCAGGATCAGCAGGCAGGTTTCCAGTTCCCGCCGGGTCTCGGGGTGGAGAACATAGTGGTCCTTGCTGCGGTCATAGTAATTCCAGGCATCGGCGTCGGTGTAGTTGGCGCCGCGGTAGTTCTTGCTGGCGGCAATCCGGTCGCAGACCATCTCGGCCACATACCGGGTCGGCATCCGCATCCCCGCCATGGCGTGGTCGCCGTCGGGGGCATAGTCGATCCAGTATTCCAGATGATGGCGGTTGCGTCCCTTGTGGTGCAGCCAGGCGGCACTGTACCCCTCGGCCTTGCGCTGGGCATTGTTGGGGCTGCAGGTGCCCTGCCAGTACTTGGCCCCGGCCAGAAACTCCACTGGAGACAGCTTGCTCAGGTCATGGGTCAGCCCCTGCCAGTACAGTCCGCACCGGAAGCAGTACCGCATGACCAGCATCTTGTGATGGTGGATGGTTTTATAATGTTTGATCGGATGCCACACCGGTTCTTCCCTCCCCTGTTCGCGTACCTCCCCATTGTAATACAAAACGCGCCGGGGTGCAACGCCCGACGCGCAAAACAAAGAGCTTTTCTCAGGGGTGGAGGCGGTGCCGCACGCCACCTGCCAGCATGGTGACCAGCGCTCCCAGCAGCATGCAGGAGACCGGCACAAAGGCGAAGTGCCACAGCATGGGAATCAGCTGGACATGGATGTCGGCATGGGCCTTGGACAGCACCATCCAGGAAACCGGCGCCAGAAAGCTCAGCCCCCAGGCGCAGAGCAGCGGCGGCAGCCGCCACAGCGCCGCCGAGTCCAGCCAGCGCAGCAGCAGAGCGGTCAGAATAACCACCGCAGCTGTGACCAGCAACACCCCCAGCACCGAGACCCCCACCGGCCCGATCTGGAGCACCGGATCGGGGTTCAGCAGGTACTTGCCCACCACCTGGGGCACCGTCACCGCCCGCACCGCGCCATCGCTGACGCTGACCCGGCTGGTGACCGCCGAAACCACATTCTGCCAGCTGGCGGACAGGCTGCCGTAATAAACGCTCCCCTGGATCAGCCAGAGGACCAGGGCCGCCGCCACGCCGCCCACCGCCGCAAACCCGGCGCCCACCATCCGCAGCACCCAGGGGCGGGCGGCCTCGTGGCAGCACAGGGCCTGGGCCCAGCAGCAGACCAGCGGGATCTCGCAGAGGATCAAAAAGGTGGAGATAAATTCAAACCCGCAGAGGCAGCGCAGCAGGCAGGCCCCGAACACCAGCCCAAAGGCCCAGGCCGGGGCACGGCCCCGCCGCCGGGCCGCGGCACAGAGGGCAATGCCCGCCAGAGCCGGCAGCCACCAGAGCCAGAGGCACCAGTACAGGTCCTTCATTCCCCGCTGCACCCAGGGGGCCAGCAAGGCCGCTGCCAGCCAGGCCAGCGCCGGCAGCCAGCCCAGCCAGTGCAGCACCACCAGGCAGAGGCAGAGGGTCACCCCATAAAACAGCACACTGTTGGTGGTGTAGAGCAGCTGCTCCCGGGCCTCCCCCGCATCCTCAAAGACTGAAAAAACCTTGTTGAGGATGCCGAAGGCCCAGCCCTGCAGGCCGGTCTGGTGGGTGTAGCTCTTGAACTGGTCGGCCTGCACCGGGGTGTTGTCCCGGTACATGTAGCGGTTCTGGGTATCGCCCCATTCCTCGGTGTACACCCCCATGAATCCGCCGGGGGCGCTCTGGTCCTGCTGCATCTGAAGCATCCGCCCGAAGACCAGTGCCTGGGAACCGTCATCCCACAGGCCGGTGAAGTAGGCGCTGCCGTTGTGCCGCCACAGCGCCAGTGCCACGCTGAGCACTAGCACCACAAGGGCGGTCAGCAAAAGGCGCAGCGCCGGGTGGTGCGCGATTTTGGTTGCGAATTGTCTGAACAAAAGCAAAGTTCCTTTCCGGTCCCGCGGCTCAGCGATCCCACTTGTCGCAGAGGGAATTGATCTGGCTGGCAAAGCGGGCCAGGTCCTTGTTGGCGCCGCCGCGGTTGTGTTCGATGACCACCATCAGCCGTTTGCCCATATTGACCAGCCGCTCGAAAGCCGGGGTGGAGCGCTTGCTGTAATCCTGGGTGGGAACCAGCTCCCGGCTGATCTTGCGGGTGTTGCCCAGCTTGAGGCAGCTGACGCTGCCCTCGGTCAGTTCATACACCCCGCCGTTGTAGGGGGCTTCGGCATGGAAGCCCAGCTCCATCAGGTGTTTGGCAAAGGCCTCGGCGCTCTCGTCGTCGCCATGGTTGACAAAGACAAAACAGGGCTTGGGGTTGAAATGGGTGATCCACCGTTCCAGCCCTTCTTTATCCGCGTGGCCGGACATGCCGCTCAGCTGGCAGATCCGGGCATTGACCCGGACGGTATCCCCGAAGAGGCGCACCTCGTCGGCCCCCTCCAGTAAGATTCTGCCCAGGCTGCCGGCACTCTGGTACCCCACAAAGAGGATGGTGCATTCTTCCCGCCACAGGTTGTATTTGAGATGGTGGCGGATCCGGCCGGCATCGCACATGCCGGAGGCCGAGATAATGACCTTGGGGGTCATGTCGGTGTTGATGGCCATGGAGTCTTCCTTGGTCTCGCTGATGAAAAGCCCGGGGAACTGCAGCGGGTTCTGCCCGCTCTGTACCAGGCGCAGGGCTTCCTCGTCATAGCATTCGGCAAAGTTTTCCCGGAAGATGGTGGTAGATTTGCTGGCCAGGGGACTGTCCACATAGACCGGGAAGTCCCCGTGTCCCTTGACCCGGCCCTCCGCCTTGATCTGGCGGATAAAGTAAAGCATCTCCTGGGTACGGCCCACCGCAAAACTGGGGATGACCACATTGCCGCCCTTGTCAAAGGTTTCCTGCAGCACCTCGGCCAGCTCGGCCACATGATCGGGACGGGGCGGGTGGCTGCGGGTACCGTAGGTGGATTCCATCACCACATAGTCCGCCTCAGTCAGGTAGGTGGGGTCCCGCAGGATGGGCTGCCCCAGGTTGCCGATGTCCCCCGAAAAGACGATAGTCTCGGTGTTGCCGTTCTCGGTGACTTTCAGGGTGATGGAGGCGCTGCCCAGCAGGTGGCCCACATCGGTGAAGCGGGCCTGCACCCCTTCAAAAATTTCCACCCACTGGCCGTAGCGCTGAGGCTGGAACTGTTTCATCACCTGTTCGGCGTCCTCCACCGTGTAGTCGGGTTCCACCATCTCCCGGCCGCTGCGCTGGGCCTTGCGGTTTTTCCACTCAGCTTCCTGCTGCTGGATGTGGGCCGAATCCTCCAGCATGATCTCACACAGGTCGGTGGTGGCATCGGTGGCGTAGATCGGACCCCGGAAACCGTTTTTATACAGATACGGGATCTGCCCCGAGTGATCGATGTGGGCGTGGGTCACCAGCACCGCCTCGATCTCGCCGGGGGCGATGGGCGACTCCACGTTTTCATAGGTGTCCCGCCCCTGCTCCATGCCGCAGTCCACCACAAAGCGATGGCCTGCCGCCTCCACAAGGGTACAGCTGCCGGTGACTTCCCGTGCCGCTCCCAAAAATGTCAGTTTCATGCGGACCCCTCCTTTGTCCCGAAATACCTTCGGTTGTTACAGGTCGTTGCGTCCCACCCCGAAGCGAGGCGCCTCGGGCAGGACAAAAGGCGTTGCAAAGTTTTGGGTCAGATCATTGATGTTCATTCGGATGTCCCAGAAGACATCCCCGTAATCCCGCAGGACGGTATAGTTCTGGTCGCTCAGGGATTTCAGGGTGGCGGTGTCGGTCACCAGCAGAGCGGGGCCGTCGGTCACATCATAGGCCACCATGCTGTCGGTGTAGGTGCGGGCGACGGTGCCGCTGTCGATGAGCTGGGAGATGGCGGCAGAGGTGGTCTGCACCAGCACCAGCCGCTCCCCGCCGGGCAGGGCATCCAGCAGCGCGCCCCGGGTGATGTCCCCGTATTGCAGCTCGGTGACTCCGCCAGCCAGGGCGGTGAGGGTAAGGTCGGAACTGCCTTCCGGCCAGTTGGCCCGGTCTCCATCGGCCAGCGCCTCATAGACCGAGGCCACATAGTTGCCGAAGCTGACGGTGCGGTCCGCCTCGGTGTTTTCAGCAAAGGTGAACAGGGTCTGGGCCGCCACGCTCGCATCCCCCGCCGCCAGGGAATCCAGGCTGGACTTGGCGCTGTCGTAGGCCGCCTGCTGTTCGTCGGTCAGGTTGTTGCGGGCAGCCTCCAGCGAAGCGGCACTGAGCTGGCTGCCTGCGGCGGTGATGCCGCCCCCGGCGTCAAAGGTCAGCTGGACACAGAGGATGTTCTCCAGCCCCGCGCCGGTGGCAAAGACCCAGCTGCTGTCGGAAGCCGGGATCTCCTCGCTGCTGGCGGTGATTACCGCATTGACCCCCAGGGTCTTGAGGTCCTCCAGAAGATCGGTGCACCCGGTATCCGGCCCCACCACGCAGACGATGGCATCGGCCCCCTGGGCCTGCAGCGCTGCCACCTGCTCGCTGGCGGTCTGCAGACGGTCATTGGCGGTCATCCCCGCCGCGTGGGCGTAGTGGCCGGTGGAGGATAGGGAGAAGAAGCCGATCTTTTTGCCCGCCTCCTGGATGATATAGTTCATGCCGTCGGTGATACGGTTGTTGCTCCAGCTGGTGGAGCGGTAGAAGAGGGTGGTTCCCTCGGTGCTGCGCAGGTTGGAGGCCAGAGAGGGTCCGTTGGCGGTGACCACATCATCCAGCAGCCGCTCGCTGCCAAAGGCCAGGTCCACCCCGTCAAAACACTGCAGCTGGTATCCCGCCGCCGCAAAGGAGCTGGTCATGTCCATGCCGCCGGTGAGGCTGGTGTTCTCGGTGCCCTGCAGGCTGCCGCCGGCGTCCAGCAGGATGGTATCCTGGTTGGCCGCCTTGAGGGCTGCCAGATCGGCAAAGCTGATCCGGTCGTTGGCGGTCTGGCCGGCCAGATTGCCGGTGGCGTAGATGGGCACCGTGATGCTGCCCACCCGCACGGTGCAGGAGATGCTGTTGCGCCCGTCCGCCAGGGTGGCGGTGATGGTGCAGCTGCCCTCCCCTTTGGCCTTGACCACTCCTTTTTTGCTGACGGTGGCCACCGTCTCGTCGCTGCTGGTCCAGTAGACCTTCTGGCCGCCCTCCTTCTCCGAGGGCTCGTTGGTCTGCAGGGTGCAGCGGTCCCCCTTCTGCCCCAGCCAGAGTTCATTCTTATAGGTATCGTTGGTGAAGGAAGGGTCTCCTGCCTTGCCCGAGGCATCGGTGATGCCGGTGAACATCAGTTCCTCCATCACAAAATCCACATCCACCGTCTCGCTCTGGACGCCGTAGTCGGCGCCGGGGGCGGTGTAGGAAGCCTGCCAGATGGCATAAGGGCCGGTGTACCCCAGCGCGGAGGAGAACCGGGCGATCCAGAAATTGTCCCGCCAGGGGTCGAAGGCCGGGTCCTGCAGCCGGGCCCGGGTCCAGTTCAGCGAGGCATAGATGCCCTGTTCCCCGGTGTAGCCGTAACTCTCCAGCTGGTCAAAAAAGGCCTGGGTCAGGGCGGCCATCTCGCTGGGGAAAAGCCCGGTGATGCTGGCGTCCTCCAGATCATAGTAGACCGGATAGGAGAGCTGATAGGGCTTGCTGGTGTAGTCGGCCAGCCCCTCGTGGTCGGGGGCCTTCAGCCCCAGCAGCCGGGCCACATGGTCGGCCTCGCTGCGGGCCTGTTCCTCGGTGGTGGCGTAGGAGTAGAGATAGGTTCCGAAGGGAATGCCCAGGGCGGTACAGGTGTCGGCGTTGTACTCCCAGTACTCGTCATCCTGGGCATAGCTGCCCTCGCCGTTCCACTCGCTGCCAAAGCCGCAGCGAATCATGGCAAAGTCGATGCCGGCGTCCTTGGCTTTCTGCCAGTCCACCTGGCCCTGGTACTTGGAGACATCAATCCCCTTTTTCACCGCCGCCATGATGGGCTCGCCCTGATCGTTGAAATAGTACCCCTGCTCGTTGATCATCCAGGCCCCGGCGCTGGTGCCGGTTTCGGGGGTGGCAGGGCCCTGGGGTTCCTGTTTGCAGGAGACCAGCCCCACAATCACCGCGATCACCACAATCAGCAGCAGGACTACGCCGGCCAACGCCAGCCGCATCCGCAGGATCCGGGGGTCGGTGCGGCGCTTGCGGCGTCCCTTGTTTTGCTTTTCCATCGTCATCACCCGTCTTCTGAACTGGTCGGCGGTGCCGCCCATGGTTTGCCGGCCCGCCATCTGCGGGCAAGAACTTTTTGTCCGTTGTACACTTTTATGGTAACATTTTGTCACAAAAAATACAATCGGTGCCGGGCGGTAGAAACTGTAAAAAATATGCCGGGGCCTGTGTACACCATTTTGGTGCACAGGCCCCGGCACTATCCTATGAGGTCAGCGGGCATCATTTGCCGGAATCGCCGTAGTTTTTCAGCACGCGGGCGCTGGGATCATCCACATCGCAGCCCGGCCATGCCCGGTTGGGCATCCAGAAGTCCACAATCATCTCAGCCTGGCCCGGGTAGTACTTTTCGAAGATCTCCCGGTAGAGCAGGCTCTCCTTGGTGAAGGGACGGGCGTAGTCATACTTGGCACAGCCCTTGGCGAAGGCTTCGTCGGTGTAGTATTCCTCGGCGTACTCCTTGATGTCGTCCACCATGGAATGGCCCACCGCATCGCTGAAGGCGGCCTTTTCCCGCCAGAGGATGCTCTCGGGCAGCCAGTCGCCCTCGAAGGCCTTGCGCAGCAGGTACTTGCCCTTGCCGTAGGTGTTCAGCTTCATGGCCGGATCGATGGACATGACATACTTCACAAAGTCCAGATCTCCGAAGGGCACCCGGGCTTCCAGGCTGTTGACACTGATGCAGCGGTCGGCACGCAGCACATCGTACATGTACAGCTCCCGGATCCGCTTCTGGCTCTCGGTCTGGAAGGCGTAGGCGGAAGGGGCGAAGTCGGTGTACTTGTAACCGAAGAGCTCGTCCGAGATCTCGCCGGTGAGCAGCACCCGGATGTCGGTGTTCTCATGGATGTACTTGCAGACCAGGTACATGCCGATGGAGGCACGGATGGTGGTGATGTCCCAGGTGCCCAGCAGGGCGATGACCTTTTCCAGCGCATCCAGCACAATCTCGCGGTTGATGATCACATCGGTGTGGTCAGCCCCCAGGTACTCGGCGGTCTGGCGGGCGTATTTCAGGTCGATGGCGTCCTCCCGCATGCCGATGGCGAAGGTGCGGATAGGCTTGCCCAGCTTGCGGGCCGCGATGGCGCAGACCAGGCTGGAGTCCAGGCCGCCCGAAAGCAGGAAGCCCACCGGGGCATCGGCATCCAGCCGCTTGTCCACACCGGCGACCAGCTTGGTGCGGATGTTTTCCAGCACGGTGGGCAGATCGTCCCGGGTGTAGGCGGGGGTGTCGGCAATGTCACAGTAGCGGACAAACTTGCCGTTGCAGTAGTAGCTGCCGATGGGGAAGGGATAGATCTTCTTGACCAGCCCCACCAGGTTCTTGGCTTCGGAGGCGAAGGCGATGGCGCCGCTCTCGCTGTAACCATAGAAGAGAGGACGGATACCGATGGGGTCCCGCGCTGCGATGAGCTGCTTTTTGCGGCTGTCGTAGAGGATCATGGCAAACTCGGCGTCCAGATGGTTGAACATGGACAGGCCGTACTTGTCATAGAGGGGCAGCAGGATCTCGCAGTCGGAGTCCGAGGAGAACTGGTATCCCTCGGCCTCCAGCTCGGCCTTGACGGGGCGGAAGCCGTACAGCTCGCCGTTACAGACCACACAGTCGTTGCCGCGGACAAAGGGCTGCATGCCCGCCTCGGTCAGGCCCATGATGGCCAGCCGGCCAAAGCCCATCCAGCCAAACTCGGTCTCGATGACCCGCTGCTCGTCCGGCCCGCGGGAGAGGGTCCGGCACAGATATTCGGTAAACTGTTCCTTGGACAGATCATGTCCGGCATATCCCAGAACACAACACATAAAAGCGACACTCCTTTTGTTCTTCTTTCCATTTCCAATTCCCCGCGAAATGGAAACAAAAAAGACAGCCCATTCGCCCTGCGCTTAGGACGAATCGCTGTCTTGATCCGCGGTGCCACCTAAATTACCGCACACTGCTGCACGGTCACTTTTGCTTGCATTTGCGTTCACCTTTGAAACGCTGCCGCTGTAACGCACGGCCTACGGCGCCCATACTGCCGGTTGCATACAACCGGGTTCCGTTTGCAGCTGGCGGGTGTTCTTCCCTTTTCGGACCCGTCCCGGCTCGCAGCAACTGCCGGGCTCTCTGTGCGGCATCGGATAAAAAGGTACTTTTCCCGTTGGAGCGGGCTGTTTCGGCCCGCCTTCCGCTTTTTGCCCTTCTATCCTAGCACGCAGTCCGGCCGGTGTCAAGAATAAAATTGAGGCTTTTGCCCTCACTCCACCGGGAAGATGCTCTCCATCGCCGCCTCGGCGCTCACCTCGGCCACCTCCTCCCCGGCAGCATCGGCGCTGGCCGGGGCAGCCTCCTCCTGGACCCCGGCGGCGGTCTCGGCAGCCTCCTCGGCGGGTGCTTCAGCGGCCGCTGCCTGGGCCGCCGCGGCTGCGGCGGCATCGGCACTGGCCTTGGCAGCGCTGACCAGACCGGTCACCTCACCCGAGGGCTTTTCCAGCAGGTAAGCGCCGATGGCCTTGGCCTTGTACACCAACAGCACACAGTAGGTGTCCTTTTCCCCGTCCGAGAGCGCCGGACAGAGCACCGTCCACTTTTCCACCGTCTTGCCCTTGTAGTCGGCCAGGGTCATGCCGCTCTCCCCCACCACCTGGTTGAAGGCGGCAAAGCTGTCGTCCCAGCTTTTGGGGATCTTGACCTTATCCACCGCAGCGCTGGCCAGATCCACCTCGAAACCGTAGCCGGTAAAGTACCCCGCAATGTCCTGGGTGGTCTCAATTCCGGTTTCGGCACTGGCGCCCGCCGCCACACTCTCCCCCGCGAAATGCACCGCCGCCGTCACCGTGCCGGCCAGGCAGACCGCACACAGTGCCAGCGCCCCCGCCTGACGCAGGCCGGGTTTGGATACAGTAAACAGAAACATAAGCGCAGCCCCCTCTTACACGTTGCATCGTCTTACACTGCAACGGTATGCGAGGGGGCCGGCAAAAAGAACCCGGATCAGTGCCGGGGTTGATATTGGGTGCGGGGATGGTACCATTCAAAGATGATGCCGTCATAACGGCGGCGCAGTGCCGCCACATCGGCCGAGGGACGGGCAGTCCAGTAGACCATCATGGCCCCCATCCAGTCGCAAAGCCGGATGGCCCAGTTCTGGGGCTGGGGCGCCCAGGCGATGAACTGGGGCCGGCCCAGGAAATTGCCGAACCCGTGGCTGAGCAAGTAGGCCCAGATGGACCGGGCCCCGGCCCGGCGATAGCCCTCGAAGCTGTCGATGAGCTGGCCGCGCAGCACCCCCGGCGCCATCTTGTGGATCCGGCGCACCACCCGGGGGTCAAAGCTCTCGATGCAGTAGCTGCCGTTGTACCGGCCCAGTGCCTCCAGCACCGCGGCGCACAGGGCATCCAGATAGGCACTGCTGTATCCCCAGCGGCTCTTGATCTCCACAATCAGCGGCACACGGCCGCCCACCGTCTCCAGCACCTGAGAGAACAGCGGGATGGTCTGCGGGGCATCGGCCAGGCAGGTTTTGGACAGCTCGGAATAGGCATGGTCCCGGACCCAGCCCTTCAGCGACGTCATCCGGTCCAGGTGATCGTCATGGAAGACCACCAGCTGGCGGTCGGCGCTGAACTGGACATCCAGCTCGATGCCGTATCCCGCCCGGGCCGCCGCCTCAAAGGCGGGCAGGCTGTTTTCCGGCACGCTCTGGTCCTGGGCATACAGACCGCGATGGGCAAAGTTGCGCCCCACAAAGGGGGCCCGCAGCCCCCGCTGCCCGGCATCGGGCGCCACGCAAAACAGCACCAGTACCGCCAGCACCAGCACCGTCACAAAAAGCCATAGCAACATCATATCTCACCCTTTCTGACCCCTATTGTACCGCGCCCTCCGCTTTGGTTCAAGAGGGACAAATTGTGAACACTTTTTTAGAAAACTTTCACAAATCCGCCACCTGGACACTTTATTATGGTATTATAAAGGTGTGTCTGGGGGAAGGCCCTGCCATCCGGGCAATGCGGCCCCTTCCGGCACTTCCCTTTTGAACTGTTTCAGATGGGACTGGAGGTTGTTTTCTATGGCGAAAATCCTGATTGTTGATGATGAGCCCCGGATTCGGGATCTGATCCGCGAGAATTTGCAGTTTGCCGGGTTTACCTGTGCCGAAGCCGCCGACGGCGGCGCCGCACTGACCGCCCTTTCCCAGGGCGGCATCGACCTGGTGATTTTGGATATCATGATGCCGTTCATGGACGGCATGACCTGCCTGCGGGAGATGCGCACCCGCAAAATCATGACCCCGGTGATCATGCTCACCGCCCGCAGCGAGGAATACGACAAGCTGGCCGGGCTGGAGGGCGGCGCCGATGACTATGTGGTCAAGCCCTTCTCCCCCCGGGAGCTGGTGGCCCGGGTCAAGGCGGTGCTGGCCCGCACCATGCCGGCGCCGGACGCCAACGGGTCGGTGTACACCTTCGGGGACCTGGTGATCGACACCGCCAGCCACAGCGTCAAGGTCTCGGGCCAGGAGGTCACCCTGACCCCCAAGGAGTTTGACCTGCTGGTCTTTCTGGTCAGCAACAAGGGGATTGCCCTCTCCCGGGAGAAAATCCTGCAAAAAGTGTGGAACTACGACTACTACGGCGAGGACCGCACCGTGGACACCCACATCAAGATGCTGCGCAGCCATCTGGGGCACTGCCGCAACTATATCGTGACAGTCTGGGGCATCGGGTACAAGTTTGATCCCGACACCCTGTAAACGGGGGGCGATACCGTGAAATCCACCAAGCGCACCCACCGTCCCCTGCAGATCGGGCTGGGGGTCCAGGGGCAGCTGATGGTCTTTATGGGCTGTGTGACGGTGCTGACCCTGGGGCTGGTCTGGGTGCTGATCACCTACTGGCTGCAGCCCCAGTACAACCGGACCATCCGGGAGAGCCTGCAGCAGAAGGCCACCGCCATCGTTGCCCTCATTGACACCAGCGAGGAGCCCATTTCCAACCGAGATTTCGGGTTTCTGACCCTCAACTCCCAGTTCTGGAAGGATCTGCACGGGGATTTTGACGACGGCACCATCGACGTGAGCAACTGCTGTGTGGACATCAGCGATTCCACCCGGCGCAGCGTGCTTTACCGGGAGAATCTGTTTCCCTGTGCCCTGCACAGCAGCAGCATCTCGATGGGCGGCGAGATTCTGGTCACCGCCGACGCCCCCGAAGTGCTGCGGGCCCGGATGAAGCTGTTCAAAAACGGGTCTCTCTACGACATCATCGAGGCGGGCAACAACCGCCAGATGCTGGTGGGGATGGTCTCGGCCGACGGGCAGTACGGGGTCATCGTCTCCACCAGCCTGGCCCAGATTGCCACCGCCGCCGATGTGCTGGCCGATATGCTGCCCCCCATCGCCCTGATCCTGCTGGTGCTCAACCTGCTGGTGGCGGTGCTGTTCAGCCGGTGGTTCACCAAGCCCATGCAGCGGTTGTCTGACGGGGCGCGGGAGATTGCCGCCGGCAACTATGACGTGCAGGTGCATGTCTCCCGCCGGGACGAGATCGGCCTGCTGACCCAGGAGTTCAACCACATGGCCAGCGAGGTCAAGCGCTCGGCCCAGCTGGAAAAGGACATCCTGGCCAACGTCAGCCACGACCTGCGCACCCCGCTGACCCTCATCAAAGGATATGCCGAGACGGTGCGGGATCTGACCGGCAACGACGAGGAAAAGCGCACCGAACAATGCAACATCATTGTGGACGAGACCGACCGGCTTTCCACCCTGGTCAACAGCGTGATGGAACTGAGCAAGGTTTCCAGCGGCGCCGAAAAGATGAACCTGGTGGAATTTGACATGAGCCAACTCTGCTTTGAGGTGGCGGGCCGCTATGACGCGGTCTGTGACCAGAACGGCTGGACCCTGCAGCTGGAGGCAGACAAGGAATGTATGGTCAAAGCAGACCCCGCCATGATGGAGCGGGTGCTGCACAATCTGCTGGGCAACGCCACCCATCACATGGGGGCCGACGGCGTCTTTGTGCTGCGGGCCATCCCCATGGAGGGCGGCGGCTGCCGGGTGGAGGTGGAGGACCACGGCCCCGGCATCCCGCCGGAGGACCTGCCCTACATCTTTGACCGGTACTACCGCTCCCGCAAGGATGCGGGCAAGACCGGCACCGGGCTGGGGCTTTCCATCACCAAGGCCATCTTGCAGCAACATGGGTTTGCCTTTGGGGTGAACAGCGCCCTGGGGCACGGCTCGACCTTCTGGTTTGAGATGCGGGATACCCGCCCCAAAAACCGCAAAGCCCTGGACCAGCCCGCCGATTGAATGGAGAAAAAGGAGACCGGCAATGGAAAAGATGAACCAAGAGATGGACAAGGCCCTGGCTGCCCGTTTCGCCGCCCTACATGCCAACGACGACGAGACCGGCGACGGCAAGATTGATCTGGCGGACCTGAAAAAGCAGCTGGACCGGGTGGAAGCACAGCTGGAACTGCAGGACCGGCAGAACCGCAAGCTGCTGTACAACCAGCGGCTGCGATTTCTGATCACCGCGGTGCTGTCGGTGCTGCTCTGCATTGTGGTGGCGGTGCTGTGGCACTTTACCAACGAGGCCTACCGCAATGTGCTGGAGACCAGCGCCCAGGTCAACGCCCTGGCCGATACCCTGCAAAGCAGTCTGGACACCGAGGATCTCAACGAGATGATGCAGACCATGCCCGATCTGGTGGACAAGCTCTCCGCCATCGACGTGGACGCCCTGAACGAGGTGCTGAACAAGCTGCCCGCCCTGATGGACGCCGTAACCCAGCTACAGACCCAGTTTGAGTCCATCGCCAACGCCTTCAGCGGGTTCAGCGTCCTGCTCAACTGATCCCCTTCCCGTTTTCCCATGTTAATCGAGTAGGAGGCTACCCATTAGTTGAGCAGCCGTCCTCTCACACCACCGTGCGTACCGTTCGGTACACGG
>CALWNP010000023.1 GCA_944382835.1 uncultured Gemmiger sp.
GCGGGGAACATCGTCAGCTGCTACGGCCTGGCCGACGCCGGCCTGACCCCCACCGCCCAGGACCTGGAAGCCATCGGGACCGGCACCGTCCCGCCCCAGTGCACCCTGGACGGCATCCACTACACCACCGCTACCCAGACGGTGATCGGCAGGCTGATCTACAACTACTGCCGGGAGCTGAACCTCTTTTGAGGATGAAAAGGAGAACAGATTATGAGACTGAAAAACGGGGAAGTGCTGCTGCGCTGGCCGCTGGCACAGCATGTGATCACGGCGGGCTTTTTCTATAATGACGGCAGCGCCCACAATGCCATCGACCTGCGCACCAACCAGGGCGGCGACACCAAAAAGCCGGTCTACGCTGCCGAGGACGGCACCGTGGACCAGACCCAGACCTGGGACGGCCACACCACCAGCGGGATGCAGAGCTACGGCACCATGCTGCGGCTGCGTCACGACGACTACGCCGGCTGCACCCTCCAGACCCGGTATGCCCACCTGAGCGAGCTCTGTGTCAGCTACGGCCAGCAGGTCAAGGAGGGCGACCTGATCGGCTACACCGGCGCCACCGGCAACGTGGACGGTGCCCACCTCCACTTCGAGGTAATCTGGAACGGCACCCGCCGCAACCCGCTGGTCTGGCTGGACGATAACTTCACCACCGCCAGCGACCAGGTCTACACCTACGGGGCAGGGGAGCATGCGGTGGAGATCGCCGCCGAGATCCCGCCCGAGGACGTGACCGATGTGACCAGCCAGACCGGCAGCATCGAGATCGACGCCAGTACCGGTGCCAGCCTGGAGCTGGCCGCAGGCAAGCTCCAGGCCATCGTCCTGGCGCCCCTTACCGCCGACCAGGCCTCTGCCTGCGACGCCATCGCCCGCCGCCTGAGCCTGGGGGCGGACCGCTATGTCACCCTGACCGTGGACGCCGCCCACGTCGCCAAGGCCATCTGCGTGACCAACGGGGATGCTCTGGTCTTCTTCAACTGGGCGAGGTCGTCCGGCCTGGGGGACAAGTACAAATCCATGTATGTGGGGTGATGAGGATGGAGCACAACAATATTTTCCTGGCGGCCAAGACCGTGATTGTGGCAGTCTGCGGTGCCTATACCGCAGCGTTTGGTTGGCTGGGCTGGCTAATCCTGGCCTGGGTGGTCTGCATGGTGGTGGACTGGATCAGCGGCAGCGCCGAGGCCGCCGCCCAGGGCGAATGGTCCAGCGCCGCGGCCAGGGCCGGCATCTGGCATAAAGCCGGCATGATCCTGGTGGTGATCGTGGCCGCCGTGGCCGATTGTGTTCTGGCCCTGGCGCTGCAGAACATCCCGGCCCTGACCGCCGCCGGCTTTGAATACACCACTCTGATCCTCCCGATGGTCCTGGTGTGGTACATCTTCACCGAGCTGGGCAGCATTGCCGAAAACGCCACCGGCATGGGTGCCCCGGTTCCGTCCTGGTTGACCAGGCTGCTGGCCGCCGGAAAGAGGGCGGCAGAAAAGATCGACCTGCCCGACGATGACGACAATACCTTATAAATAAAGCACAATCCCCCGGCCTGGAAGCGCAACCTTCCGGCCGGGGGATTTTTGCTTACAGAAAAAGAAAAAGACCTGCGATTTTCTCGCAGGCTTTCTCTTACCGCCGAAACATCATGAACTCCGCCAGCACGATTCCGTGAGGCAAAATCACGACATTTCCGGATATGGATGGCAGGGGTAGAAGGATTCGAACCCTCGGCACGCGGTTTTGGAGACCGCTGCTCTACCAACTGAGCTATGCCCCTATCTTGCTCCGGGCCGCCGGGCGGCTGACCGGATAACATAGCTGATTATAGCCTACTTTTGGACAGGTGTCAAGGCCCGGAATGAAAAAAATGCCACAACCGGGGCATTTGACAAAATACTTCTGGAAGAATAACCTTAATAGAGAAGAAGCACAAAACAACCAATCCGGCGCAGCATCTGCCGGGGGAAAGGAGCTGATCTCAGGATGGCGGAATCCGAAAACCAAACCGGACGTCTGCCCCAGGAAGGCGAGATGACCGTCTGCATCGACCCCGGTGTGGTGGGGCTTTTGGGCAAAGAGGCCCGGCGCCGCCGGGATCAGTTTGCCCAGCTGCTGGAGGCGGCCCGGGACGGAGACCTGGACGCCGCCTACCGGGTGGGGATGCGGTATCTCCAGGGCAGCCAGGGGGCACCGCGGGACGGCCGGGCTGCCCGCCGCTGGCTGGAACAGGCCGCCCAGGGTGAGCATCTGGCGGCGGTCCATGCTCTGGGCGTCTGCTGCCTGCGGGGCATCGGGGGCCCTGCCGACCCCAAGCGGGCGGTGGCTCTGCTCCGGGAGGCGGCGGACCAAGAGTTTCCGCCCGCCCTCTGTGACCTGGCCCTCTGCTGCGAGCTGGGACGCGGGCTGCCCCGGGACCGCACCCGGGCGGCCGAGCTTTACCGCCAGGCGGCCGAGCTGGGGTACCCGCCGGCCCAGTGTGCCCTGGGTTTTTTGTACTACCACGGCAACGCCCTGCCCGAGGATGCGGATGCAGCGGTGCGGTGGTTCACCCGGTCGGCCCGACAGGGATATGCCCGGGCGCTGTTTTTGCTGGGAGAGTGCTATGAGGCCGGATACGGCCTGAAAAAAGAGCTGCCCAAGGCGGTGACCCTCTACCGGATGGCCCGGGAGAAAGGCAGCATCGAGGGGGCCTATGCCCTGGGGCGGTGCAGCCTGTACGGCATCGGGATGGAGCGCAACCCCGGCCAGGCTGCCGAGCTCTTTGCCATCGCCCACCGAGAAGGCTTTCCGGCGGGCAGCTGCGCCCTGGGACTTTGCTACGAGCAGGGCATCGGGGTGCGGCGGGACCCTGAACACGCTGCCGCGCTCTACCGAATCGCCGCCGAAAAGGGGCATCTGCCGGCCCAGTGCAACCTGGGCAACTGCTATTACCGGGGCATCGGGGTGGCCGAGGACAACGTCCAGGCGGTGCACTGGTTCCGGATGGCGGCGCTGCGAGGGGATGCTCGGGCCCAGTTCCTGCTGGGGGAGTGCTATGACTATGGCTACGGGCTGCCCCGCAACCGCACCCGGGCGGCGCGGCTCTATGCCCTGTCCTGGAAACAGGGCTTTGTGGCCGCAGCCTGCTCTTTGGGGCTGTGCTACGAGACCGGTGAAGGGGTACAAAAGGATCCCGCCCGGGCGGTGAGCCTCTACCGCGCCGCCGCCGAGCGGGAGGATGCCCGGGCCCAGTGCAACCTGGGCTTTTGCCTGCTCCACGGCATCGGCACCCCGGTAGATGAGCAGGAGGCGGCGCTCTGGCTGGCCCGCAGTGCCGGCCATGACTATGCAAGAGGACAGTTTTTGCTGGGGCAGTGCTATGCCGACGGCACCGGGCTGCCCCGGGATGACGTCCGGGCGGTGGGGCTATTCGAGGCGGCCCACCACCGTCACTACGCGCCGGCCAGCTACCTGCTGGGGCTTTGCTGCGAGGCTGGCCGGGGGACGGCCCGGGACCCGGTGCGGGCTGCGGCGCTCTACCGGGCGGCGGCCCAGCAGGGAGATGCCCGGGCGCAGTGCAGCCTGGGAGATTGCTATCGGCTGGGCATCGGGGTGGCCCCCGACCCCGACCGGGCCATGGAATGGTACGCCCGTGCCGCCGCCCAGGGCCATGCCCGTGCCCAGTACCGGCTTGGCCAGTGCTACGAGGCGGGGTCCGGGGTGGACCGGGACCTGACCCGGGCCCGGGAGCTGTACCGCGCCGCAGCCGCCAAGGGGCTGGCCGAAGCCGAGGCGTCGCTGCACCGGCTGGACCACCCGCCCCGCAAGCGGTTTTTGGGATTGTTTTAAGGCAAACTTTTTACAGAAATATTTCCGGTAAAAATCTCGAAAAATTTCCCGCCTACCCGCTTGATTTTCCCCAACGGTATAGTATAATTATCACCGCGCTGACACCTAAGGGTGCAGCGCGGTAGATTTTTTATGGGGACGGGAAACAAGATGACAAAGGATTTGACCAGTGGATCGCCGATGAAGGTCATCGCGCTGTTCACACTGCCGCTGGTTCTGGGCAACCTCTTCCAGCAGTTTTATTCGTTGGCCGATACCATTATTGTGGGACGGTTTGTGGGGGTCAACGCCCTGGCGGCGGTGGGCTCCACAGGCTCGGTGAACTATCTGATTCTGGGGTTTGTGATCGGGGTCTGCAACGGGTTTGCCATCCCCATCGCCCAGCGCTTCGGCGCCCGGGACTTCCCCGACATGCGTCGCCACATCGCCAACGCGGCCTGGCTGTGCATCGGCTCGTCGGTGGTGCTCACGGTGGCCACCGTGCTGCTCACCCGGCCCATCCTGCAGATCATGATGACCCCTGCCGACATCATCGACGATGCGGCCATCTACATCGGCTGGATCTTTGCCGGTATCCCCTTCGTCTTTTTGTATAACATGGTGGCCAGCATCATGCGGGCGCTGGGGGACAGCAAAACCCCGCTGTACTTCCTGGTCATGACCAGCGTGCTCAACATCGGGCTGGACCTGTTCTTCATCCTCTACTTCAAGATGGGAGTGCTGGGGGCGGCGGTAGCCACCGACCTGTCCCAGGCCATCTCGGGCATTGTCAGCTTTGTCTGGCTGCTGCGCCGGTTCCATGTGATGAAGATGCAGCCCGGCGAGGGCCGGCTGGACAGCGGCATCTGTCTGCGGCTGTGCGGGGTGGGCGTGCCCATGGGATTGCAGTGCAGCATCACTGCCATCGGCAGCGTCATTCTGCAGAGCGCGGTGAATGTGCTGGGCAGTACGGCGGTGGCGGCGGTCACCGCAGCGGGCAAGACCCAGAATCTGATCACCGTCCCGCTGGAAAGCATCGGCACCGCCATGGCCACCTACGCCGGCCAGAACCTGGGAGCCCGGCGGATGGACCGGGTGCGCAACGGCACCCTCAGCGCCCATTTCATCAGCATTATCTACTCGGTGGCGGCCTTTGGAATCATCCACTTCTTTGATGTGGTTATCATCTCCCTCTTCCTGGACACCACCACCGAGGTGGAGATCGTGGCCATGGCCCGGGAATACATGTTCTGGAACAGCCTGTTCTACATCCCGCTGGGGGCGCTGATTGTCTGGCGCTACACCATCCAGGGGCTGGGCTATTCCACCGTGGCCATGATGGCCGGTGTGGCCGAGATGGTGGCCCGCACCGTGGTAGCCTTCACCCTGCTGCCGGTGCTGGGCTTCTTTGGCGCCGAGCTGGCCAACCCCGCGGCCTGGGTGGCGGCCTGCATCTTCCTGTACCCGGCCTACCGCTGGACGGTGCGGCATCTGGTCAACCGGATGCACGGCGAACAGCTGGCCCGTCCCAAGGCGTAAAGACAACCAAGCCTGCGGCACTCCGCCGGCCTTGCCATGGGCAAGCCGGGGCAGGGGGCCGCATTTTTTGTGCCGGAAACAGAGAAGGGCAGGACACTGCCGAAAATTCGCCACGGCATGCAGAAATTCCGGTGAAAAATGAATGAAAATACACAAAACCCTTGCCCGGGCAGGGGACAGGCGGTATAATAAAGCATGCCGTATCCGTCCCGGGGCGGACGGCGTATTGGGAAGTATTGTGTGGAAGGAAGATTCAAATGTCAGAGAAAAAGCCATTTATCACCCTGGAGCAGGCCCGGCAGATCATTGCGGACGTGCCCACTCCGTTCCATCTCTACGATGAAGCCGGCATCCGTGCCAACGCCCGCCGCCTGAAACAGGCTTTTGCCTGGAACAAAGGCTTCCGGGAGTATTTCGCTGTCAAGGCCACTCCCAACCCCTACATCATGCAGATCCTCCAGGAGGAGGGCTGCGGGGTGGACTGCTCCAGCTACACTGAACTGCTGCTCAGCGAAGCCTGCGGCTTTTCGGGCAGTGACATCATGTTCTCCTCCAATGAAACCCCGGTCCAGGATATGCGCAAGGCCTATGACCTGGGCGCCTACATCAACCTGGACGACCTGACCCATGTGGATTTCCTGGAGCAGGTGGCCGGCATCCCCGAGACCATCTGCTGCCGGTACAATCCCGGCGGGGTCTTTGCGCTGGGCAACAGCATCATGGACAACCCCGGCGATTCCAAGTACGGCATGACCGAGGAGCAGATGGTGGAGGCCTACACCCGGCTGATGGCCAAGGGCGCCAAGGAGTTCGGCATCCATGCCTTCCTGGCCAGCAACACCATCAGCGATGACTATTACCCCGAGCTGGCCGGCATCCTCTTCCGGCTGGCGGTCCGGCTGCACAACCGCACCGGCGCCAAGATCAAGTTCATCAACCTGTCGGGCGGCGTGGGCGTCGCCTACAAGCCGGAGGACCGGGACAACGACATCCTGGCCATCGGAGAAGGGGTGCGCAAGAAGTTCGAGGAGATCCTGGTACCCGCCGGCCTGGGGGATGTGGCTATCTTCACCGAGCTGGGCCGGTTCATGCTGGCGCCCTATGGCTGCCTGGTGACCACCGCCATCCACGAAAAGCATATCTATAAGGAGTACATCGGGGTGGACGCCTGCGCTGCCAACCTGATGCGCCCGGCTATGTATGGGGCCTATCACCACATCACGGTGCTGGGCAAAGAAAATGCCCCCTGCGACCACAAGTATGACGTGGTGGGCGGTCTGTGCGAGAACAACGACAAGTTTGCCATCGACCGGATGCTGCCCCGGATTGATCGGGGGGATGTGCTGGTTATCCACGACACCGGCGCTCATGGCTTCTCCATGGGGTACAACTACAACGGCAAGCTGCGCAGCGCCGAGGTGCTGTACAAGGCCGACGGCAGCCACATGCTGATCCGCCGCGCCGAGACCCCGGCGGACTACTTTGCCACCCTGGACTGCACCCCTTTTTACAGCAAGCTGAAGCTGTGATGCCGGGCGGCCCAGCCGATGGCAACACAAACGAATAGAACGAACAGGGCGCTGCCATCCTGCAACGGGATGGCAGCGCCCTGTTCGTTGTATCCAGAAAAGACCGGGGATCAGTCGGCGGCGTCGATGAAACCGCCGCCCATCACAAAGCCGCCGCGGTAGAACACCGCACTCTGGCCGGGGGCGGGGGCCCGCACCGGCTCGGGGAAGGTGGCGGTATCGGTGCCGTCAAAGTGGCAGGGGACCGCCTTGGCCGCGGAACGGATCTTGACCCGGTAGTCCCCGGCGGGCAGCGGCTTGCCGTCGGGGGTGACGATGCCGGTCAGACGGATGCTGTTGTTGTACTCCTGCCCGGACTCGGCCAGCTGGATGTCCCCGTTGGACAGGATGGCCTTGACAAAGAGGGGGCGCCCCGCCGCGATGCCCAGCCCCTTGCGCTGGCCCACTGTGAAGTGATCCACCCCGGCATGGGGGCCCAGATCCTCACCGTCGGGGCCGATGAAGCGGCCGGTGAGAGGCTTGCCGCCCCGGGCCCGGATGTAGCCGGTGTAGTCTCCGTCGGGGATGAAGCAGATCTCCATGGAATCGGGGGCGTCGGCACAGGCCAGCTCCATATCCCGGGCAATCTCCCGCACATCCTCCTTCTCGAACTCGCCCAAAGGCAGCACCAGCCGGGACAGAATCTCCTGGGGCAGACGGTAGAGCATATAGGTCTGGTCCCGGGGCAGGCTTTCGGCCAGGCTCAGCCGGCAGATGCCGTCGGGGCAGAGGCTGACCCGGGCATAGTGGCCGGTGGCGATGTAGCGGAAGCCCAGCTCGTCGGCCTTCTGGGCCAGCAGCCGGAACTTCACCGCCGGGTTGCAGAGGATGCAGGGGTTGGGGGTGCGCCCGGCACAGTACCCGCTGCAGAAGGGCTCCACCACCTCCTCCTCAAAGGCCTGGGCGGCGTCGATGACATGCAGGCGAATCAGCAGCTTGTCGGCGGTTTCCTGGGCCTGGGCCACCGCCTTTTCGTGGGCGGCGGAAAAGCGGATCACCGCCCCCTCCACATAAAAGCCCTGCTCCTGCAGGATGCGGACGGTGACGCTGGAATCCACGCCGCCGCTCATGCCCACCAGAACCTTGTCCTGGGTTTCAAATGTGTTAAATCCAAGGCTGTCCATCGTTGTATACTCCTTTTGTCAGGCCTGGCGGCCGCCGTATTTCTTGCTCTGTTCCACCGCCAGCCGGTCACAGCGCTCGTTTTCGGGGTGCCCGGCATGGCCCTTGAGCCAGTGGTAGTGGATGACGTGCTTTTCGCTCTCCTCCAGAAGAGGGGCCCACAGATCGGGGTTGAGAGCGGGGGATTTATCGGCTTTTTTCCAGCCCCGTTTGCGCCATCCCTTGGCCCAGCCCTTTTCCAGCCCGTTGATCACATACTGGCTGTCGCTGTACAGGTCGATGTCGCAGGGCTCTTTGAGCTGGCGCAGTGCCTGCAAAAGGCCGGTCAGCTCCATGCGGTTGTTGGTGGTGGACGCCTCACCCCCCGAGATCTCCTTCTCAAAGACCTTTTCGGCGGTGCGGAACCGCAGGATGGCTCCCCAGCCTCCCGGGCCGGGATTGCCGCTGCAGGCGCCGTCGGTGTAAATTTCAATATGCTTCATGGTTTGTCTGTTATCCCTTCATAGATCTGACAATACTGATGATAGTTAATTTGTATTATACCTGTTTTGCAGGGCGCTGGCAACCGGTGTTTTGGCGGTCGAAGCGCCACGGCATCGACGGTTTGAATTTGACAATGCAAAAGTTGGGATTTATAATAATATCAACTGCAATGTCGTGTTTTCGATCATGGCGGATCAAGGCGCTGCGCGGTGCCGGCAGGACACGGAGTTTCTGTATGCCGGCTTTTCGCTGAATTCCCGGCCCGGCTGCCGGGGTTACAGCCGCCCTTTGATCCGAAACCGGGCCCGGCCGCGCCTGTTCAGGCGGACTTTTCGCGCCCAACTTTTCCCGGCCCCTGTGATGGCTGATCCAAACGGGTAAGACCTGTTGCGAAATACATACAAAGCAAATTCAGGTGCAAGGTACGGAGCGTGCCGCGTGTGCACGCTTCAGCTTTGCCGAAATTTTGATGGAGGACAGAATGGAAGATTTCAACAACCAGAACACACCCAAACGCCCGGCCCAGAAACGGCAGCGCCAGCAAGGCGATAACCAGCAAAGCGGCACCCAGAATGCCAAACCCCGTGCCCCCCGCCGCCGCGCTCCCCGTGCCCAGAATGCCCAGGGCGGCCAGAACACCGCAGCTCCGGCCGAAAAGGCAGCCCCCGCCAAAACCGCCCGTGCCCCCCGCCGCCAGGGCCAGAACCGCCGTGCCGCCGAGGGCCAGGCCCCGGCTGCCCGTGCCCCCCGCACCCAGGCGCCCCGCGGCAATGGCCGCCAGAGCCAGCGCCGGCATCCCTCCTATGATGCCAGCAGCCCCGCCATCCCCATGCACATCTGCCCGCTGGGCGGCCTGGGCGAGGTGGGCAAGAACATCACCCTCTACGAGTGCCAGGGGGATATGATCCTCATCGACTGCGGCCTGGTCTTCCCCGATTCCGAGATGTTCGGCATTGACCTGGTCATCCCCGACTTCACCTATGTGCTGGAGAACAAGGACCGGATCAAGGGGCTGTTCATCACCCACGGCCACGAGGACCATATCGGCGCCCTGCCGTATCTCTTGAAAAAATTCAATGTGCCGATCTATGCCGCCAAGCTGACCATCGGCCTGATCAAAAACAAACTGGAAGAGCACGGCTTGGCCTCCAGCGCCATCTTCCACGAAATCCGTCCCCGCCAGAAGGTCCGGCTTGGCTGCTTCACGGTGGAACCCATCCATGTGAACCACTCCATCCCCGACGCTCTGGCCTATGCCATCGAGTGCCCGGCGGGCATCGTCATCCACACCGGCGACTTCAAGATTGACTACACCCCGCTGTCCGGCGATGCGGTCACCGACCTGTCCACCATTGCCGAGTACGGCCGCCGTGGTGTGCTGGCTCTGCTGGCGGATTCCACCAACGCCGAGCGCCCCGGCTTTACCGCCACCGAGCAGACGGTGGCCGAAGGGGTGCGGGGGCTGTTTGCCCGGGCCCGCAAGAAGCGGATCATTGTGGCCACCTTTGCCTCCAACATCTACCGCATCCAGCAGATCATCGATCTGGCCATCGAGAGCGGACGCAAGGTGGCGGTCAATGGCCGCAGCATGGTCTCCAACACCGAGATGGCCCGGGAACTGGGCTACCTCCATGCCCCGGACAACGTCCTCATCGACATTGAGGAGGTCAACAAGTACCCGCCGGAAAAGGTGGTGCTGATCACCACCGGCAGCCAGGGCGAGCCGCTCTCGGCCCTCTCCCGGATGGCCCAGGCCAGCCACCGCACCGTCAAGGTGGGACCCAATGATTTCATCATCATCTCGGCCCGGCCCATCCCCGGCAACGAAAAGACGGTCACCAAGGTGGTCAACGGCCTGCTGGCCCTGGGCGCCGAGGTCATCTACGAGAATATGTACGACACCCATGTGTCGGGCCATGCCTGCCAGGAGGAGCAGAAGCTGATGCTCACCCTGGCCCATCCCCAGTATTTCCTGCCGGTGCACGGCGAGTTCAAGCAGCTCAAGCGCCACGCCGAAACCGCCAAGCACCTGGGCTATATCCCGGCACAGAACATCTATATCGCCGAAAACGGCCAGAACCTGCGGCTGTCGGTGGATTCCCTGACGCTGGAGAGCACCGTCCCGGCCGGGGCCGTCATGGTGGACGGCTACGGCGTGGGCGACGTGGGCAATGTGGTGTTGCGGGACCGCCATCACCTGTCGGAGGACGGCATCATCATCGTTACCGTGGTGGTGGACAACCGCACCGGCAAGGTGGTCTCCGGGCCCGACCTGGTCTCCCGCGGCTTTGTCTATGTGCGGGAGAGCGAGGAGCTGATGGACGGCGCCAAGACCCAGGTGGAGATGGCCCTGGACCGCAGCCTGTCCGACAATCTTCACGATTGGGCCAGCGTCAAGAGCCGGGTGCGGGAGGCTTTGTCCAGCTATATCTATCGCAAGACCAAGCGCAGCCCCATGATCCTGCCGATCCTGATGGAAGTCTAACAGTCTGACGGCGTTTCGGCGGCTTCGGCCAGCCGGGAAGTGAGGAAGTTATGAAGCGACAAGGCGGTTTTGACATCGCAGTGGTGATCTTTCTGTTGGCGCTGGCCTGCCTGGCGCTGGCGGTGCCGGTGGCCATCATGGCACCCATCTGGCTGGCGGCACCGGCGCTGCTGGTGGTCATGGCCCTCATCCTCATTCTGCTGTTCCGCCGCCGTCTGCGCGCCACCATCTACAACAATCTCTGCGGCGTCACCTTCCAGGGCAGCAAGCTCCAGGCCACCCTGGCCGAGCTGCCGCTGCCGGTGCTGCTGGTCTCGGGCAAGAGCATCCTGTGGTACAACGCTCTGTTCAAGGAAAAACTGCTGGACGGCGCCGATGCGGTGCTGGGCTCCACCGACCGGGTGCTGCCCGGGCTGGACCTGTCGGTCTGCACCCGTCCCCACGGGCAGGACCTCACCGCCTGCGGCATCCGGTTTACCGCCTATGCCAGCCCGGCCAAAGGGGAACGAGGGGCCAGCATCGTCTACCTGGTGGACGATACCTTCTATAAGGACACCCTGGACGAGTACGCCGCCAGCCGCCCCGTCTACCTCTTCATCGAGATTGACAGCTACGACGAGCTTTTCAACGATATGAAGGACTCGGAGCAGGCCCACGAGCTGGAAACCATCAACCGCCTGTTGGAAGCCTACATCGACCGCACCACCGGCTTTCTGCGCCGGGTGTCCAACAGCCGCTTCATCGCGGTGGTGGAGGAGCGGGATGTCCAGTGGATGATCCAGGAAAAATTCAGCATTCTGGACCAGGTACGGGCGCTGCACCAGAGCGGGATGCTCACCCTCTCCATCGGGGTGGGCCACGGCGGCAAGACACTGCATGAATGCCAGGAGATGGCCCGGGAGAGCATCGAGATCGCCCTGGGCCGTGGCGGCGACCAGGCCGCGGTCAAGACAGCCGACGGCTTTGAGTTTTACGGCGGCATCTCCCATGGGGTGGAAAAGCGCAGTCATGTGCGCTGCCGCATTCTGGCCAACGCTCTGGCCGACCTGATCCGCAACAGCGACAGCGTCATCATCATGGGTCACCGCCAGAGCGATCTGGATGCCATCGGCTCGGCCATCGGCGTGCTGCGCATCTGCAAGATGTGCGATGTGCCGGCGGTCATTGCGGTACATACCGACACCACCCTGGCAGGTCCGCTGATCGAGACCTTCCTGCAGGCGGGGGAGAGCCACAACTTTATCGAGCCGGATGAGACATTGGATCTCATCACCCCCCAGACCCTGCTCATCGTGGTGGATACCTACCAGAAAAACCTGCTGGAAAGCCAGCAGATCTACGAAAAATGCCAGCGGGTGGTGGTCATTGACCATCACCGGATGGCGGTGGGCCACATCGACAACGCCCAGCTGCTCTACCACGAGCCCTACGCCTCCAGCACCAGCGAGCTGGTCTGTGAGATGCTGCAGTTCATGCCCACCGAGGGCAACATCACCCCGCTGGAGGCCCAGGCCCTGCTGGCCGGCATCATGCTGGACACCCAGAGCTTTGCCCTCCATGTGGGGGTGCGCACCTTTGAGGCTGCCGCCTGGCTGCGCAGCCGCGGCGCCCAGACCACCGAGACCAAGGTCCTGTTCAACATCTCCAAGGAGGAGTACGAGGCCCGGGCCGCCATCGTGGAGAGCGCCTACATCTACAAGGGCTGTGCCATCGCGGTTTCGGACGAGCTGGACCCCGGCATGGCGGTGGTGCTGCCCATGGCGGCCAACGACCTGCTGACCATCACCGGGGTGGACGCCGGCTTTGTGGCGGTGGTCAAGAACGGCGGGGTCAACATCTCGGCCCGCAGCATGGGGGCCCTCAACGTCCAGGTGATTCTGGAACCGCTGGGGGGCGGCGGCCATTTGACCATGGCCGGTGCCCAGCTGAAAAACTGCACCAAGGAGGAGGCCGAGCGCCGCATCAAGGAGCAGATTGACGCCTACCGCGCTGCCCAGAGCGCCAACCGCACCCCCATCCGCAAACAACGCAAACCCGAGCTGCCGGACAAACGCCGCTGAGCGGCAGACCGGCCGACTTTTGATAAGAACCATACCAATACAGGGAGGGAAACCAAATGAAGGTTATTCTGAAACAGGATGTGAAGAGCATCGGCAAAAAGGACGAGATCCATGAGGTCTCGGACGGGTACGCCCGCAACTATCTGCTGCCCCGCGGCCTGGCTGCCGCGGCGGACGCCAACGCCCTGAACACCGCCCGCACCAAGAGCGAGGCCAAGGCCCACCACGAAGCCGAAGCCCGCGCCGCCGCCGAGGCCCTGGCTGCCAAGATCCAGGGCAAGATTGTGGCGGTCAAGGTCAAGGGCGGCGCCTCGGGCAAGCTCTACGGCAAGGTCACCGGCAAGGATGTGGCCGAGGCCCTGTCCACCTTGGTGGGCACCGAGATCGACAAGAAAAAGGTGGATCTGCCCTCCACCATCCGGGAGTTTGGCAGCTATGATGCTTCGGTCAAGCTCTACGCTGGGGTGTCTGCCGGCTTCAAAGTCAAGGTGGAAGAACTGTAAAGCAAGATGACTTTACACCTGCGCCAAACAAAAATTTGGCGGGAAAGGAGGATGCCCTGTGGCAAAAGATGACGGCCTGCTGAGCCTGGCCAACCTGGGCATCCAGATGCCCTACAACATGCAGGCGGAGCAGAGTGTGCTGGGTGCCGCGCTGATGGACGAGAACGTCCTCAACCGGCTGATGACCGAGCTGGACCCCAGCATGTTCTACTCCGACCAGAACCGTGCTGTCTTCGAGCAGATGCGGGCGCTTTTCACCGACAGCGAGGCGGTGGATGTCATCACCCTGGTGGACGCCCTGGCCCACAGCGGCGCCTTCAAGAGCGCCGACGATGCCAAGGTCTACATCGCCCGCATTGCCGAGACGGTGCCCGCCATCTCCAATGTAGATTCCTACATCAAGATTGTGCGGGAAAAGGCCCAGACCCGCCGCCTCATCGAGGCGGCCCGGGCCATCCTCAGCGAGACTGCGGAGGAGAGCGACGCCAACCTGCTGCTGGAAAGTGCCGAGCAGAAACTCTACGAGATCCGCAACGGCCAGGACAAGTCCGGCGTCAAGACCATCCGGGAATCCATCCTGGAGGTTATCGACACCATGCAGAAGCTCAGCGGTGCCGACCGGGACAAGTTCGCCGGCATTCCCACCGGGTTTACCTACCTGGACACCATCCTCACCGGCCTGGGCCGCTCCGACCTGATCATTCTGGCCGCCCGCCCCGGCATGGGCAAAACCAGCTTTGCGCTGAACATTGCCACCAACGTGGCCCGGCAGCAGAAGATCCCCACCATCATCTTCAGCCTGGAAATGACCTGCGAGCAGCTGACTGACCGCATCCTCTCCAGTACCGCTGGCATCGACAGCCAGGCATTCCGCACCGGCCGTCTCAACAGCTCGGACTGGAGCGATTTTGCCTCCGCCACCTCGCTGCTCTACAATGTGCCCATCTACATGGACGATTCCTCCGGCATCTCGGTGCCCGAGATCAAGGCCAAGATCCGCCAGATCAACCAGGACCCCAAAAAGGAAAAGATCGGCCTGGTGGTCATCGACTACCTTCAGCTGATGCAGTCCGCCAAGCGCACCGAGAGCCGGGTGCAGGAAATCAGTGACATCACCCGGAACCTCAAGATCATGGCCAAGGAACTCAATGTTCCGGTCATTGCCCTGTCCCAGCTTTCTCGTGCGGCGGAAAAAACCTCCGGCCGTTCGGATCATCGCCCGCAGTTGTCCGACCTGCGTGACTCCGGCTCCATCGAGCAGGACGCCGACGTGGTGCTCTTCCTCTACCGTGCAGCCTACTACAACAGCCAGAACGGGGAGGATGCCCAGGCCAACGAAAACGAGGCCGAGTGCATCGTGGCCAAAAACCGCCACGGCGAGACCAGCGTGGTCCGCCTGGGCTGGGACGGCGCGCACACCCGGTTCAGCAATTTGGATGAGATTCATGAACAGTACTGAAGCGGAAAAAACCATCCAGACCACCGAGGAAACCCTGCTTGCCTTTGTGCGGCAGCATTACCTCTTCAAATCAGGCGATCGGGTCATTGTGGCCTGCTCCGGCGGGGCAGACTCTATGGCCCTTTTGCTCTTTTTGCTCCGCCGCCGCCGGGATCTGGCCATTGAGGTGCTGGCCACCCATGTGAACCACGGCATCCGGGGGGCGGCGGCCCAGGCCGATGCCAACTTTGTCACCGCCTTCTGCCGCCGCAACGGGGTGGAGCTTTTCCTCTACGATGCCCCCACTGAGGGAGTGGAGATTCCCCTCCATCCCAGCGAGGAATGGGCCCGCAACCTGCGCTACGGCTGGTTTGACCGGCTCAGCGCCAAGGAAGAGGCCAAGATCGCCACCGCCCACACCATGTCCGACCAGGCCGAGACGGTGCTGTTCCGGCTGGCCCGGGGTACTGGCGTACACGGGCTGGGGGGCATCACGCCCAGCCGCGGGGTGTATGTGCGGCCGTTTCTCTGCCTGACCCGGGAGGAAACGGTGGCATACTGCGAGGCCCTTGGGCAAAGCTATGTACAGGACGAATCCAACGACAGCGACACCTATGTGCGCAACCGGCTGCGCCACGACGCCATCCCGGCGCTGCAATACGCCAACCCCGCTGCGGTGCGCTGCATCGGGCGGCTGTGCCGGCAGATGCAGGAGCTGGACGCCTGGTTTGCCGCCGAGGCGGCCGCGCTGCTGCAATCGGCGGCCACCCCCCGGGGCTATGACATCCAGGTGCTGCGCCGCGCCGATGGCCCGGTGCTCAAGGCTGCGCTGCACAGCCTGGTGGCTCCGGTGCGGGACGCCGAGGAAAAGTACGTCAGCCTGCTGCGTTTTCTGATCCTGCGGGGGGAGGGTGCCTTGCAGCTGACCCCCCAGGTGACCTACAAGGTGCAGCGCGGCGAGCTGATCCGGATGGGGGAGCAGGGGGCAACCCTGGCGCCTGCCCCGCCTCAGCCCGCTTTGCCGGGCATTTACCGGCTTCCGGGCGGCTATCTGATGCAGCTTTCGCTGGAAAAGTATGAAGATTTTCTAAAAAATGCACCAATTTTCAAAAAAGACTTAAACTGTTGCGCAGATTATGCTAAAATACAGAAGAATGTTCTGCTGCGCACCCGCCGGCCCGGGGATGACTTCCGCCCCGCCGGCCGCCATGTACGCAAAACACTCAAGAAGTATTACAACGAGATCGCCGTCCCCCAGCAGGAACGGCCGCTGCTGCCGCTGATTGCCAGCGGCAGCGAGGTCATCTGGCTGTGGGGGTCCGGGTTTGCCGAGGGCTATGCCCCCGACGATTACACCCGGGAAGTTCTGGTGATCCGCACCGAAAAAACAGATGGGGAATAACCTTATGAACATGATGAACCAGGATATTGACCACGTCCTCGTCAGCGAGGAACAGCTCCAGGCCAAGGTGGCCGAATTGGGCGTTGCCATCAGCCGGGACTATGCGGGCAAGGACCTTTTGCTGGTGTCCATCCTCAAGGGGTCGGTTGTCTTTATGGCTGACCTGATGCGCGCCATCACCATCCCCTGCGCCATTGATTTCATGGTGGTTTCCAGCTACGGCGGGGCCAACACCTCCTCCACCGGTCTGGTCAAGATCATCAAGGACCTGGACCAGGACCTCTCTGGCAAGGATGTCCTCATCGTCGAGGACATTCTGGACACCGGCATCACCCTGTCTCATCTGGTGCCCATGCTGGAGATGCGCCGGCCCAACAGCGTGCGGCTGTGCACCATCCTCAGCAAGCCCTCCCGCCGCAAGGCCGACATCGAGCCGGATTACCTCGGCTTTGAGGTGCCGGACGAGTTCGTGGTGGGCTACGGTCTGGACTACGACGAAAAATACCGCAACCTTCCCTATGTCGGGGTTCTCAAGCCTGACGTTTATGCAAAATAACACGGCCCCCTTCCGGGGCAATAGGAGTTGATTTCTTGCAGCACAAACCACGTTTCAGCGGCGTGATCGTCGCCGCAGTCCTTTTGGTGCTGGCGTTGGTGGTCACCACAACGGTGGCCTCCATGTCGGGCAGCTCCGGCAGCACCATGAAACTGTCCGAGGTCATGGGCTATTTCGAGGCCAACCAGGTGACCTACTTCAACCTGGACCTGAACACCGGCGTCATTGACCTCAGTCTCAAGGAGGGCAAGTATCCGCTGCCCGAAAATGCCCAGCAGCAGGCCAGCACTGCCAACAGCGCCGCCGGCGCCAGCGGCGGACTCCTGGCCGAGCTGGCCGGTTCGGAGAATTACGGTCCCCAGAACGGCGGGGTGGTGGAGGTCACCTACAAGCTGCCCTACACCGCCTACTTCCTGGAATACCTCAACGGCTATATCCAGCAGTACAACGAGGCCAACCCCGACGCCCCCATGCAGTATGACATGGTGGAGATCAAAAGCAGCATTCCCTGGGTGGAGATCGTCTTCTACCTGATCATGATCGCCAGCGTGGCCATGCTGTTCATGTCGATGTACCGCGGCGGCGCGGGCGGCGGCATCATGAATGTGGGCCGCGCCAAGGTCAAGGATCAGCAGGAGGGCCAGCGCAAGGCCACCTTTGCCGATGTGGCCGGCGCCGACGAGGAGAAAGAGGAACTCAAGGAAGTTGTGGAGTTCCTCAAGGCCCCCAACAAGTTCAACAGCCTGGGCGCCCGGATTCCCCACGGTGTTCTGCTGGTGGGCCCTCCGGGTACCGGTAAAACCCTGCTGGCCCGCGCCTGTGCCGGTGAGGCGGGGGTGCCCTTCTACGCCATTTCCGGTTCGGATTTCGTCGAGATGTACGTCGGCGTGGGCGCCTCCCGTGTGCGTGACCTCTTTGAAAAGGCCAAAAAGACCATGCCCTCCATCATCTTCATCGATGAGATTGATGCGGTGGGCCGCCAGCGCGGTGCCGGTCTGGGCGGCGGTCACGACGAGCGGGAACAGACCCTGAACCAGTTGCTGGTGGAGATGGACGGCTTCGACGCCAACGACGGCGTCATTGTCATGGCTGCCACCAACCGTGCCGACATTCTGGACAAGGCGCTGCTGCGCCCCGGCCGGTTTGACCGCCAGGTCTATGTGGGCCTGCCCGACGTGAAGGGCCGCGAGGAGATCCTCAAGGTCCATACCAAGAACAAACCCCTGGGCCCCGACGTGAGCCTCAAGACCATCGCCAAGTCCACCGCCGGTTTCTCCGGCGCCGACCTGGAAAACCTGGTCAACGAGGCTGCCCTGCTGGCTGCCCGCAAGGGCAAGAAGGCCATCACCGAGCCTGAGATCGAGGAAGCCTCCATCAAGGTGGTGGCTGGCCCCGAAAAGAAGAGCCGTGTGGTCACCGAAAAGGAAAAGCGGCTGACCGCCTACCACGAAACCGGCCATGCCATCACCGGCTACTTCTGCAAGACCCATGATCCGGTGCATCAGATCAGCATTATCCCGCGCGGTGCGGCGGGCGGGTATACCATGTATCTGCCGGAGAAAGATCCCAGCTATGTGACCAAGACCGCCATGAGCGAGAGCATTGTCAGCCTGCTGGGCGGCCGTGTGGCCGAACAGCTGGTGCTGGATGATATCTCCACCGGCGCTTCCAACGACCTGCAGCGGGCCACCGATACCGCCCGCGCCATGGTCACCCGCTACGGCTTCTCGGAGCGGCTGGGCCCGGTGGTCTACGGCACCGACCCCGGCGAGACCTTCCTGGGCCGTGACTTCGGCCAGGGCAAGGGCTACTCCGAGACGGTGGCTGCCGAGATCGACAGCGAGATCCGCGACATCGTGGAGGAAGGATACGAGACGGCCCGCCGTATCCTCAGCGAGCATATGGCCGAACTGCATAAGGTGGCTGCGGTCCTGATGGAGCGCGAAAAGATCTCTGGCGAAGAGTTCGAAACCCTCATGAAGGGCGGAACCCTCTCACCCTTTGACCTCAACGACAAAACGCCCACGGCAACCCCTGCGGCACAGCCGGATCAGGTTCCCACCGATGGCATGACTGACAAAGAGCAAGGTGAATGAGATGGATCAGAATTTTTCCCTGATGGCACAATCCCGCGCCAACTATTACACTGCCGGCAGCCCGGTGCAGTTCGTCCGTGTCGAGCTGCTCAAGGGGGATGTCACCGGTGAGGTGGCCGTCTGCCTGACCTTCAAGAATGTGGGCACCGAGCCGCTGACCGGCCTGGTGATTCACTTCAAGTGCAAGGATGCCGCCGGCCAGGTCCTCTGCGAGGACGACTTCTACTACGAGCAGCTGGACGCCCAGCCCGGCGACTTGTTCGGCAGTGATGACGCGGTGTTTGTCAGCGATACCCCGGTCTCCAGCGTGGAGATCGAGCAGGACCGTGCCTTCCTCAATGGCCATGGGGTGGACCTGCGGGGCTACAAGCGGGTGCGGCTGCAAAACCCCCGCGTGCTGCCCGGCTCCATCGCCAAGACCCTGCAGGCCCGCACCGGCAACAGCCAGTTGGTCTGTGTCCCCCAGGACACCGAGTATGGCTGGTTCTGCGCCTGCGGCGCCTTCCATCCCAATGAGGAAGCGGCCCAGGTCTGCAGCGAGTGCGGGGGAGACCGCGCCTACATCAAGGCCGCGCTGACCACCATCCTGGAAGAAGCCCGCCGCGCTGCCGAGGAGCAGCAGCGGGAGATCAACGCCGTCAGCAACCATGTGGCGGCACCTGCCCAACCCGAACCCCAGCAGCCCGACCAACCGGACCCGGCTGCCACCGCGGCTGCCGCCCAGGCCGCCATCAACGAGCAGGAGGGCGGCACCACCGCCCAGTTTGCTCCGCCGGTTGCCGATGAGCCCACCAACGCCGAGATGGCCCGGGTGCAACGCTATGCCCCCAACGGCCGCCTCTTTGAGGATGACCCCGAGGAGGAGGACGACGAGGTGGACGGCACCCGGATGTACGACACCGACGAGGTGGACGGCGACTATGACGAGGAGGAAGAGCCTCGCGGCCGGTATGTCGATGACGAGGAGGAGAGTGAGGACGATGTGATGGCCGAGCGGATCATCCATTGGGCCCCGCCCATCACCGCCATCATCTGCGCGCTGATCATTGCGGTTACCCTGATCTATTACTTTGTGCTGGCCTGAAGGCCCGTCTCTTGATTTCCAACCCCTGCCCAACCTGGGCGGGGGTTTGTGTTGTGCACAAAAACTGTTACATCTTTTGGACAAAAGAACACTTGCTTTTCAGGCGTATTACAGGTATAATACAGCTAAACCAAGAGGCGTATGAACGCCATAGCACACACCCGTACCTTGGAAGGGGGGAGAACACCATGGTCAGTTTTGCCGGGCTGCGGTTTGACGACCGCACGCCGGTCTATCAGCAGATTGCCGAACACCTCAAACGGCAGATCCTTCTGGGCACCGTCCAGGATGGGGAGCCGATGCCCAGCCGCCGGGAACTGGCAGCTCAGACTGGCATCAATCCCAACACCGCTCAAAAGGCTTATCGCCTGATGGCCGAGGAGGGATATGTCCGCACCGACGGCAACAACGGCAGCACAGTCTGCCTGACGCCGGCGCTGCGCACCGCCATCGAGGAGGAGCTCACCCGCGGGCTGGTGGAGCAATTTGTCCGGGACGCCCGGGCCAACCGGTTGTCCTACAAAAAGGTCATCAGCCTGATCAGTGAGCTGTGGGGCGAGGAATGATTTTTCTTTGCCCACAGTGTACTAACCAAATCATACAGGGAGGAACCTCTATGAAATCGATGCTTCCCTTGACGGGATGGAATTTCTATATGGTCCGCCGCCCGCTGGGAACGGTGCTGGCAGTGATGCTGCTGGCCGAAACGGCGCTGGCGCTGTTCTGTGCCACCCGGCCGGCCCTGTGCACCCTCGGCCAAAGTGCCCTTTACGGCAATCTGGGCGGACCGTTGCTCTTTCTGGCGGCCTACCTGGGGGCCCTCTGGGCCAGCCTGCGCCCTCTGGCTATGACCGGGGGCCGCAGCCGGGCGGGGTGCACCTTGCTCACCCTGCCCATGCCCCGCTGGCAGATTCTGCTGGCCCAGGTCCTGTCCAGCGTGCTGTCACTGGCAGCGGTCATCGCCTGTCAGCTGCTCTGGATGGTGGTGATCTACTGGCCCACCACCGCCATCCAGGCTGCGGTGGCCAACGCCCACAACCTGGGCGATCTGGTGGAACAGCGCTCGCTGTGGTGGGAGCTGGCCGCCAACCCCATTTTCAACCTGCTGCTGCCCTGGCAGGGCGGGGCGGTCTGGCGGCTGCCGCTTTTCCTGCTGGCGCCTGCTCTCATCGCCCCGGGAGTTTTGCTGCAGCGTGGCAAGGCACGGTTCGGGGCGGTCTGCCTGACGGTGGCGGGGGCGCTGCTCTGCCTGGCCCTGGCCGCCGTCTATGCCGCCAAACAGGGATATGACAGCGGGGATCTCTGGATGGCGGGGGCGGTCTGCCTGCTCTGCCTGATCTCCTGGTTCTGGTCGCTGCGCGCACTGCGCCGGGCCGTACCCATCCAATAAGGAGGGATCACCGATGAAACAGAACTTTTGCCACCCCGGCCGGCTGACGCTGGGAGCGCTGGCCGTCTGTCTGGCGGTGGTGCTGGCCCTGGCCCTGACAATGCGGCTGTGCTGGCCGCGGGATGCCTTTTCCCTCACCGATCTGGAAGGGGACACCGCCGCCCTGGAAGGCTTTGCCCTGGGCGGCGGGCTGGAAATCGACACCAATGGCCACCAGCTGGGCGTCCGGTTCACCATGCAGGACGGTCAGCTGACCAACACCCTGACCACCGGCCGCAGCAGTGCCCTCCAAAACGCCTGGATCGGTTTTTCCACCGCACTGCCTGCGGCACAGCGGGAGGCGCTGGACGCCCAGGCAGCCGAGGGAAAATACAGCGAGTGGAACAGCGCCTTGATGGGTCTGGCCCAGACCAGCAGCTCGGGCATCCAGCGCAGCGTCTCCACCGACCAGGTGGAGATCATGCTCACGGTGGATTATGATGCTCCCGACGGTGTGGTCCGCAGCGTGCGGTTCCCCTGCGGGCAGCTCACCCTGAGCCAGCCCCTCACCTTTGCAGCCGAGATTGGTTACCGCGATGGGGAACCCTATGTGCGGCAGGATTACACCGCCAACGCCAGCGAACAGTGGAACGAGATTTCCCAGACCTGGGAAAGCCGGACCGCAGTCTTGGCGGATGGAGCGGTGGTGGCGCTGAATAACACCGGCGATGTGCCGGGCACCCAAAGCGGTCTGTACCTGGTGGGGGACGGGCTAACCCAGTCGGAAATTCTCGCCCTGCCCGCCGATGCCACAGTGGGGGATTGCCCGGTGCAGTCCAGAACCCTGGCCTACGGCACGGTCCATCCGGTCTGGACCATGCCCCAGGGAGGCAAGCTGGTGGACCTGGTGACCACCGGAGATTCCATCGCCCTCTTTTATCTGGATGACAGCGGCTGCCATCTGCTGACCATGGATCAGCAGGGGGGCAACCAGCAGATTCTGGACCTGACCGATGCCCTGCCCGACGGAAACTTCCGCGGGTTGGAAACCCTCCGCCCTGATGAGGTGGCCTGCGCCACCGAAGAGGCGCAGCCGGACGGCGGCCGGGTGGACCGGGTGCAGGTGTTCCGGCTGGCGGCGGGAAGGATCACTGCCCAGGGCAGCTGCCTGCCCGATCAGATTCCCACCTATGACACCGCCGTGGCCATGAGCGAGGACGGCAGCCGGCTGCTGACGGTTTCCTCAGTCAGTGACCTGGTAGATCTGCCGGATTCCTCGGGGGGACAGCTGATCTGGAAAAAAGGCTGTACCCTGGAAGTCTGGCAGCAGGGGACCGGCACCGCCCTGTGCACCGCACAGCTGAAATCCCAGCGGAATGTGGCCAAGGGCTGGTCCTATGGCCGTTGGAATGAGCTCTGGCCCATGGGTCGGCTGCTGACCCGGGATCTGAGCCTGACGCTGGATGGCATCAACACCTTCTGAGGAAAGGGAGGCAACCCAATGAAACCGATCCTGAATCTTGCAGCCTGGGGCTGGGCGATGGTACGCCGCTCCTATGGGCTGCTCTGTGCCCTGTTTGCCGCCCAGCAGCTGGTCATCCTGCTGCTGTTGGCGGCCCGGCGGAGCAACGTGGGCGGGTGGTACACCTGGTACTATCTCCATGGCATGCAGGCCCCGCTGCTGGTGGTGGCCTGGCTGGCCGCCGGTGTCCTGTCGGCCCGGATACTCTGGCAGGCCAACGGTCGGGCCAGGGCGGGCTACACCCTGCTCACCCTGCCCCAGTCCCGCGGCTCGTTGCTGGCAGCGCAGGTCCTGCTCTGCGGCGGCATGCAGCTGGGGATCCTGGCCTGGCAGCTGGTGCTATACGCCCTGTTCCGCTGGCCGGTGATGGCGGTGGCCAACCGGGTGGCGGCCGGGGCACTGTCCCAGCCCATACATCCTTCTTCCCTCTATGAACAGCTCTTCATCAATCCGCTCTTCCACCTGCTGCTGCCCGCCCGGCCGGTGGCGGCCCTCTGGCTGTGGGGCTGGTGGCTGGCTTCGGCGGTGGTGCTGCCCTGCATCTTTGTGCACAGGGTGGCGGGACGGCTGGTCCAGGGGATTCTGGCCGCTGTGGTCCTGGTTCTGGGTGGGGCCCAGAATCTGATGGAATACTACCGCTGGCAGGGCAGCCTGGACCCCGTCCGCGGCCAGATGCTGATTTTGCCGGCCCTGGTGCTGGTGCTCACCGGCGTCAGCCTGGCCTGGGCCCTGCGGGCGCTGCGGCGCGCGGAATTTGTCTGAGGAGGTGGCCGCAATGAAGAAAAGCAACCCCATCCGGGGTCTGGCCCTGTTGCTGGTCCTGGCCCTGGCGGTGTATCTGGCGGCAATGACCTGGCAGTGGCTGGGCCGGAGCGGCTGGAAGGTAACCTTGCAGGATGTGAACGGCGATGCCGGTGCCCTGCGGGGGTTCGTGGTCTCGGGCCGGGTGGACAACGCCTACACCGCCGTGGACTTTGTGCTGCGGGACGGCTATCTGGAAACCCATGCCCGGCCGGACGGCGCCACGCCCCCCGAAAACCCCGCCTGGTACAGCAGCTTTGTGGAAGTGCCGGCCCCCGAGGACCGGGCCACCCTGGAAGCGGCTGCCTCCGTCCAGGAAACTACCTGGGGAACCGATTATGAGAGCCAGGCGGAACATTTCTGGCAGATGCAGGAGCTTCGGCTGGCCGACGGCACCGCCGTCCGGGTCAAGACGGGGGAGTACACCCGCCCCGATTCCCTGGTCACCGCCCGGAAGAACCCCGACGGCACCACCTATGATTGGAGCCGCAACTACCGCGAGGGTGAGATGTCCGAGATGCCGGTGCGGTTCGGCGGAGTGCTGGAGAACGCCGGCAGCCAATGCCTGGTCATTGCCGACGGCAACGAGCTCTGGCCCGCCGGGGTCTACAAGGCGACGGATGGCCTGACCCAGGAGGAGGTGGATGCCTTTCCCGCCAACGGCACCCTGATGGGGGACCCGGTGGTGCTGAGCACCACCCAGTTCGGCACCCTGGAGCCGCTGTACTGCCCGCCGGACGGGGTACAGTGCTACCAGTGCCTGCCCATGACCGGCCAGACCATGCTGCTGCTCTACCGCAACACCCAGAACCAGCTGCTGGCGGTGCTGCTGGACCAGACCGGCAAACAGCTGGACCAGCGTCTGCTCATGCAGTGTGAGGACGGCGGCGAGGAAGCCCCGGTGTATGTCTATTTTCTGGGCCGGGAAACCCAGAGTGAGGCCGCCTTCTTCTACCAGGCGGGCCAACAGGCCGACGGCAGCGTCAGCGGCGTCACGGTGGCGGCATTGCGCACCGATGGGGTCAGCTTCACCGCCTTCCAGCAGGTGGAAGGGGTACGCAGTGATCCGCGGTTGGACAACTGTTTCTACGCCGCCCTCAACCGGGCGGGGGACGGGATGATCCTCTTCTCCAACCGGGTGGAAAGCCTGACCAGCACCGCCCAGGGCTTCTCCTCCGAGGAACGCTACACCGACGGCGCCTGGGTGGCGGTCTATGACCAGGGAAATCCCGACCCGGTCTACCTGGGCTGGCTGGACAGCGGGGAAGGCCGGACCGTGGGCGGACAGCTGCTTTCGGGCGGATTTTCGGTGCTGGGGCTGGGGCCCTACAACGATTGGTACATCGACATTGATTTTCCCACCCTGGATTGTGACAAGGGGGTTCTGTGATGATTGAAGTAAAAGGCTTGCGCAAAGTGTATCGAAAGCACCACCGGGAGGTGGGGCTGCTGGGGGCGGATTTCGCCATCCCCGACGGCCAGATCGTGGGCATTTTGGGGGAGAATGGCGCCGGCAAGACCACCCTGCTGCGGGCCATGGCCGGGCTGCTGCCGGCCCAGGCCGGCCAAGCTCTCTTTGACCAGAAGCCCGCCGCCGCCCAGTATGAGCGGATCAGCTACATCACCGGGGAAGGCAGCTACTTTCCCTGCCTGACAGTGGGGGAGTACGGCCAGTTCCTGGACCAGATGCACCCGGCCTTTGACCCTGCCCGCTACCGGGAGTTTCTCGCCTTCTTTGCCCTGGACCCGGCCGACCGCATCGACCGGCTGTCCACCGGCCAGCGGGCCCGGGTGGAGCTGGCCGCCGGCTTTGCCAAGCGGGTGGACTATTATCTGATGGATGAGCCCTTCCTGGGCAAGGATGCCTTCACCCGCAAGGACTTCATCAAGCTGATGAGTGGCACCCTCCACGGGCAGGAAACCATCCTCCTCTCCACCCATTATCTGGACGATGTGGAGCATTTTCTGGACCGGGCCATCATCCTGCACCAGGGCCGGGTGGCCGAGGACGTGATGATGGACTCTTTGCACGAGACCGGCGAAACCCTGCTGGACCGGATGAGCAAGGCCTGCGGCTGGGACCCCGGCCACTATCTGACCTTTGAGGATGACGAGGGGGCGGACCGGACATGACGCGGGACGGCTTTACTCCGCAGGAGTGGGCGCTGCTCCAGCTGCTGCGGCGCAACCGGGGCAAGGTGATGCCCCGGGGCATCCTGCTGTCCCAGGCCTGGGGGTATCCCGCCGACGCCGCCACCCGCACCCTGGATGTGCACATCCAGCGGCTGCGCAAAAAGCTGGCCCGGCAGGGACAGAAGGAACAGATCCAGACCATTTTCCGGGTGGGATACCGCCTGGCGGGATGATGCAAAAGGAGCCCGGCGCCTGCCGTAATGGCGGTGCGCCGGGCTCCTTCTTTGCCCCGAGGGCAGAAAAATACCCCCGCGGACAGGGACCGCAGGGGCAGATGTACAAGATCAGTTCGGATCAATCCTGGGGACGGAACTGGAGAACCCCGTTCTCCATGCTGTCCACAATGGCCAGGCTGGCCAGCTTGTAGCCGGCTTTGCGCAGATCGGCGCCGCCGGGCTGGAAGCCCTTCTCGATGCAGATGCCGATGCCGGCCACCGTGGCGCCGGCCTGCTGGCAGACATCCAGCAAGCCCCGCATCGCCTTGCCGTTGGCCAGAAAATCATCCACAATCAGCACACGGTCGGCGGGGGAAAGGAACTTCTTGGCCAGGGTGATGTCGTAGTCCCGGCCGTAGGTATAGGAGTGAACCTTGGAGGTGAAGACATCGCCGTCAATGTTTTTGCTCTGGGCCTTCTTGGCAAAGACCACCGGCACCTCAAAATGCCGGGCGGTCATGCAGGCGATGGCAATGCCCGAAGCCTCGATGGTCAGGATCTTGTTGATGTTTTCGTCCTTGAAAATGCGGTGAAATTCGGCGCCGATCTCATCCAGCAGCGCCACATCGATCTGGTGGTTCAGAAAGCAGTCCACCTTCAGCACATCGCCCGGGCGCACCTGGCCCAGTTCCCGGATCTTATCTTCCAACAGTTTCATCACATATCCTCCGTTCTCTGCTACTTCCTTCTATTATGACGGGTTACAAGCGGTTTTGCAATCCTTTGACAGCCTTTTTTGTGCGGATTTTGTCGCCCCTGTCATTGTGATAACATTTTGTAACCAAATTTCATGCAATCTGACCACAAATATGAATAAATCAAAAACAAACTATGTCAATTTAACACATTGAACAATTTGAAAATTGAGACTATAATCATTCACATATTAGGGGCGCAGACTCTGTGCAACCCACTGCCGGACTTATCTGGTCCGTGGGAGGGCGTTCGCCCCGAAATATCAGGAGGGAAAACATTATGAAAAAGTTCGTCAGTGCAATGCTGGCAGCTACCATGGCTCTGAGCCTGGCTGCCTGCGGCTCCACCGCTGATACCTCTTCCGAGGCCAGCGAGAGCACTTCCACCGCTGCTTCCACCGACAGCACTGCCGCCGAGAGCGGCGCCACCGGTGAGGCTGCTTCCGGCACCCCGATCAAGCTGGGCGGCATCGGCCCCATCACCGGCGCCACCGCCGTTTACGGCACCGCTGTGAAGAACGGCGAGGAGCTGGCTGTCAACGAAATCAACGCCGCTGCCGGCTACACCGTCTTCGACTGGAAGTTCGAGGATGACGAGGGCGACGCCGAGAAGGCTCTGAACGCCTACAACACCCTGAAGGACTGGGATATGCAGGTTCTGGTCGGACCCGTCACTTCCACCCCCAGCCTCTCGGTCGGCGCTGAGACCGTCAACGACAACATGTTCATGCTGACCCCGTCCGCCTCTGCCGAGGACGTGGCCAACTGCGGTGACAACGTCTTCCAGATGTGCTTCACCGACCCCAACCAGGGCAAAGTTTCCGCCGACTACATTGCCGACAACGCCCTGGGCACCAAGATCGGCGTCATCTACGACTCTTCCGATGCCTACTCCACCGGCATCTACGATGCCTTCACCACCGAGGCTGAGGCCAAGGGTCTGGAGATTGTGACCGCCGAGGCCTTCAACTCCGACAACAAGAGCGACCTGTCCACCCAGTTGGCCAAGTGCAGCGATGCCGGTGCTGATCTGGTCTTCCTGCCCATCTACTACACCGAGGCTTCTCAGATCCTGGTTGCTGCCAACAAGAGCGGCTATGAGCCCACCTTCTTCGGCTGCGACGGCATGGACGGCATCCTGGCTGTGGAAGGCTTCGACACCTCCCTGGCCGAGAACCTGATGATGCTGTGCCCCTTCTCCGCCTACGGCGAGGATGAGACCACCAAGACCTTCGTCTCTGCCTACGAGGAAGCCTACGGCTCCACCCCGAACCAGTTCGCTGCGGATGCCTATGACTGCGTCTACGCCATTTACCAGTGCGTGCAGGCCGGCAAGATCAACGGCGACATGAGCGCCAGCGAGATTTGCGACGCCCTCAAGACCGAGTTCACCACCATGAGCTTCGGCGGCACCACCGGTGAGAACCAGACCTGGGATGCCTCCGGCATGATCTCCAAGGCCCCGAAGGTCTACGTCATCAAGAACGGCGCCTACGAGCTGGCTGCCTAAGAGACGGCATTAGTATTCTGTTACATGTTAAGCCAAGGGGGGCTGACCGAAAGCAGTTTCGGCAGCCCCTCTTTGCTGTTTTGGGTGCGAAATTTGTCGGTACGGGGGTGCGCCCGGGTCCGGCGCCTGCAGGATCGCAGATTGTTTTATGCCAGGGCATGTGATAGAATAAACCATACACTCGTTTGTGCGGGGATTGTAGATTTTGTGAGGTGTTTTACGCGATGCAGTTTTTGTCCTATCTGATCAACGGCATCAGCCTGGGCAGCGTCTATGCGCTGATCGCCCTGGGCTATACCATGGTCTACGGCATTGCCAAGATGTTGAACTTTGCCCACGGCGACGTCATCATGATCGGCAGCTATGTGATCTTTTTTGCCTTCGGGTCCTTTGGGCTCAACCCCATCCTCTCCATTGTCCTGTCCATGGTGGTCTGCACCATCCTGGGCGTCACCCTGGAGAGGGTGGCCTACCGGCCTCTGCGCGAGGCGCCCTCCCTGGCGGTGCTGATCACCGCCATCGGCGTCAGCTACCTGCTGCAGCAGGTGGCCCAGCTGTTGTGGACTTCCAGCCCCAAGAGCTTCCAGTCTGTGGTGGGCCTGGCTCCCATCTCCCTCTTTAACGGGGAGCTGACTATCTCGGGCGAGACCATCGTCACCATCGTGGCCTGCGTGGTCATCATGGTGGGGCTGATCTGGTTTGTCAACCACACCCCGGCCGGCCATGCCATGCTGGCCGTCTCGGAGGACCGCGGCGCCGCCCAGCTCATGGGCGTCAACGTCAACGCCACCATCTCGCTGACCTTCGCCATCGGCTCGGCCCTGGCGGCGGTGGCCGGCGCGCTGCTGTGCTCCTCCTATCCCACCCTGCAGCCCACCACCGGCGCCATGCCCGGTATCAAAGCCTTTGTGGCGGCGGTGTTCGGCGGCATCGGCTCCATCCCGGGTGCCTTCCTGGGCGGCATCTTGCTGGGCATCATCGAAAACCTCAGCAAGGCGTACATCTCCACCCAGCTTTCGGATGCCATCGTCTTCCTGGTGCTGATCATCGTCCTGCTGGTCAAGCCCACCGGTCTGCTTGGCAAAAAAGTCAATGTGAAAGTGTGAGGTGGACGGCTGTGACGAAATTGAAAAACCTCAAAAAGAGTACCAAGAGCAATCTGATCACCTTTGGCATTGTGATCCTCTTTTACATCGTTGTGCAGATTCTGTCGGGGGCTGACCTGCTCACCAGTTCCTTCTCCGGTCAGCTGGTGCCCATCTGTGCCTATGTGGTGCTGGCGGTGTCGCTGAACCTGACCGTCGGTATCCTGGGCGAGCTGAGCCTGGGTCATGCCGGCTTTATGAGCGTGGGCGCCTTTGCCGGCACCCTGGTCTGGGTGCTGCTCTGCGAAACCGCACCCGCCTGGCTGGCCCTGATCCTGGCCTTTGTGGTGGGCGGTATTGCCGCCGGCCTCTTCGGTGTGGTGGTCGGCGTGCCGGTGCTGCGCCTGTCCGGCGACTATCTGGCCATCGTCACTCTGGCTTTCGGCGAGATTGTCAAGAACTTCATGAACGCCTGCTATCTGGGCTATGACTCCACCGGCATCCACTTCTCGCTGAAGGATTCCGCCTCCATGGGTCTGGCCGATGACGGCGTGGTGCTGATCAACGGCGCCATGGGCATCACCGGCGTGACCAAGGCATCCAACTTCACCATCGGCATCGTGCTGGTGCTCATCACCCTGATTGTGGTGCTCAACCTGATCCATTCCCGCGCCGGCCGTGCCATCACCGCCATCCGGGACAACGAGATCGCGGCCCAGAGCATCGGCATCCAGATCACCCGCTACAAGCTGATGGCCTTCATCACCTCGGCGGTCTTCGCGGGTCTTGCCGGCGTGCTCTACTCGCTGAACTTCTCCACCCTGGTTGCCAAAAAGTTTGACTACAACACCTCCATCCTGATTCTGGTCTTTGTGGTTCTGGGCGGCATCGGCAACATCCGCGGCTCTGTCATCGCGGCTGCCATCCTCACCGTTCTGCCCGAACTGCTGCGCAGCATGAACGACTACCGCATGCTGATCTACGCCATCGTGCTGATTGTCATGATGATCTTCAACCAGAGCCCCCAGATGATCGCCTGGCGCAAACGCATCGCCGAGCGGTTTGCGGCGCGCCGCGCCAAGGGCAAACATCCGACCAAGGAGGTGGGCTAAATGGCACTGTTGGAAGTGAGCAATCTGGGCATTGCCTTCGGCGGCCTGCAGGCCGTCTCCAAGGTGGACCTTTCCATCGAGAAGGGCCATCTCTACGGTCTGATCGGCCCCAACGGCGCCGGCAAGACCACTGTCTTCAATATGCTGACCGGCGTCTACAAGCCCACTGAGGGCAACATCGTGCTGGACGGGGTGGACATCACCGGCAAAAGCCCCGAATTCATCAGCAAGGCCGGTGTGGCCCGTACCTTCCAGAACATCCGCCTCTTCAATGAGATGTCGGTGCTGGACAACGTCAAGGTGGGTCTGCACAACCAGATCAAGTACAGCATGTGGACCGGCATCCTGCGCCTGCCTGCCTTCCGGGATCGGGAGCATCAGATGAACCGCCAGGCCATGAAGCTGCTGAAGATCTTTGACCTGGACGGCGAGGCGGGGCTCAAAGCCTCTCAGCTGCCCTACGGCAAACAGCGCAAGCTGGAGATCGCCCGTGCCCTGGCCACCAACCCGAAACTGCTGCTGCTGGACGAGCCGGCCGCCGGCATGAACCCCAATGAGACCGAGGAACTGATGCAGACGGTGCGCAGCGTCCGGGATCAGTTCGGCATTGCCGTCCTGCTGATCGAGCACGACATGAACTTTGTCATGGGCATCTGTGAGGAGATCACGGTGCTGGACTACGGCCGGGTCATCGCCCGGGGCGACGGCAAGGACATCCGCAACAACCCCAAGGTTATTGCGGCTTATCTGGGAGGTGACTGATCATGGGAGAGATGCTTTCGGTCAAGAACATCAACGTCTACTACGGTTCCATCCACGCCATCAAGGATGTTTCCTTCCATGTGGATGAGGGGGAGATCGTCACCCTGATCGGTGCCAACGGCGCCGGCAAGACCACCACCATGCACGCGATTTCCGGCCTGCTCAAGCTCAAGAGCGGCGAGATCGACTACTGCGGCCAGATCATCAGCAAGATGGAGGCCCACAAGATTATCCGGCTGGGCCTGGCCCAGGTGCCGGAAGGCCGCCGGGTCTTCAGCGGCCTGACGGTGCAGCAGAACCTGCAGATGGGCGCCTACACCCGCCGGGACGGCAAGGAGGCCATCGCCAACGACTTTGACATGGTCTACGAGCTGCTGCCTCGCCTGAAGGAACGCCGCAGCCAGCCCGCCGGCACCCTGTCCGGCGGCGAACAGCAGATGCTGGCCATCGGCCGCGCCCTGATGTGCAAACCCAAGATGCTGCTGCTGGACGAGCCCTCCATGGGTCTGTCTCCGCTGCTGGTCAAGGAGATCTTCAAGATCATCCGGGATGTCAACCGCAACGGGGTGACGGTGCTGCTGGTGGAACAGAACGCCAAGATGGCGCTGGACATCGCCAACCGTGCCTACGTGCTGGAAACCGGCACCATCAAGATGGAAGGGGAGGCCACCGAGCTGGCCAACAACATCGAGGTCCGCAAAGCCTATCTGGGCTGCTGATCCCCGGCTTTTCCAAATAATCAAGCGACCCGGAACCTGCCGAAAAGGCGGTTCCGGGTCGCTTTTTGTCTGTATGGGGTGGGGATGCTCAGAACATGGCATCCGGTGGGCGTTTGTCGTCCGAAAGGGGCTTGGTCAGGGTGGTGAGCAGCGAAGCGTAGATCTCGCTGCCCTGGGCGATGAAGCGGTTCTTGACCACCTCGGCGGTCATGGCGTCGGGCATCATCAGCTTTAACTGAAAGACATCCTCACCCATCTCCCCGATGGTGCAGGTGATCAGATAGCCGTTGTCGCTGCGGCGGACGGTGGCCCGGTTCTGGGCCGCCTTGTGCAGCCAGCCCTGAATCCGGATCAGGGCGCGGATGGCGCTTTCCCGCACGCTGCGGGGCAGATCCTCGGCCAGGGTGTTGGCCACCACCATCCCCTTGTCGGTGATGCGGTATCCCTCCTGATTTTGGGTGGCCAGGCCCTGGGCCTCCAGCTCGTTGAGGGCGTTGACAAACTCAAAATAATTGACCAGCTGTTCCTGCAAGATTGCGGTCTGCAGTGCGTCCCGGGTTACCGGGCCGGTGCTCTTGATCAGATAGCACAGCAAAATGCGGATCTCGGTATCGCTGGTAAGGCCCCCCGGCTTGACACCGGCGGTAAAGGCTTCCGCCATGGCAAATCACTTCCTGCAATGGATTTGCCTTTATTATACAGGACCCGGGCTCAACTTACAAGCGCTCAAAAGACGGTTTCGATCTGTTTGCGGCTTTGCGGGGTGGAGTAGATCCACCGCCGGATGCGCCCCTTGGTCACAAAGTAGTGGGGCTCAAACCGCAGGGGCTGGTTGAGGCTCTTGTTCACCACCACCAGCTTGATCTTCATCTTGTCGGGCAGAATGTTCTTGATGTACACGCTCACCGCCTGCCCCGGATGCAGCGAGGCGTCCGGCTCGGCCAGACCGGCCAGGTTGGGGGCAATCTCGATGAAGACCCCGTAATCCTCCACGCTGCGCACAATGCCCACCACCGTCTCGCCGGCGGCAAAGCAGGCGGCGTTTTCACTCCAGGTGCCCAGCAGTTCCCGCAGCGTCAGCACGATGCGGCCCTGGGCGTCCCGGTTTTTGATGGCGCAGAGCAGCTGCTGGCCCACCTGAACCCGGTCGGCGGGGGAGGAAATCCGGGATACCGAGAGGCAGTCGATGGGCAGCAGCGCCGAGATGCCGCAGCCGATGTCACAGAAGGCCCCGAAGTTTTCGATGTGGGTCACGGTGCAGGGAATGACGCTGCCGGCCTCCAGGGTGTCCAGATATTGGGTGTGGCAGGCACGCTGGGCGGCGGCACGGGACAGCCGGAACAACTCCTGCCCGTTTTCCTCCCGTTCCACCCCCAGGATCACAAAGCAGGTGGGGCGGCCCACACGGGTCAGCACCGCAATGTCCTTGATGGTTTCCCCCTGGGGCACATCCAGGCATTCCTCAAAGGGCATATAAGCCCGGCATCCGCACAGCTCAAAGCGCAGGCGGCGGTTGGTGTCAAAGGCAAGCGCAGTGCTTTGCAGCACCTCGGCGGTGGCGATACAATGGTCCAGCTCCTCACGGGTCAGACGGTTGGCGTTTCGGCAAAGCCCTTCGGCACGGTATTCCAACATTTGCGTTCTTCCTCTTTTCTTTGGTTTCCGCAACATTGCGGTGGTAAATCTGTATGCAGGGCGGCGGGCGGATATTTGCAAAACGCCCGGGATGGTATATAATAGAGCTGTATTTTTGTAAAGGCGGTGAAACCAGATGGATGTACAGGTGGGCGACGTGCTGCAGACCAAAAAAGCACACCCCTGCGGGTCCAATCGCTTTGATGTCCTTCGGGTGGGGATGGATTTCAAGATCCGCTGCCAGGGCTGCGGGCACGAGATCATGTTGCCCCGGGTCAAGATCGAAAAGAACATCAAAAAGATCATCCGCGGCGGTGAACAGTAGCCAGGACATTTTCACAATCCAGACAAAAGGAGCTTGATGAAAATGTTTGAACAGCTGCGCGATGTGGAGCGCCGGTACGAGGAGCTGGGGCATCGGATGTCCACGCCGGAGGCGATGCAGGACGCCGCGGCCTATGGCAAGATGACCCGCGATTACAAAGAACTCACCCCGCTGGTGGAGGCCTACCGCCAGTACCGGGCCCTGGAACAGGAGATCCAGGAGGAGCAGGCGCTGGTGCACCAGCCCACCGAGGATCCTGAGTTCAACGCTATGGTACAACAGGAGCTGCGCGAAAACAGGAAAAATATGGAAGAGCTGGAAGAGAAAATCCGGCTTCTGCTTCTGCCCAAGGATGCCGACGACGACAAAAGCATCATCATGGAGATCCGGGCCGGGGCCGGCGGCGAGGAAGCTGCCCTCTTTGCCCACAGCCTGTGGCGGATGTATTCCATGTACGCCTCACGCCGGGGATGGCGCTGCGAAACCGTCAGCCTCAATGAGACCGAGCTGGGCGGGGTGAAGGAGATTGTCTTTTCCATTGAAGGGGAGGGCGCTTACAGCCGCCTCAAGTTCGAGAGCGGGGTGCACCGGGTACAGCGGGTGCCTGAAACCGAGACCCAGGGCCGGGTGCACACCTCCACTGTGACGGTGGCGGTCATGCCCGAAGCCGAGGAGGTGGAGCTGGAACTGGACCCCAAGGATCTGCGCATCGATACCTTCCGCTCCTCCGGCGCCGGCGGCCAGCACATCAACAAGACCTCCAGCGCCATCCGGGTCACCCATCTGCCCACCGGTATGGTGGTGGAGTGCCAGGACCAGCGCAGCCAGCGGGAAAACAAGGAGCGGGCCCTCAAGGTGCTGCGCAGCCGGCTGCTGCAACAAAAGCAGGAGGCCTACGACCAGGCCTACAACGCCCGGCGGCACAGCCAGGTGGGCACCGGGGACCGCAGCGAGCGGATCCGCACCTACAATTTCCCCCAGGGCCGGGTCACCGACCACCGCATCGGGCTGACGCTGTACAAGATTGACGAGGTACTCGACGGCAATCTGGATCTTCTGGCCGAGCCGCTGATCCTGGCCGACCGGGAGGAAAAACTGAAACAACTGGACACCGAGGCCGGGGTTTGAAGCCCGGCCCGGCGGTTCTGACGGATAAGGGGGAAGAAAACGATGGAAACAAAGGTTTTGCCCATCAATGAAGAGAGCATTGCCCTGGCAGCCCGCCTGCTGCGGGAAGGGGAGCTGGTGGCGCTGCCCACCGAAACGGTCTACGGCATTGCCGCCGACGCCCGCAACGGCGAAGCGGTGAAAAAGATCTTTCTGGCCAAGGGACGTCCCCAGGACAACCCCCTGATCGTCCACATCTGCGGCATGGAGATGCTCCACGGCATTGTGGCCGAGGTGCCCGAACGGGCCAAAAAGCTGGCGGCCGCCTACTGGCCCGGCCCGCTGACCATGGTGCTGCCCAAGGGACCGGAGGTCTCTCCGGTCACCTGCGCCGGGCTGGACACGGTGGGGGTGCGCATGCCCTCCCATCCGGTGGTCCAGCAGGTGATCCGGGCGTCGGGGGTGGCCTTTGCGGCCCCCTCGGCCAACCTGTCGGGCAAGCCCAGCCCCACCAACGCCCCCGACACCCTGGCCGACATGGACGGCCGTCTGCCCCTGATTCTGGACGGCGGCGAGTGCGCCGTGGGGGTGGAGTCCACCGTGGTCTCGCTGGTGGGGGAGCATCCCACCCTGCTGCGGCCGGGATACATCACCCTGGAACAGCTGGAAGCTGCACTGGGGGAGCCGGTGGAGGTCAGCCACGCCATCCTGGAAAAGCTCCGGGAGGGCGAGGTGGCACGCTCGCCGGGAATGAAGTACAAACACTACGCCCCCAAGGCGGCGGTGACCATCTTGAAAGGGGACTTCGCCGCCTACCGGGCCTTTTTGCAGGACCATGCCCAGCCCGGCACCTGGGCCCTCTGCTTTGACGGCGAGGGTGCCCAGCTGCCGGTGCCGGCCATCGAGTACGGCGCCGAGAATGACGGCGCCTCCCAGGCCCACCGCCTCTTCACCGCCCTGCGGGAGCTGGACAAACACGGCGCCCAGGTGGTCTACGCCCGCTGCCCCCGCAGTGATGGGGTTTCCATGGCGGTGTACAACCGGCTGATCCGGGCGGCGGCTTTCCGGGTGGTGACGCTATGAAGGTCATCGGCATCACCGGGCGCTCGGGATGCGGCAAATCCACCGTCACCAATTACCTGCGGGAACTGGGTCTGCCGGGCATCGACGCCGACCAGGTTTCCCGGGAGGTTCTTTTGCCCGGTTCTCCCTGCCTGGAACAGTTGAAAAATTCCTTCGGTTCTGATATTGTGGATGAGCAGGGAGTGCTCAATCGCCGGCTGCTGGCCGACCGCGCCTTTGCCACCCCCGAGGGCACGAGGCGTCTGACCCAGATCACCCACCCCGAAATCCTGCGCCGCATCCACCAGGCGGTGGACGATGCCCGGCGGGCAGGGGAGGCGTTCTTCTTTGTGGACGGGGCCGTCATCGTCGGCACCCCGTTCCAGGCCTGCTGTGACCGCCTCATCGTGGTCACCGCCCCCTATGAGGAGAGTGTGGCCCGGATCTGTGCCCGGGACGGCATCGCCCCCGAGATGGCGCGCCGCCGGCTGGACGCTCAGATGCCCGAGGAGCAGCTGTTGGCGGCGGCCGACTACCGGCTGGTGAATGACAGCACCCCCCAAGCTCTTCAGAAACAGTGCGGGGCCATCCTGGATGCCCTGCGAAAGGAGGAAAATGGCTAAGACAAAAAACAGGATCAAACACAGTCTCAGCTGGCCGCGGCGGATGATGGTCAACCTGGCCATTGTGCTGCTCTGCCTGGTGGTGCTGGGATGCCTGGTGTTCAGTACCGGGCATGACCGCATTGTCCAGCTGGACTACCCCCAAAAATACCAGGAATATGTGGAGTATTACGCCGGCAAATATGACATCGACCCGCTGCTGCTCTATGCGGTAATCCGCACCGAGAGCAACTTCAACCCCGATGCCCATTCCGATGCCGGGGCCCGGGGGCTGATGCAGATCACCGAGGTGACTTTCGACTGGATCAAATCCAAGATTGCTCCCACCGAGGACCTGACCTTCGACAGCCTCTATGACCCCGAAACCAACATCCGATTCGGCACCTACTTCCTCAGCTACTGCATGCTGCGCTACGAGGACGATGTGGCCACCGCGGCGGCGGCCTATCACAGCGGCTGGGGCACGGTGGATGAATTGCTGGCCAACCCCGATTACTCTCAAAATGGCGTTACGCTGGATGATTTCCCCTATACTCAGATGCGGCTCTACGTGAAAAAGGTCACTGGCAGCTACGAGCGGTACCGGGAAATCTATGCGGCATGATGATAGAAAACAAATCAAAGGAAGAACCAAAATGGAACAGAGAAACGCAAAGAATCCCGAAACCCTTCTTTACAAGAACAAGTCGGTGGCCGACCTGGCCCCCGATGCACTGGAGGCAGCCGAAGCCTTCTGCGAGGGCTACAAGGCCTTTTTGAACAACGGCAAAACCGAGCGAGAGGCCGCCCGTTACAGCGAAACCCTGCTGAAAGAGGCGGGTTACCGTCCCTTTGTGCCGGGCATGGAACTCAAAGCCGGGGATAAGGTCTACAAGATCAACCGGTCCAAGTGCGTGCTGGCCGCCACCATCGGCCAGAAATCCATGGCCGAAGGCTTCCACCTGAACATTGCCCACATCGACTCGCCCCGGCTGGACCTGCGCCCGGTGCCGCTGTATGAAAAGAGTGATCTGGCCTATCTGCGCACTCACTATTACGGCGGCGTGCGCAAGTACCAGTGGCCCACCATTCCGCTGGCACTGCACGGGGTAATCTACCGTGCCGACGGCAGCTGCGCCGAAATCAGCATCGGGGAAAAGGAGAGCGATCCGGTCTTCTGCATCACCGACCTGCTGCCCCATCTGGGCGCCAAGCAGAACGAGAAAAAGCTGCCCGACGGCATCACCGGCGAGAATCTCAATGTCCTGATGGGTTCGCTGCCCATTCAGGACAAGGAGGCCGAGGACCGGGTCAAGCTGAACATCCTCTGCCTGCTGAACGAGGCTTACGGCATCACCGAGGCCGACTTCACCCGGGCCGAGGTGGAGGTTGTGCCCGCTTTTAAAGCCCGGGACGTGGGTCTGGACCGCTCGCTGATCGGCAGCTACGGCCATGATGACCGGGTGGACGCCTATCCCGCCCTGATGGCCGAGATGGAGACCAAGAACCCCGCCTACACCACCGTCTGCGTCCTCACCGACAAGGAGGAGACCGGCTCCGACGGCGTCACCGGCCTCAACAGCATGTACACCTTCCACTTCCTGCAGCAGCTCTGCGAGACCCAGGGAGTGAACCCCATCATCGCCTTCCAGGCCTCCAAGTGCCTGTCCGCCGACGTGACGGCGGGCTATGACCCCAGCTTTGCCGACGCCTTTGAACCCAGCAACGGTACTTATGCCGGCCGCGGCATTGCCATCTACAAGTACACCGGTGCCCGGGGCAAGTCCTCCACCAACGACGCCTCGGCTGAGCTGGTCAGCTACCTGACCTCCCTGCTGGAGGACAACGGCATCGTCTGGCAGATCGGCGAGATGGGCAAGATCGACCTGGGCGGCGGCGGCACTGTGGCCAAGTATGTGGCCAACCAGGACATCGATACCATCGACATCGGGGTGCCGGTGCTCTCGATGCACTCTCCCTTCGAGGTGGTGGCCAAGGTGGATGTCTACATGGCATACCGCACCTTCAAGGCCTTCTGCGAGGATGCCCGCTGATTGCAGCTTGACAAATCCTTGAACTCAGAACAAAACGGCAGCGCACGAACTGAACTGCACCCCGTCAAGAGGACAGTGAAAAAATATAAAGTTTTCCCGGCCGGCAGCTTCAGTGCTGCCGGCCGCTTTTTGTGTTCCGAAAACCACTCGCTAGGCGAGTGGTTCGAAAA
>CALWNP010000024.1 GCA_944382835.1 uncultured Gemmiger sp.
CCTCACGCAGGGTGGCGGCGACATCCAGGTACAGGGGCTCGCCCAGGGAGCCGGGCTCCTTGGTGCGGTCCAGAACTGCGATCTTCTTGACGGTCTTGGGCAGAACCTTCAGCAGGGCTTCGGAGACCCAGGGACGGTACAGGCGGACCAGAACCAGGCCGACCTTCTCACCCTTGGCGGTCAGGTAGTCGATGACTTCCTCGGCCACGTCGCAGATGGAGCCCATGGCGATGATGACGCGATCCGCGTCCTCGGCGCCGTAGTAGTTGAACAGATCGTAGTTGGTGCCGATCTTGGCGTTGATCTTGTCCATGTACTTCTTGACAACCGCGGGCAGCGCCAGGTAAGCGCTGTTGCAGGCCTCACGGTGCTGGAAGAAGATGTCGCCGTTTTCATGGCTGCCGCGGGTCTTGGGATGCTCGGGGTTCAGGGCCTCGGCACGGAACTTGGCAACGGCGTCCATGTTGCACATTTCCTTCAGGTCTTCGTAGTCCCACTTTTCGATCTTCTGGATCTCGTGGGAGGTACGGAAGCCGTCGAAGAAGTTGACAAAGGGAACGCGGCCCTCGATGGCGGACAGATGGGCAACAGGAGACAGGTCCATGACCTCCTGCGGGTTGCTCTCGGCCAGCATGGCGAAGCCGGTCTGACGGGTGGCGTAAACGTCGCTGTGATCACCGAAAATGTTCAGCGACTGGGTGGCCACGGTACGGGCAGAGACGTCGAAGACGCAGGGCAGCTGCTCGGCTGCGATCTTGTACATGTTGGGGATCATCAGCAGCAGGCCCTGAGAAGCGGTGAAGGTGGTGGTGATGGCACCGGTTCCGAGAGAACCATGCACCGCACCGGCCGCACCGGCCTCAGATTCCATCTCAACGACCTTGACCTGGTTCCCGAAGATGTTCTTCAGGCCGGCGGCAGACCACTGGTCCACAGTGTCTGCCATAGGGCTGGAAGGCGTAATCGGGTAGATGGCAGCAACGTCGGTGAACGCATACGCTACATGAGCAGCAGCGGTATTGCCATCCATGGATTGTTTTGCTCTAGGCATTTTTCTTCCTCCGTTTACAATATTCAGCACCCGCACCCGCGGCTGTGCCGGGCCTGCAGCGCAACCTGCCGCAAGCCCGGCCTGTGCCCCGTTTACAGGAACAGTACCTTAATTTGCACTATCGCGCAAAGGGTGCTTTTGCTCGGTTCTATTTTACCAAAAAACGTGGTGTTTCGTAAAGCCTATTTGGTTAGAATGTTGCACATATTTTTGAGATTCTTGTGTGCAAATTGCCTATTTTGTCGGGCATCCTCCCCCACCGCGGCGGGATGCAGGGTCAAAACCCGGATTGATGCTCCCCGGATCTGTACAAAATTCCAGAATCTGGCAGCAAAATTGCCCGCAAGGTCGCAAAATATACAAATCGACATTTTTTTCACAATATTTTTCTCTCCACGTTCCAGCGTCCTTTCCGCCGCCGGGTGCGAAGGGCAAAACAATCCTTTACATCCCCGGGAAAATCCTATAAAATAGGAACAACAAGGGCAGGAAGGCCAATGCCGGTCCACGCCTTGAGTTTACTGTAAAGCGAGGGCAAAACCGTGTTCAAAATCGTACAAAAACGGGAACTGAACCCCACGGTGACCGAAATGGTCATCGAGGCACCGCTGATCGCCAAAAAGGCGAAGGCCGGCCAGTTCATCATCGTCCGCGCCAAGGAGGATTCCGAGCGGATTCCCCTGACCATCGCGGGTTACGACCGGGAAGCGGGCACCGTGTCGATCATCTTCCAGATTGTGGGCGCCGGCACCATGGAGCTCAACACCCTGCCGGAAGGCGGCTGTGTCCACGACTTTGTGGGCCCGCTGGGCAAGGCAACCGAGATTGAAGGGCTCAAGAACGTCTGCGTGGTGGGCGGCGGCGTGGGCTGTGCCATCGCCCTGCCCATTGCCCAGGCGCTGCACGCCCAGGGCAGCCGGGTCACCGGCATCATCGGCTTCCGGGACAAGAATCTGCTGATTTTGGAGGATGAGTTCCGGGCCTGCTGCGACGAGCTGATCGTCATGACCGACGACGGCTCCTACGGCCGCAAGGGTGTGGTCACCCTGCCGCTGGAGGAAAAGATCAAGGAAGGGGCGAATTTTGACGAGGTCATCACCATCGGACCCCTGATCATGATGAAGTTTGTGGTCAAGACCACCAAGCCCTACAACGTCAAGACGGTTGTCTCGATGAACCCCATCATGGTGGATGGCACCGGCATGTGCGGCGGCTGCCGCCTGACGGTGGGCGGACAGACCAAGTTTGCCTGCGTGGACGGCCCCGACTTCGACGGCTTTGAGGTGGACTTTGACGAGGCCATGCACCGTGGAACGATGTACAAGGAATTTGAGGGTCACGCCCGCGACGAGGCGTGCAACCTGTTCAAACAGGAGGTGCAGTGAGATGCCGAACATGGACCCGAAAAAGTGCCCCATGCCCAGCCAGGACCCCAACGTCCGCAACAAGAACTTCAAGGAGGTGGCCCTGGGCTACACCGCCGAGATGGCGGTGACCGAAGCCCAGCGCTGCCTGCAGTGCAAGAACCATCCCTGCCGCAGCGGCTGCCCGGTGGACATCGACATCCCCGGCTTCATCGCCCAGGTGGCCAAGGGAGAGTTTGAGGCTGCCTACCAGATCATCGCCCAGTCCAGCGCTCTGCCCGCCGTCTGCGGCCGGGTCTGCCCCCAGGAGAACCAGTGCGAGGGCAAGTGCATCCGGGGCATCAAGAACGAGCCGGTGGGCATCGGCCGCCTGGAGCGGTTCGTGGCCGACTGGCACCGGGAGAACGTCCACAGCGCCCCGGCCAAGCCCACTCCCAACGGCCACAAGGTGGCGGTGATCGGCGCCGGTCCCTCCGGCCTGACCGCGGCCGGCGACCTGGCCAAGATGGGCTACAAGGTCACCATCTACGAGGCCCTGCATGTGGCGGGCGGCGTGCTGATGTACGGCATCCCCGAGTTCCGTCTGCCCAAGGACATCGTCCAGAACGAGGTGGAAGGCCTGAAAGAGCTGGGCGTGGACATCGAGTGCAACATGGTCATCGGCAAGGTGCTGACCATCGACGAACTGCTGGGCGAATACGGCTTTGAGGCCGTCTACATTGCTTCGGGCGCCGGCCTGCCCCGCTTCATGGGCATCCCCGGCGAGAGCCTGAAGGGGGTTTATTCCGCCAACGAGTACCTGACCCGGGTCAACCTGATGAAGGCCTACCTGCCCGGCAGCCACACCCCCATCCAGAAGAGCCACGCAGTGGCGGTGGTGGGCGGCGGCAACGTGGCCATGGACGCCGCCCGCTGCGCCAAGCGGCTGGGCGCCGAGACCGTCTACATCGTCTATCGCCGCGGCATGGCCGAGCTGCCCGCCCGCAAGGAGGAAGTGGAGCACGCCGAGGAGGAGGGCATCATCTTCAAGACCCTGACCAATCCGGTGGAAGTGCTGGGCGATGAGCAGGGCTGCGTCAAGGGCATGACCTGCGTGGAGATGGAGCTGGGCGAACCCGACGCCTCCGGCCGCCGCCGTCCCATCGTCAAGGAGGGCAGCGAGTTTGAGCTGGATGTGGACACCATGATCATGGCGCTGGGCACCAGCCCCAACCCGCTGATCCGCTCCACCACCCCCGGCCTGGACGCCGACAAGCACGGCTGCATCATCACCAACGGCCCCGACGGGCTGACCAGCCGTCCCTTCGTCTACGCCGGCGGTGACGCCGTCACCGGTGCGGCCACCGTCATCCTGGCCATGGGCGCCGGCAAGGAGGCCGCCAAGGCCATCGACGCCGCCATCAAGGCCAAGAACGCCTGAAGAACCTGATCTTTTGCGGGAGCCGTCCCTCCGGGGGCGGCTCCCTTTTTTGCACAAAAAAACAGAGGGGCAGCTGCCTCTCTGTTTTTGTTTTATTCGTAGCGCAGGGCCTCGATGGGGTCCATCTTGGCCGCCCGGTTGGCGGGATAGTAGCCGAAGAAGACGCCGATGGCCATGCTGAAGCCCACCGCGATGAGGATGGCTCCGATCTGGGGTTTGGCGGCATAGCCGATGAGCCCGCTGAGCAGCGAACCCAGAGCCAGGCCCGCAATCACCCCGATGATGCCGCCGATGAGGCAGAGGACCATGGATTCGGTGATGAACTGCAGCCGGATGGCCGAGCTGGGGGCGCCCAGCGCCTTGCGGGTGCCGATTTCCCGGGTGCGCTCGGTGACCGAGACGGTCATGATGTTCATGACCCCGATGCCGCCCACCAGCAGCGAGATGGCTGCGATGGCCGAGATGCCCAGGCTGATGGTGCTGAGCATCTTGGTCAGGGAATCCACCAGGCTGGAGATGCTGCTGGCCTTGACGGTCCAGGTGTCGTTGCGGGTGTAGTAGCTGGCGAAGTAGTTACCGGTGGTGTCCACAAAGCTGTTGACGTTCACCCCGTTGGCCGCCACCGCCGTGATGCTCTGGTAGCCCTCCGAGGCCCCGGTGATCCGGCGGGCCACATCCAGCGGGATGTAGAGGGTGGTGACGATGGTGTCGTCACTGCTCTGGCCCATGAGGCTGGAGTAGGCGTTCTCCACATACTTGTAGACCCCCACGATGTAGAAGTCCTGGGGCATCCCCTCGATGGTCAGGGTGACCCGCTTGCCGATGGCGTCGGTGACCGGACCGCCCACTGCCTGCTCCACAAATTTCTGGGAGACCACGCAGAGCTTGCGGCCGGCGTCGGTGTCGTCGTTGAGCCAGCGGCCGGCCAGCAGCGGGGCGTCGTCCCCGGTGGCGGCCAGGGCGTCGTGGTTGATGCCCTGGACGGTGGCCGAGATGGTGGTGTCGGGGTCCCCCACCTTGTCGATGGTGCCGGTGCCGGCGTCCACCGTCAGCGAGATGTGGTCCACCTGGCCGGGGAAGGCCGCCAGGTATTCCTCAATCATCTGGTCGGTGATCAGGTCCTCCTCCGCGGGGGTGCTGTCCATGAACCAGCGCAGCATCACCCCGTCGCTGGAGGTGCCGTCGTTGCTCTTTTTCTGGGTCAGCGAGACGGTGATGTTGTTGATGCCCATACCGGACATGCTCTCGGTGACGGTGCCCGACATGCTGCCGCCCACCGTCTCGATGGCGATGACCGCCGCAATGCCGATGATGATGCCCAGCATGGTCAGCAGGCTGCGCATCTTGTTGCTGCGCAAACTGGTCAGGGCCATGCCGATGTTTTCCACAATGTTAGAGAGCCCCACGGACACCGCCCCCTTTCCGTTCTCCCACAATCCGGCCGTCCCGCAGGGTCAGCACCCGCTCGCACTCCTCGGCCAGGGCGGGGTTGTGGGTGATGAGCACAATGGTCTTGTGGTATTTTTCGTGCATTTCGTGGAAGAGGTCCATGACCACCCGGCTGGTCTGGCTGTCCAGGGCGCCGGTGGGCTCGTCGGCCAGGATCAGGGCCGGTTCGTTGACCATGGCCCGGGCGATGGCCACCCGCTGTTTCTGCCCGCCCGAGAGCTCGTTGGGCTGGTGGCGCATCCGCTCCCCCATCCCCACCCGGGTCAGCCATTCCTTGGCGCGGCGCACCCGCTCCCCCGCCGGGACCCCGGCGTAGAGCATGGGCAGCTCCACATTTTTCAGCGCCGACTGCCGGCCGATGAGGTTGTAGGTCTGAAAGACAAAGCCGATCTTGCGGTTGCGGATGGCGGCCAGCTCGTTGTCCTTGGCCTGATGAATGTCCACCCCGTCCAGGGTGTAGGTGCCGGAAGTGGGTTTGTCCAGCACCCCGATGATGTTCATGAGGGTGGATTTGCCCGAGCCGGACTCTCCCACGATGGCCACGAACTCCCCCTCATAGACGGTGAGGTCCACCCCATGGAGGATTTCCAGCTCGTTGGGCTGGCCGATGTAAAAGCTTTTTCGGATGCCCTGCATCCGGATCAGGCAGCGCCGGCGGGGGACGCTGCCGGTGACGGCGCGGGCGATCTGAGCGGCCAATGCCGCCTTGTTCGCCATCTCACTGTCCTCCGGGGGCATCGGCCGGGGCACCGCCGCCACCGCCGGGGCCGCCGGGCGCGCCGCCCTCATCGGGCACTTCCATCTCCACCGAGACCTCGCCGGTGAGCAGGTCCCCCAGGTTTTCGGTGTTGTCGCTGGATTCCAGCCCCTGGCTCAGGTCGGCGGAGGAGCGGATCACATCCCCCTCGGCCAGGTCGTCGCCGGAGATGGCGATGGAGTAATCGTTGGATTCCCCGGTGGTCACCGGCACCTCCTCAAAGGTCATGTCCACCCCGCTGCCGCCGGTCTGGCGCAGCACATAGCGGCTGCCGTCCTCGGCGGTGCCCACCGCGTCGATGGGGACGGTGAAGACGTTGTCGGTCTGCTGGATGATGATTTCCACCTTGGCCTGAACTCCGATGAGCAGGTCGCTGTCGGCGCTGCTGATCTTGACCTTGGCGCCGAAGGTGCCCTGGTCGTTGGCCACCGGGTCAATCTGGGTCAGGGTGCCGGCGATCTCGGCGCTGCCGGTGGCATCGCTGGTCACCACGCAGGAGAGCCCGGTCTTGAGGTTGGGCACATCGTCGGCGGAGATGGTCACCTTGACCACCAGGGCGTCGGTGTCCTGGATGGTGGCCACAGCGCCGCTGCAGACCGAGCCCACCGTGGCGTTGAGGGCGGTGACGGTGCCCGACATGGTGGCGGTGAGGGTGCAGTCGGCCAGGGTTTCCTGCAGGGTGGTCAGGGTGTCGGGGGTGCGCTGGGCCTGCTCCAGCTTGGTCTTGGCGTCCTCCAAGGTCTGCTGCTTCTGCTTGAGGGTGGAGTAGTTCTTTTCGCTGTCATAGGCGCTCTGGGCGCTGGTCAGCTGCTGGTTGGCGGTGTCCAGCGTCTTCTGGGCGGTATCCAGGGCGGTCTGGGCCTGGCTCAGTGTCTGTTCGGCGGCGTTGTAGGCCTGCTCGATGGCCTGGAAGCCGTACAGCCCCAGCGAGACCACCGAACAGCTTCTCTGGGCCTCCGAGAGGGCCTGCTGGGCCTGGGCGGTGGCCGCTTTGGCCTGGTCATAGGCCGCCTGCTTGGCGGTCTGGTCGGCGGTGGCGGCGTCCAGCTCGGTCTGGGCGGCGTCCCGGGCGGCGATGTTGGCCGCGCTGGGGTCGGCGTCCACCGCATACTGGGCGGTGTTGCGGTTGTTGCTCTTTTCCACCACCAGCAGATTGGCGGTGTTCAGGGCGTCCAGGGCGGCGTTCTCGTTGGCCGCCGCGGTGTTGTAAGCCATGGTGTAGCTGCTGATGTCGGACTGGATCCGGTCATACTCCGCCTTGAGGGTATCCCGGCTGCTCTGGGCGCTGTCCTTGCTGCTCTTGGCGCTGTCCAGCGCCTTCTGGGCGTCCGACACCGTCTTGTTGGCATCGTCCACCTTGGCCTGCAGGTCAATCAGGTTGTTGTCGTGCTGGACCACCGAGGTGTTGTAGTCGTCCAAGGCCCGATCGTAGCTGGTCTGGGCGGCCTGCAGGGTGTCGTTGTAGCTCTGCTGGGCCTGCTGGATCTGGCGCTCCAGGTCGGCGGTGTCCAGGGTGGCAATCACATCCCCCTCGTTCACATGGTCCCCCACTTGGACGTTGACGGTGGCCACCTTGTAGGTCTTGGCGGCGTCGGCCACCGTGACGCTGGCCTCCTCGCCGGAATTGACGGTGCCGTTGACGGTGACGCTGTTGTCCAGCGAGGTGCGCTTGAGAACGGTGGTGCGGACAAACTGGTAGCCGGACATCGCCTTGACCGCATCGGCGGCCCTGTGCAGCTTCCAGGCCACCAGCCCGGCCGCCGCCAGAATCAGCACCAGCACCACGGTGAGCACCTTGTGCCGGGCGAACCAAATCGGGCGCTTGGGCGCCGGTGCGGCGGGCGCCTCCTCCAAGGCGGGTTCCTGGATGGGGGAAAGGTCGGCGCTGTCGGGGGCCGGCGTCTCCTCCCGGAGGTCAAATTCTTTGTTCTGATCTTCTTGCATCTGGTATTTCCTGCCTCTCCTGTTATGATCTGGAATCAACGGGGTTGAGGGATTCTCTGCCCTAGCCTACCGCGAAAGTGTGATAAATCTGTGGCAGATGTGTTAAGAGCCGGGGAAAGCCTCTGCCCCGCGGTGGAAAGTTTCCCGTTTATTCCAACGAATCAGGGAGGCAATTTTTGGCAAAGGCGCAAAAAAAATCGGGCATGCCGCATCGGCATCCCCGAAAAATCTCATTTTTTCTTGCCCAGGAACTTGAGCAGCGGCACCGTGACCGCCGCCGAAACCGCACAGCAGACCACTGCCTCGATGACCCCCTGCACGCCCACCAGGGCGACGACGAAGGTCAGCGGATTGCCGACCCCCAGGGTGGTGACCAGCCCCTGCACATAGTCGCTGTCATAGTAGAAGAACACCAGCAGCCCCATAAAGAAGAAGGTGTTGAGCACCGGGGCCGCCAGCCCGCCCAGGGCGCAGCAGAGCTTGGTGCGGCCGGGAAGCAGCTTGCAGACCGCCCGGTAGATCAGGGCGCAGAGCAGGCCGCAGAGCAACCGGGCGACCACGGTGACCACAAAGCACCAGACCGGGTTGAGGGTGAACAGCGCAGTGCCCATGGCACTTTTGCCCTCCATGGCGCTCATGAAGCTAGTCAAGCCGAAGGCCGTGCCCAGGATGGCGCCGCCGACAGGTCCCAGCAGCATCCCGCCGATGGCCACCGGAATGGTCAACAGGCTGAGGGAGAGCGGGCCGATGGGCAGATAGCCCAGCGGGGTGTAGGCCATGATCAGAACCAGCGCCAGCAACAGCGCCAGTTGGGTCAGGCGGCGGGTGTCCGTCTTGATTGGTTTCATATTCAATTTTCCTCCTGCTGCCGTCTTCTCTTCAAAGTACAGCGCATATTTTCGGCCCGGTTTCCCGGACCGCTCTCAGTATACGCCCCGGCGCAGCAAAATGCAAGGTGTGAACGCTCAGAATTGAGCGCCCAGGGTGGCGGCCATCACCGCCTTGATGGTGTGCATCCGGTTTTCCGCCTCCTGGAAGACGATGGACTGGGGCCCGTTGAAGACCTCGTCGGTGACCTCCATGGCGTCCCGGCCGAACCGCTCGCCCATCTCCTTGCCGATGGCGGTCTTGTGGTCGTGGTAGGCGGGCAGGCAGTGCATGAAGACGGCGTCGGGGGCCGCCTCGGCCATCCGGTCGGCGTTGATCTGGTAGGGGGACAACGCCTCAATCCGCTCCTGCCAGACCTCCACCGGCTCGCCCATGCTGACCCAGACATCGGTGTAGAGGATGTTGGCGCCGGCGGCTGCGGCGGTGTCCTCGCTGAGGGTGATGGAGCCGCCGCTGGCTGCCGCAAAGCCCTTGCACCGCTCCACCAGCGCCGGGTCGGGCCAGTAGGCCTTGGGGGCGCAGGCCACAAAGTGCAGCCCCATCTTGGCGCAGCCGATCATCAGCGAGTTGCCCATGTTGTACCGGGCGTCCCCGAAGTAGGCAAACTTGAGCCCCGCCAGCTTGCCGAACTGCTCCCGGATGGTCAAAAAGTCGGCCAGGATCTGGGTGGGGTGGAACTCGTTGGTCAGGCCGTTCCAGACCGGCACCGAAGAGTACTTGGCCAGCTCCTCCACAATGGCCTGGCCGTAGCCCCGGTACTCGATGCCGTCAAACATGGAGCAGAGCACCTGGGCGGTGTCGGCGATGGACTCCTTTTTGCCGATCTGGCTGCCGGTGGGGTCCAGGTAGGTGGTGCCCATGCCCAGGTCGTGGGCCGCCACCTCAAAGCTGCAGCGGGTGCGGGTGGAGGTCTTTTCAAAAATCAGGGCCACATTTTTGCCCCGCAGCACGTCGTGGGGGATGCCCGCCTTCTTTTTTGCCTTGAGCTGTGCCGCCAGATGGAGCAGCGCGTCGATCTCCTGCGGGGTGTAGTCCAGCAGGGTGAGAAAATCTCTGCCTTTGAAATCCATCCTTCTTCTCTCCTTATATATAAAGTATCTTGTTCCGTTCTGCCCGCCGGCCCACAGCGCCGGCGGGTGTCTTTATTATGGCACAGCCCGCCGCCGGTGGCAAGAGAAATATTCACTCACATGAAACTATATGATAAAATCCGGTATTTTTATGCAATACGCCCATCCGCTGTGGGCTGGAAAAAAATTTCTTGACATCGGCCCCCGCCGGTGTATAATTGTACCAGACTTTTTATCTAAATTTATTTAGATAAAATTCTCAAACAATAAAAATGACACAGACAAGGAGAATTATCATGACTTTCGAAGAGATGAAGAACATTATCGTTGACACCCTGAGCTGCGACGCCGACAAGGTGACCATGGAGGCCACCCTGGCCGACGACCTGCAGGCCGACAGCCTGGACGCCGTGGAACTGAATATGGCCATCGAGGAAGCCTGCGGCATCGCCATCCCCGACGAGGAGCTGCCCAACATGAAGACGGTGGGCGATCTGTTCAACTACATCACCAGCCACGCCGAATAATCTTCCCCACTGTCCATCATCGCCCGAAGGAGGCATTCCCATGAAAAACGTTGGCAAGCTGTTTGCGGCCGGCAGCAATGAGCGGGTGTTCCGGCTCAAGGCGCGCCGCGACGCCGGCACCGATACCCCGGTCTGGCAGGCGCCCCAGTTCATGACCTGCAAAAAGTGCGAGCGCCGCGCCACCCGCCAGGTCTGGGCCAAAAGCCTGTATGTCTGCCCCAACTGCGGCTACTACCATCCCATCGGCGGCTATTATCGGCTGAGCATGGTGCTGGACCACGGAACCTTCCGGGAGCTGGACCCCGATGTGGAGGCCAATGACCGGCTGAATTTCCCGGGCTATCCCGAAAAGCTGGAGGCAGCCCAGCGCAAGACCGGCCTGAAGGAGGCGGTGGTCACCGCCACCGGCAAGATTGCCGGGGTTCCGGTGGTGGTTGCGGTGCTGGACAGCCGGTTTTTCATGGGCAGCATGGGCACCGCGGTGGGGGAAAAGATCACCCGCGCCGTGGAGTTTGCCACCGCCAAGCATCTGCCGCTGATCATCTTTTCGGCCAGCGGCGGCGCCCGGATGCAGGAGGGCATCTTCAGCCTGATGCAGATGGCCAAGACCAGTGCCGCCATCCAGCGGTTTTCCCAGAAGGGCGGGCTGTACATCAGCTACCTGACCCACCCCACCACCGGCGGCGTCACCGCCAGTTTTGCCAGCCTGGGGGACATCACCCTGGCCGAGCCGGGGGCGCTGATCGGCTTTGCCGGGCCCCGGGTCATTGAACAGACCATCGGCGAAAAGCTGCCCAAGGGATTCCAGCGCAGCGAGTACCTGCTGGAGCACGGCTTTGTGGACGCCGTGGTGCCCCGCAGCGAGATGCGCAAGACCCTGGCCCAGATTCTGCAGCTGCACACGGAGGGAGGCAAGCGAAATTGATCAAGGAGACTTTACAGCAGATCGACGCCATTGACGCCGAGATCGAGGCCCTGCACAACGCGGTGGCCCAGCAGGAGGACGGGGACATCCTGCCCGACGACGCCTTCAACCCCGCCCCCGACTCCGTCTCGGAGAACGAGGCAAAGATCACCGAGCTGACCAACCGCCGGGCCGCCCTGGTGGAGGGCTGTGCCGATCTGACCGCCGAGGACCGGGTCTTTCTGGCCCGGCATCCCAAGCGGCCCCGCATCGACGAGTACATCGACGCCCTCTTCACCGATTTCTTCGAGCAGCGGGGCGACCGGCAGTGCCGGGAGGACGAGGCCATCCTGGGCGGCATCGCCCGGTACAAGGGGGTGCCGGTGACCGTCATCGGCCACCGCAAGGGCAGCACCCTGGAGGAGAATCTCCGGTTCAACTTCGGCATGCCCGGCCCCGAGGGCTACCGCAAGGCGCTGCGGCTGATGAAGCAGGCGGAGAAGTTCCACCGGCCCATCATCACCTTCATCGACACCCCCGGCGCCTACCCCGGCAAGGAAGCCGAGGAGCGGGGCCAGGGCGAGGCCATCGCCCGCAACCTGGCCGAGATGAGCGCCCTGACGGTGCCGGTGATCTCGGTGGTCACCGGCGAGGGCAGCAGCGGCGGCGCTCTGGGCCTGGGTGTGGCCAACCACATCCTGATGCTGGAGAACGCCGTCTACTCGGTGCTCAGCCCCGAGGGCTTTGCCAGCATCCTGTGGAAGGATTCCTCCCGCAGCGGCGAGGCCTGCGAGATGATGAAGCTCACCGCCCAGGACCTGTACCAGGGCGGCATTGTGGAGGAGATCATCCCCGAGCCCCTGGGCGGCGCCCAGGCCGACCACCAGAAGCTCTTTGCCTGCCTGGACACCGCGCTGGAAAAGCATCTGGTCCAGCTTTGCCGGATGAGCCCCCGCGCTCTGGCCGAACAGCGCTACAAGAAATTCCGCCAGATCGGGCGGTGAAGGGAGACATCATGGAAGGATTGCAGCTCATTGCCACCGGCGGGGCGCTGCCCAGCCGGCTTGTCACCAATGAGGACCTGAGCCATATGGTGGAGACCAGCGACGAGTGGATCACCTCCCGCACCGGCATCCGCCAGCGGTATTTCTGCGCCGAGGGGGAGGCCGACCACACCCTGGCCATCGCCGCCGCCCGCCAGGCCCTGACCCGCAGCGGGCTGACCCCCGACCAGATCGGCTGCTGCATCTGCGCCACCCTGTCGGGGGCCTATGTCACCCCCAGCGTGGCCTGTCTGGTACAGCGGGAGCTGGGCCTGCCCGAGAACATCCCGGTGTTTGACCTGAACGCCGCCTGCTCCGGCTTTGTCTACGCCGTGGCGGTGGCCCGGGGACTGCTGGCCAGCACCGGCGGCCGCTACGCCCTGGTGGTGGGCTGCGAGCAGCTCTCCCGCCTGATGGACATGACCGACCGTTCCACCTGCGTCCTCTTCGGGGACGGGGCCGGGGCGGCGGTGCTGGAGCGGACCGAAGGAGTTCCCTTCGCCGCCATGCTGGGCGCCCGGGGCGGGTTTGAGATCTCCGCCGAGGGCCCCGGGCCGGACCCCTCGGCCATCAAGATGGACGGCAAGGCGGTCTTCCGCTTTGCGGTGGACGCCCTGCCCCGCTGCCTGACCGGGGTGCTGGACCAGGCCGGCCTGACCATGGAGGACCTGTCCTGGGTCATCTGCCATCAGGCTAACAGCCGGATCATCGACCACTGTGTCAAAAAGATCGGCTATCCCGAAAAGTTTTTCAAGAACATCGACCGTTTCGGCAACACCAGTGCCGCCAGCATCCCCATGGCCCTCAACGAGATGGCCGAGCGAGGGCTGCTGGCCCCCGGCCAGCGCATCGCCTGTGTCGGGTTTGGCGGCGGGCTGACCTGGGGCGGCGTGCTGCTGCAAGTCAAGGAGGTTCCGGTATGAAATTGCTGAACGAAATTCTGGGCACCAAGTACCCCATCATCCAGGGCGGCATGGCCAACATCGCCACCGGCGAGTTCGCCGCCGCCTGCTCCAACGCCGGGGCTCTGGGCCTGATCGGCGCCGGCGGGATGAATGTGGATTCCCTGCGGGAAAACATCCGCCGCTGCAAGGAGCTCACCGACAAGCCCTTCGGGGTCAACATCATGCTGATGCACCCCCAGGCCGACGAGTTCGCCAAGATCGTGGTGGAGGAGGGCGTCCAGGTGGTCACCACCGGCGCCGGCAACCCCGGGAAATACATGAAGGAATGGAAGGCCGCCGGCATCAAGGTGATCCCGGTGGTGGCCGCGGCGGTGCTGGCCAAGCATCTGGCCGCCTGCGGCGCCGACGCCATCATCGCCGAGGGCACCGAGAGCGGCGGCCATGTGGGCGAGATGGCCACCATGGCCCTGGTGCCTCAGGTGGTGGACGCGGTGGACCTGCCGGTGATTGCCGCTGGCGGCATTGCCAGCGGCCGGCAGCTGGCCGCCGCCTTTGCCCTGGGCGCCTGCGGGGTCCAGGTGGGCACCTGCCTGCTGGCCTCGGAGGAATGCCCCATCCATCCCAACTACAAGGCCGCCCTGCTCAAGGCCAAGGACAGCGACACCATCGTCACCGGCCGGATCGGCGGCACCCCCGTTCGGGTTCTGAAAAACAAGATGAGCCGGGAGTACGTCCGGCAGGAGAAGGCCGGCGCCGACAAGATGGAGCTGGAGAAATTCACCCTGGGCAGCCTGCGTCGGGCCGTCTTTGACGGCGACACCGACACCGGCAGCCTGATGGCCGGTCAGGTGGCCGGCATGCTGCACGAGATCCGCCCGGTGGCCGCCATCCTGGACGAGATGATGGCGGACTGCCGCACCCGGCTGGCCGAGCTGGGCGCCATGCAGGTCTGAAAGGAGACAATACCATGAAACTTGCCTTTTTGTATGCCGGTCAGGGCAGCCAGCACGCCGGGATGGGCGCCGAGCTCTACCAGCGCTTTCCCGCCTTTGCCAAGGTACTGGACGAGGCGGCCCAGGGGCTGGACTTTGACCTGAAAACCACCTGCTTCACCGACCCCCAGGGGGTCATCAATTTGACCCAGTACACCCAGCCCTGCATGGTGGCCTTCGCTGCCGGCGTCACCGCCGTGCTGCGGGAGGCGGGCATCCGCCCCGCCTACGCCGCCGGGCTCTCCCTGGGCGAATATTCCGCCCTGGAAGCCGCCGGCGTCTTTGACGCCAAGACCGCGGTGGATCTGGCGGCCTTCCGCGGCAAGGCCATGGCCAAGGCTGCCGAGGGCATCGCCTGCGGCATGACCGCCATCCTCTCCCTGGACCGGGACAAGCTGGCCGACTGCTGCGCCCAGGCCGCCGACCAGGGGGTGGTGCAGATCTGCAACTACAACTGCCCCGGCCAGCTGGTCATCGGCGGCGAGCAGGCCGCGGTGGACAAGGCCGCCGAGCTGGCCAAGGCCGCCGGCGCACGCCGCTGCATCCCCCTGAAGGTCAGCGGCCCCTTCCACACCAGCCTGATGCACCCCGCCGGGGACGCCCTGGCAGAGCGGTTCCGGACGGTGCAGTTCGGGGAGATGGAGTTCCCCGTTCTCTTCAACTGCCTGGGCCGGGAGAAGGCCGACAGCGACACCATCCCCGGCCTGCTGGTCCGCCAGGTGCAGAACAGCGTCTATCTGGAGGACACCATCCGCCGCCTGGCCGAGCTGGGGGTGGACACTGCGGTGGAGATCGGCCCCGGCCACGCCATCAGCGGCTTTGTGAAAAAGACAGTGGGCACCGCCATCCGCTGCCTGCCCGCCGAGACCGCCGACCAGCTGGATGAGGTTGTCAAAACCCTGCAGGAGGAGGTATAATATGGAGGAGCAACAGACCCGCGCCGCCCTGGTCACCGGCGGCAGCCGCGGGATCGGCCGGGCTATCTGCGTGGCCCTGGCCAAGGCCGGCTGCAACGTCTGCGTCAACTACGCGGGCAGCGCCGCAGCCGCCGAGGAAACCGCCGCCCTCTGCCGTCAGTGCGGGGTGGAAGCGGTGACGATGCAGGCCGACGTGAAGGACCCCGCCGCCTGCCAGAAACTGGTGGAGGACACCGTGGCCCGGTTCGGCCGGCTGGATGTGCTGGTCAACAACGCCGGGGTCAATGTGGACAAGCTGCTGATGCGGATGAGCGAGGAGGACTTTGACAAGGTCATCGACACCAACCTCAAGGGTGCTTTCTTCTGCAGCAAGGCCGCCAGCCGGGTGATGATGCGCCAGCGCAGCGGGCGGATCATCAGCATCAGCAGCGTGGTGGGCCTGCACGGCAACGCCGGCCAGACCAACTACGCCGCCAGCAAGGCCGGGCTCATCGGCCTGACCAAGAGCATCGCCAAGGAACTGGCCGGGCGCGGCGTCACCGCCAACGCGGTGGCCCCCGGCTTTATCGAGACCGACATGACCGCCGCCATGCCCGAGGCTGCCCGCAATGCGGCGCTGGCCGCGGTGCCGGCGGGCCATGCGGGTCATCCCGAGGACATTGCCAATGCCGTGGCCTTCCTGGCCAGCCCCGAAGCCGGGTACATCACCGGCCAGGTGCTGGGCGTGGACGGCGGCATGGGCATGTGAGGAGGAGCTGTTATGGAAAAACGCAGAGTTGTGATCACCGGTCTGGGCACCGTCAACCCCACCGGCAACACGGTGGCCGACAGCTGGGCCGCCGTCCGCCGGGGCGAATGCGGGGTGGCGCCCATCACCGCCTTTGATACCACCGATTTCAAGATCAAGCTGGCCGCCGAGGTCAAGGGCTTTGATCCCGCCGCCCGGATGGACAAGCGGGACGCCCGCAAGATGGCCCGCTTTACCCAGTTCGCGGTGGCTGCCGCCGCCGAGGCCATGGCGGACTGCGGCCTGGTGGGGGATGCCCTGAGCCAGGAGGACGCCATGCGGTTCGCCACTGTCATCTCCAGCGGGGTGGGCGGCCTGCCCACCATCGAGGAGGAGCACGCCCGGGGCGAGGCCAAGGGCTTTGAGCGGGTCAGCCCCTTCTTTGTCCCCATGGCCATCGCCAACATGGCGGCGGGCCAGGTGGCCATCCGGTTTGGCCTCAAGGGGATGTGCACCTGCCCCGTCACCGCCTGTGCCGGCGGCACCAACGCCATCGGCGACGCCTTCCACCTGATCCGGGACGGCTACGCCGACCTGGCCCTGTGCGGCGGCACCGAGAGCTGCATCAGCCCCCTGGGGGTGGGCGGGTTCTCCAGCATGAAGGCCCTGTCCACCGCCACCGACCCCAACCGCGCCTCCATCCCCTTTGATGCCGAGCGCGGCGGCTTCGTCATCGGCGAGGGCTGCGGCCTGCTGGTGCTGGAGGAGCTGGGCCATGCCCAGGCCCGGGGTGCCAAGATCTACGCCGAGGTGGTGGGCTACGGCGCCACCTGTGACGCCCACCACATCACCGCCCCCGCCCCCAACGGGGAGGGCGGCGCCCGGAGCATGGCGCTGGCCCTGGCCGACGCCGGCATCACCCCCGAGCAGGTGGGCTACATCAACGCCCACGGCACCGGCACCCATCTGAACGACAGCGGCGAGACCGCCGCCATCAAGACGGTCTTTGGCGAGCATGCCTACCATCTGGCGGTCTCCAGCACCAAGTCGATGACCGGCCATCTGCTGGGCGGCGCCGGCGGCGTGGAGGGAGTTTTCACCGCCCTGGCGCTCCGCGACGGCTTCCTGCCCGCCACCATCAATTTGCAGCAGCCCGACCCCGAATGCGACCTGGACTACATCCCCAATGTGGGCCGGGAACAGCAGGTGGACTATGCCATGAGCGACAGCCTGGGCTTTGGCGGCCACAATGCCTGTGTTGTCATGAAACGTTGGGAGGGCTGAAAAATGGCAATCACTGCGAACGACCCGCCGCGCGCCCTGAACGCGGCCCAGATCGCCGAGATTCTGCCCCACCGGTATCCCTTCGCCCTGGTGGACAAAATTACCGACTACACCCCCGGGCAGTGGGCCCGCGGCATCAAGTGCGTCACCCTGAACGAGCCCTTTTTCTGCGGGCATTTCCCGGGGCAGCCGGTGATGCCCGGGGTGCTGATCCTGGAAGCGCTGGCCCAGACCGGCGCGGTGGCGGCGCTGAGCCTGCCCGAAAACCGGGGCAAGCTGGCCCTCTTCGGCGGGGTGCGCAGCGCCCGGTTCCGCCGGCAGGTGGTGCCGGGGGATGTGCTGACCCTGGAGTGCGAGCTGGTGGAACAGCACGGCGCCATGGGGATCGGCAAGGCGACCGCCTGGGTGGATGGACAGCGCGCCGCCAACGCCGAGCTGATCTTTGCGATCACCGACGCGGTGAAAGCCTGACCCGGTCCGGGGAAAGCCCCTGGACCCCGCAGATGATACAGGAGGTATTTGCCATGCTGGACAAAGCGTTTGAAAATGTCTATACCAAGTTCAAGCTGCATTTTTACCAGAAGGTTTTCAGCCGGTTCGAGAGCCGCGAGGCAACCCTGACCACGGTGGAGACCTTCTGCATGGAGGGGATCATGGCCATGGGCTGCCCCACCATTGCGGAGTTTTCCAGCATGATGCACATTTCCACCCCCAACGCTGCCTACAAGATCAACTCGCTGGTCAAAAAGGGCTATGTGGAGAAGATCCAGTCGGCCACCGACAAGCGGGAATACCATCTGCGTCCCACCCGGAAATACATCGACTATTACAACATCAGCTACGCCTATCTGCAGCAGGTGGTGGACCGGGTCAAACAGCGGTTCCCCCTGGAGGATGTGAAAAAGCTGGAGGAGATGCTGTCGGTGATCTCCAACGAGCTGATGCCCGAGATTCCCCTGCCGGACCGGACAGAGGAAGATGGCATGGTCTGACAGACAAGACAAGCCGCCGCGAAGCGCAACGCTTCGCGGCGGCTTTTTTGGGTTTTTACCGGCCGGGACCGTAGCCCACCCCGGTTTCCACCAGGATGTCCGGCTCCCAGACCAGGCCGGGGCGGCCCCCCTTGCGGGCCTCGGTGAGAAAGAGCCAGGGCCGCTCCCCCGCCCGGTGGCGGACCAGGGCCACCCGCTTGGGCTCCAGCCCGGCGGTGCAGAGGGCGGCAAACACCGCGGCCATCTGGTCCGGCCGCTGGCAGAGGGCCAGCCGTCCCCCGTCCTGCAGCGCCCGGGCGGCGCAGGCCGCCACATCGGCCAGGGTGCAGCTGCCGTCGTGGCGGGCGGCGGCCCGCCGGGGATCGGGGCTGACATAGCCGCCGGTGAAGTAGGGCGGGTTGCAGGCCGCAAAGGCGTACCGCCCCCGCTGGGGCCCCGCCTGGCAGAACTGCCGCAGGTCGGCGCACAGGGGGTGGATGTGGGCGGCCTCGGGGCCGTTTTCCGCCACCGCCGCGGCGCAGAGGGCGCTGGCCTCGGGGTCCAGCTCTACCGCGTCGCATTGGCCCCGGTGGCCCATGTCGTGCCAGGCCAGCGCCACAATGCCGCATCCGCTGCACAGGTCCAGCGCCCGCTGCCCCCGCCGGGGCCGGGCAAACCGGGCCAGCAGCAGGGCGTCGGTGCCGAAGGTGGCCCCGGGGGCGGTGAGAACCCGGGTGCCGGCGTCGAGGATTTCGGTGTTGGGCATGGCAGCCTCCCTGACGATGGAAAATGGCAGACAAAAAACGCGGCGCGGTGTTGCCACCGGCCGCGTTTCGGAAGTGTTTTACTTATTCCGGCTTGATCGCACCGGTGGGGCAAGCACCCTCGCAGGCGCCGCAGTCCACACAGGCAGAAGCGTCGACCTCAGCCTTGGCGCCCATGGTGATCGCGCCGACGGGGCAGGTGTCAACACAAGCGCCGCAAGCAACACACTCGTCAGAAACCATATGAGCCATCGTGAATCTCCTTATCTCCGTGCTATAAATTTTGACCGCCGGGCCGTGCACGGTGGGTGACCGGCGGCACGCATTCCTGCGTTTCCATTATTGTACCATCCGGCGGCAGGGTTTGCAAGGGCATGGCCAAAAAATCCCTGGTCAATCCTCCTCGGGATCGGGCTGGATGGGGGCCCGTTTGCCGCCCCGCAGATAGGTGCACTCGCTGCGCTTGTAGCACTTGGGAGCCAGGCTTTCCACGCTGCGGACCTTGAGGGTGCCCGAGACCACATTGGCCTCCAGCACGGTGCCCTCCCCGTCGGGGGTGCGCACCACGCTGCCCGGCTGGGGGGTGATGGCGTTGAGGTACTCGTAGCTCTTCTGCTCATAGCCCAGGCAGCACATCAGCCGCCCGCAGGCGCCGCTGATCTTGGCCGGGTTGAGGGACAGCCCCTGCTCCTTGGCCATCTTGATGGAGACAGGCTGGAAGTTCTTGAGGAAGCGGCTGCAGCAGAAGGGCTGGCCGCAGACCCCCAGGCCGCCCAGCATCTTGCTCTCGTCCCGCACCCCGATCTGCCGCAGCTCGATGCGGGTGTGGAACTGGCTGGCCAGGTCCTTGACCAGCTCCCGGAAATCCACCCGGCTGTCGGCGGTGAAGTAGAAGACCAGCTTGTTGCGGTCCAGGGTGTACTCGGCGTCCACCAGCTTCATCTGGAGCTTGTGGGCGGCGATGCGGGTTTCGCAGAGGCGGAAGGCAGAGCGCTCGTCGGCGCGGTTCTGGCGCATCCGGCGGATGTCCACCCCGTCGGCCATCCGCAGCACCGGTTTGATTTCCCGGGGTGTGCCGCCGCTGGGCAGCTCGTGGGGGGCGCGGACCACCTCGCCGCACTCCACCCCGCGGGCGGTTTCCACCACCACATAGTCCCCGCGGTGGGGTTCCAGGTCGCCGGGGTTGAAATAGTAGGCCCGGCCGCTCTCCTTGAATTTGACCGAAATGACTTTCATAGTTGTTGGCAATCCTTTTCTTGGGGTTTTCTCAGACCGCGGCCGCCAGCAGGCTCAGGGCCAGCCGCAGGTTTCCGTTGGCCCGGATGGCGCGGGCAGTCTTGCCCGCCGCATCCAGCAAGATGGCAGCCCGGTCGGGCTGAATCCCGGCAAAGCCGGGGCGGCGCAGCGCCGCCGAGGCGGTGAGCCGGGTCTGGCGCAGCAGTTCTAAGGCCGCCTCCCGGTCCTTCTCACACCGGGCCAGCAGGGCGGCCGCCTTGTAGGTATCCCCCTTCTGCACCAGGGCGCAGAGGGCGGCGGCATTGTCCCGGGCGGCCCCCAGCTTGGGGTCCCGCATCGAGGCCAGGCAGGAGCCGATGTGCCCTTCGTAGAGAAAGGCCAGGTCGTTGGCCTTGGTCTCGGTCAGGCCGGGCAGCGCCTGGCGCAGGGCCGCGGCGCATTCCTCGGCGGCCACCGGCGCCAGGGTGTAGGCAGCACAGCGGCTGCGGATGGTGGGCAGCACCGCGGCGGTGCTGGTGGCGGTGAGGAGAAAGAGCACCCCCTCGGGGGGCTCCTCGATGATCTTGAGCATGGCGTTGGCCGAGGACCCGTTGAGGTTCTGGGCGCCGTAGATGAACATGACCCGTCCGGCGGCATCGGCCGAGAGGGCGGAGTGCTGGATGGCCTCCCGGGCGGCGCGGATTTTCTCCACCTTGATCTGGCCCGAGGCGCCCTCCCCCCGCACCGTGATGCACTCGCTGTCCCCCCCCCGCAGGACCGCCTCGGCGTGGGGGCCGCCCCGGGGATAGAGATAGTCGGCAGCCAGGCAGCGCGCGGCAAAGCCCGCCCCGCAGCCAGCCTCCCCCACCAGCAGGATGCTGTGGGCCAGACGGCCGGCCGTGAGCGCGGCTTTGAGATCCTCTTTCAGTGCCCGGTTGCCGACGATGCGATCCAGCATCGGGGCGGTGTTCACAGCTTTTCGAACCGCTCGACGTTGGTCACAAAGACGGTGGCGCCGCCCACCGTGACCTCGATGGGCATGGCGCTCTCGATGCCAAGGCCGATGGAGGCGGTGCCGGGAACGATCTCGGTGCGCTGCTTGCAGCACTTGGCGATGCAGGCGATGCAGTCATCCACCCGCTCGTCCTCGGTGCCGATCATCAGGGTCATGTTGCCGGCCATCAGGAAGCCGCCGGTGGTGGCCAGACGGGTGACATAGAATTTCTGCTTGAGCAGCTCGTTGCAGACGTTGCGGGAATCCTCTTTGTTGACAATGGCAGTGACGAGTTTCATAGGAATACCTCCTTATTCTGTGCGGCGCGGCGGGTTACCGCTTCCAGCGGTTTTCCCAGTCCCGGCGGCGCTTGTAGCTTGTGATGGTCTCCCTGCACCAGGAAAAGAGTTCGGGCCCGAAAAAGACCAGGAACCCGGCCAGGCCGAAGACCAGGCTGAGCCGGTAGGCCATGGACACCCGCAGGGAGAGGAAATTGAAGAGCCAGACCACCGCGGCGGCCAGACCCAGCCATTTGACCTTGATGGGGATGAAGAAGAAGAGCAGGATCTGCTGTTCCGGCCACATCCAGGCGTAGGCGAAGAAGAGGGAGAGAAAAATCCCCGACGACCCGGCCGACCCGGTGATCAGGCAGGAGACCAGCGCCCCCACCATCCCGATGAGGATGTAGAGGGTGAACCGGAAGCTGCCCCAGGCCCGTTCCAGCGAGTTGCCCACCCACCAGTAGAAATACAGCTGCAGCAGCAGGGCAAAGGCGCTGTAAGTGAGGGGCGGCACAAACAAAAAGGTGACAATCTGCCAGATCCACCCCTGCATCAGACCGAGCCGAGACAGGGACAGGACGCTGTACACATTGGCGTTGACAAACATCACCAGGAACCAGACCACCGCCTGGGCCACACAGATGATGTTCATCAGATAAGGGATGCCCAGCCGCCCGAAGCGGCGTTCCAGTTTGTCAATCCAGCGCATGGATGCTCCTTTCCGAATCACGCCGCCGAAGCAGCCTTTTAGTAAACAATATTGTACCATTTTTATAGGGGGAGTTCAACAGCTTCTTGTCGAGATTCACAAAAGAGGGGCCGGTGCGTGCCGCACCGGCCCCCCTGCCGTGGGTTTATTTTCCGCTCTGGGTCCCGAAATAAAAGGCCAGCACCATGGTGACCGCCGTCATGACGGTGTCGGGCTGGAAGGCCCCGCCCAGGGCCAGCGCCGCAAACACCCCGATGACCACCATGGTCACGATGGTCTTCACCTTGAGCAGCGCCGCCAGATTTTTCCAGAATTCCTCCATCCTCTCCCCCCTTTCATCCCTGCCGGGCCTGCTGTTCCAGGTCGGCAATCCGGTGGTTGGCCACCCGGATCTGTTCCTGCTGCACCTCCAGCCGTTCCTCCAGGTTGTAGGTGCGCTCCACCACGGTGTTGTGCTTGTCCACCTTCTTTTCCAGCTGTTCGATGCGGTAGGTGGTCAGCCGGGTGTTGATCACAATGCCGGCAAAGGCCCCCAGGGCGCTGCCCAGCACCGGCAGCAGGGCGGCCAGAAGGGCCGGATCAATCGTCATGCCCTTCCCTCCCCTCAGGCCCGCTGCAGGGTGTAGGTGATCTTCATGGTCATGCCGGCGTTCTTTTCCACCGGCTGGCTCAGATCGTTGATGGTGGCCAGGTAGGTGGGGCGCAGCCCCAGGGTGACCCCCTTGCCGTTGGTGGTGCCGGCGGGGTTGATGCCCTTGCCCAGCAGCACCCTGCGCCCCCGGATGGGGATGGCGTGGCAGTTGTAGAGATACCGGCTGGTCAGGTTGTACTGGATGGCCAGCATCTCGTCGGTGGCGGTGTTCAGCACCACCGAGGGGGCGGTGGCGGTGCCCCCGTCCTGGTACTGGTAGTAGTACAGCCGCCCGTCGTGGGCGTCGTGGACATAGGGCATGGACAGGCCGTTGGTGGTGATCTCCCGGACCTCGCCGGGGTCAGACAGCCGGATGCGGAAGACCCGCTTGCTGCCATCGCTGGCCGCCGTGGCCCCCCAGAGGTAGATCCAGCCGTCATAAACCAGCCCGTTGCCGCTGGGGGTGGTGGTGCCGCTGTTGGACACCACCGCCTGCAAGGTATGGCCGGTCTGGTTGGTGATGCGGTAGCTCTTCAATGCGTAGCTGTCCACATCCAGCTCATAGACCAGCAGCTCCTTGTTGGGGGCCACCTGGCTGGAGGGAAAGCTGACCAGATAGAGTTTGCGCCGCTCGGCATCATAGCAGCCGCAGAGATAGCTGGTGGAGGTGCTGAGCAGAGCCGGGGTCAGCGAGACGGTCTTTTCGCTGCGGCAGGGGGGCAGGTTGGCGGCCCCCCTGGCCCAGAACAGCGAGAGCTCCTTGAGCTTGAGGGGGTAGCGCCGCAGGGTGACGCTGGGGGCGGTGGGGTTGAACTGGGCCAGCAGAAAGCAGTCCTGGCTCTCGTCCAGCTCCAGCAGGTGGCCGGGGGCGGAGAAATAGCTGCCCGGCACCGTGACGGCGGGGGCGATGGTGCCCGAGAGCTCCACCCCCGGGGTGTAGGCCACCGTGCCGTTGCAGTCCCCGGTGCCCCGGACGGCGGCCTCGGCGCCGGCCCAGGCGGCGGCCCGGTTGCTCAGGCAGACCGAGGCGATGGTGCCGTTGGCCTGCTGGGTGCCGAAGTCGTAGACAAAGGTGGCGGTGCCGCCCTGGAGGTCGATGTCGGTCTCCACCGGGTTCCAGCTGCCCTGGACCGGGTTCTGGCCGTTGTTGGCGCCGTTGTACCCGGCGCAGCCGGTGATCCTGGCCTCGGCGGGGGCAAAGAGAGTGTCGGCATCCCCGCCGATCTTGCGGTCAAAGAGGAGCAGTCCCCCGTAAAACTGGGAGATCAGATCCACAAAGTTTTCCTTGGTATTGTCGTCCAGCAGGTTGGCCCCCAGGGTGTACATCCCGAAGGGGGTCAGAATCTCCTGCATGGCGTTGGTCACCAGGTTGTCCTGCTCCACCACCCGGGTGCGGCCGGTGTGCAGGTCGGTCAGTTCAATTTTGGTGTGGCCATGCAATGGCATCCATCATTCTCCTTTCTCTCACAGCTCCAGCTCCGGGGCCTGCTCGGCCGGGATATCCACCGCCGGGCCGGCGGGGGTCCAGCGCAGCGGGGCCAGGGTTTCCTGCCCGGTGCGCCGCTGGGGCGTCTGGGGCGCGGCGGACACCTGCCCGGTCAGGCTGTCCAGCACCGGCCGGGCGGGGGCCGCCAGGGCGGGCGAGGGCAGACGGTCCTCCAACTGCAGGTTGTTGTCCGCGGCGCTGCTCTCCACCAGGCTCCGGCCGCTGAGCAGCGCCTGCACCCCGTTGGCCCCCACCGTCACCTGGCCGCCCTCGGCGGTGATCCGCACCGAAAAGATGCCGCTGGTGTTGGCGGCCACCTCGGCCAGGGGGTAGCACAGGGCCAGGGCGTGCTCCCCCGCGGGCAGGGTCTGGGCCAGGGAGAAATCCAGCGGGGTGCCGTCCAGGTAATACGCCACCCGCAGCAGCAGGGTGCCCCCGCTGGCGGCGGGTTGGGCGGAGAGGGGCAGCTGGGCCAGAAAGAGAAGGGTGGTGGCCTGGGTGGTGACAAAGGCGATGCGGCAGAGCTGCACCTGGGTGGTCCCTGCCGTCACCGGGACCGGGTTGGTGAACCGGTAGGAGAGGGTGCGGCTCTGGTCGGCCTGGGTCTGCAGCCGGCGCAGGGCGGTGTCGGTGCGGCTGCGGTTGCCCACCAGGTAGGGGTTGCGCCCCACCGCCTTGAGGGTCTGACGGCCCCGGAACTTCCAGACCCGGTGGGTCACCAGCATCTCGGCCGAGCCCCCCGCCCCCGGCAGGTCGGTGAGGGTGATCCGGTCGCCGCATTCCAGGCTGGGGTCCCCGGCCATGGTCAGGGTGGCGGGCACATACCGGATGGCGGACAGGGCGGCAAAGACGGCGTCGGCCACCGCCTGGTTGCGGCCGGTGAGCCCCTTGCCGAAGAGGGGGGCGTCGGACATCCGCATCTCCAGCCCGCCGGCGGCGGCATCCCCGCAGGAAAAGTCCTGGGCCCCCTCGATGACCAGCGAGGTGTAGCGGCAGCTGTAATCGGCCACCGTGGCGCCGGTGCGGGCCTCGGGGCCCAGGGCGGTGGAGGGCTGGGCCGAGAAAGCACGGATCACCAGCGCCCCCGCCCGGTCCACCGTGCCGAAGCCGGCCAGGACCTGGGCGATGGCCCCCACACAGTCCCGGTAGCTCTCGCAGCCGTCCTCCCCGTCCAGCTGGAAGGTCTCGGCGGCGTTGGGGAAGGCGGCCAGCTCCCCCTCGGTCTGGCCCAGGGTCAGGCCGCACTTTTCGCAGATGCGGCAGAGCATCTGGAAGGGGGTGCCCTGCAGGGCTTCCCCGTCAAAGGCCTTGTCCAGCAGTAGGGCGTTGTCGTAGGCCTTGATGGAGACATAGAGGGCGGTGCGCTCCGCCTCCGAGATGGTGTAGACCCCCAGCGGCAGCTCGTACCAGCTGCCGTCGGCCAGCCGGATGCCGTAGGTCAGGGTCAGCCGGCCGCCGTAGAACCGGTAACGGTTCAGCTGGGTGCGCAGCTGGAAGGCTGCCTGGCCCAGATAGACGCAGCCGAACTGCAGCTCATCCCCGCTGACGCACTGGTCGTCGATGGTCACCGACCCGCTCATGAGGTCGTCGGCGGTGAACTCCAGGCTACCGCCGTCGGCCAGTTGGATGGTGCCGGTGATCCGGTCGGTGCGCACCGGGGCGCGGATGGCCGCCAGATATTGTTGGTTGACTGGGATCATGCTGCCTCCTTAAAACTCCACCAGGTCCACGCTGATCTCCCAGACGGCGCAGCCCTCCCGGGCGGCCCGGAGGTTGGCGGTGCGCGCCCCGGCATACATGGTGGCGGTGTTGTAGCTGCCAAAGAAATACTCCACCTGGAACTGGTCGGGGGCGGTGGCGTTGAGGATGGCGGCGCACTGGTCGGTGGATAGCGCCTGCCAGGAGGCGCTGATCTTGGCGATGCCGCCCCGCACCCGCTCCCGGATCAGCACCCCGTTCTCGGTGCGGCCGGTGTCGGCGCTGTCCAGGTCGGACAGGGTGACTTTGTACTCGTTGGGGACGGGCAGCGGCGTCCCGTCGATGGTCAGGATGTTCATGGGTGCTCCTTTCTCAGCGGCCGCCGCTGCGCAGGGCCCGGCGGTTCTGGCTGCTGGCGATCACGGTGTCCAGCAGCTCCTCCCCCAGGTAGATGTTGATGGGCTGTCCCTGGCCGCCCAGGGTTTCCAGGGTTTCGGCCAGGGCCTGCTTGATGGTGTCCAGCGGGGCCTCCACATTGGTGCCGCTGCGCTGGTCCCCCAGCAGGGCCAGGAAAGCCCGGTTGGGCGGGATCACCGCACCGGCGGCCAGGGCCGGCACCGGCACCGACGCAGCCCGGGACATGCCGGGCAGGACCGACTGAGACTGGCTCCCGCCCACCAGGCCGGCGGCCTTGCCCAGCAGCGAGCCCACCGAACTGGCCAGCTGGCTGACCAGGCTGAGGATGCCCTGGATGGCGTCGTGGATGGTCCAGCGAATCCGCTGCCACACCGCGGCCACCGTGTTGGCCATGGCGTTCCAGGCGGCGTCCCACTGGCCCCGGAAGGCGGCGGAGAGGAAGTCCGCCAGCCCCCGCAGGGTGATGAGCAGCACATCCACCAGGTCGGTGATGACCCCGGTGGCCACCGCCACCCCCTGGGCCGCCATGTCAAAGGCCTGGGCAAAGAGGGGGCCGAAGGTCTGCACCGCCCAGGTCAGGGCGGGGGCCAGGACGCTGTTCCACAGGTCCAGCACCGCGGTGCCCACCGCCCCGAAACAGGCCACCAGGTCATCCCAGAGGGGTTTGAGGTGGAGGGTCCAGAACTGGTCCAGCAGGGCGATGAGGTCCTGCAGCACCGGCTGCACCGCGCTGTGCCAGAGGGCGATGAAGAGGTCACAGAGGGACTGCACCGCCTGGGAGATGCCGGCCAGCAGCGGCGGGCCGTAGACCTCCCACCCCGCCTGGATGCCGGCCATCATCTCCTGCCAGGCGGTGAGCACCAGGGCCAGGGCGGGGCGCAGCACCGTGTTGACCATCTCGGTGGCCACGGTGCAGAGTTTCTGGAAGGCCAGGGTCAGGGTGGAGATGGCGGTGGCTACCGTGCCCCCCACAATGGGGGCGAAGGCCTGGGAAAAGCTGTTGACCACCCCGGGCAGGAAGGTGGTGTTGAGGTAGTCCAGCAGCGGGGAGAGCCCGCCCACCCACAGGGCGTTCACCGAGGTGCGGATGGCCTCCATGGCAGCCTGGGAGGCCGTCCGGATCTGGTCCCAGGCCCCCTGCCAGGCGGTGACGGCGGGGGTGTAGTACCCCTTGGTTTTGTCCCAGAAGTCCGCCCAGGCGTCGGAGAGCTGGGCCAGGATGCCCTGGGTGGCGGCGGGCTCCCCGGTGCTGCCGCTGCTGCCCCCGCTACTCCCCGAGGCGGAGGAAGAGGTCCCGCTCAGGGCGGACAGCCGCTCGATCTCGTCGAAGGAGGCCAGGCTGCGCACCGCCTTGGCGGTCTTTTGGGCCGCGCTGCCCACCTTGCTCACCGAGGCGGCGGCCTTGGCCGATCCCCTGGCGGTCTTGCCGGTGAGGGCGGAGACCAGCCCGTCGGCGCTGTCCAAGGCGGCGTCAAAGGCTTTGCCCAGGCTGCCGATGGCGGGGGTCAGCTCCCTGGCCACCGGCTTGGCCGCCGCCGAAAAGACCGGCTGCAGCTTCTCCATGGCCCGGAACGCCTCGTTTCCCCAGCTGCTGGTCTGGCGCAGGGTCTGGTTCAGGGCTTCCAGACTGCCCTGCATGCTCTCCACCGACCGGACCGACTGGTTCAGGTCCCCGTCGGCGTCAAACCAGATGCTTGTCAATGGGGGTTCCTCCTTTCCTGCCGTCCAGCAGCGCCCGCAGCCGGGCGCGCTCGGCTTTTTCGGCGTCGCTCATCCGGGGGCGCAGCTCCACCTCGGCCCGGTGGGTGCGGTAGAACTCCAGCTCCCAGGGTTCCAGCCGCTTGCCCCGGCGCAGCTTGTCCCGGATGCCCACCACGGTGGAGAGGGTGCCCTCCCCAATGCCGGCAAACCAGGCCAGGAAGGTCCACCAGTGGAGGTAGGGCAGAGCCCGGACCTCGCAGCCGGCGGCCTTGTTCACCCCCGAGACAATCAGGGGGGCGTCCTGGTCCCAGTCCAGCAGCTTGGGTCCGGTGCGGCCCTCCTCCCGGCGGCCGCCGGCCAGAAATTCGGCCAGGTAGTCGGTGGCGGCGGCGTAGCTGGCGGGGGGCATCGTCTCAAAGGCCCGGTAAAAGAGGTGCAGGGCGATGTACCACCGCTCCTCGGGGGAGAAGTCCGCTCCCTTCTCCCCTTCCAGCCAGCCGATGATGTCCAGGATGTCCCGGTAATCGGTGTTCAGCTCGTAACGGCGGCCGTCCAGCAGAGCGGTGCGGGGCAGCCCCCAGGCGGCGGGGGCGCTCATTCGCCCCGGGCGGCGCGGGCCTGCTCGGCGTCGGCCACCGCCCGGGCCGCGGTGCACTCCATGTTGCGCCGGGCCCCCGCCTGCAGCACCGGGGTCAGGGCTTCCAGCAGGTTGCCGATGACCCGGTTGCCGTTTTTGCCCGCCCCGGCCAGATTGACCCCCTCCAGAATGTCGTCAAAGTCGTTCTGGGGGCCAAAGATCCCGGTGAGCATCGTCTTGACCTGTTTGTCGTAGCCGGCCAGCATCGCCAGCCGCTCCTCCATCCGGGCTTCTTCCGAGAGGTCCTGCCGCTCTTCCAGGGCCTTGTCCCGCCGGGCCAGCTCCTCCTCCAGATCCAGCAGGGGCTGCCGGGCGTCAAAAAACCGGTGGTAGAGGTTGGGGTCGGTGGGGTTGAAGCGGAGAATCCCCCGCCCGTTGATCTGGAATTCCTCCATCCCGATGTCAATGTTCAGTTGCTGCATAAATCCCTCCTAGTTGTTCCCGCCCACCCGCCCGCAGATGCCGTCAGGCGGGGCTGAAGGTCTTGCTCTCGATGTCAAAGGTGCCGGTGGTCTTGACCCCGGTGTAGTGGAGGTTGAAGGGGATCTGGTAGCCGGTGGTGTCGCCGCCGTAGCTGACGATCTCCACATAGACCTCCTCCTTCACCGCCGGGTAGCTGCCGCCCTGGTCGCCCCAGAGCTTGACCTCCACCACGTCGGTCTTGAGCTCGTCCAGCACCAGGTCGCCGTCGATGATGGCCTGCAGCCGCTCGAAGAGAGGGTCCCCCTCCTCGGCGTAGTAGGGGGCCACCTCCCCCTGCTTCTGGTAGCTGTCGATGACCACCGAGGTCTGGCCCAGGATGTTGGACTTCTTTTCCACATTGGCGGTCATCTCGGGGGAATACTCCTCCAGGTCGGCGCCCAGCCGGACATAGCTGTCGGGCTCCTCGCCGAAACCGGCGTTGAGGTAGTGGGCCATGTATTTGCGTTGAATCTTCATCTCATGCCTCCCATTGCATGGTGTATTCGGCCTGCAAGGCCATGGTGTAAAGGGCGGTGCCCTCGTCCCGCATCCGGTCCAGCCGGCCGGTGCCGGCGGTGACGGTCTCGGCCTCGGGGTCGGTGTTGCCGAAGCGGGGGGCGGTGCCGGCGGCGCTCTGCTGCGCCACCCACTGCTGCAGTTCCAGCAGCCAGGCGGCGTTGGCCGCCGAGGTGCCGGCGGCACCGGGGGCCAGCGGCAGCACCAGGGACAGGGTAAAGCGGCAGCGGCAGCGCTGGGTCACGATGCCCAGCAGGTTTTCCCGCCGGGAGAGCACCTCCACCCCGCCGGGGCGCAGTGCCCCCTCGCCGCTGCGGCCGGTGGTGTAGTCCACCCGCAGCTGGCCCACCCGGTCAAAGCCGGGGGCGGTTTTCAGCCAGGCGCACAGCTGGTCCAACAGATCGCTCTGCATCCCTGCGCCTCCTTTCTCAATTGGTCAGGCTGTGGGCACCGGTGCCGCCGCTGGTCCACCAGCCGCCGGCCTCGGTGTGGGTGACGATCCCCCGCAGGGTTTTGCGGTCCACATACTGCACCGCCGCCACCCCCGGGGTGTTGGCGGGGGAAAAATCGGCCCAGCCGGCGTAGTCCAGCACCGGGCCCACCCCCTCCACCACCCGGTCCCCGGGAAAGAGGGAGAACTCCCCCACCCCCGCCGGGATGACCAGCAGAAAGGACCCGGCCCCCTCGGCGCCGTCGCTGTCCATCGTTTCCCGGCGGCGGCTGTCAAAGAAGACCCCGCGCAGCAGGGTGCGCTGCACCGTCCCGGCGTCGTGGTCGGGGTGGTAGAGGGTGACGGTCTGGCGGCAGAGGGACCAGCGGAAGGGAATCTTCTCAGCCATGGTCCACCCCCCGTTCCATCACCAGGAAGTCCTTGGCCAGATGGCGGTAGAACTGTTCCCGCAGATAGAGGGTGGTGGCGGAAAGCTCCTGCGGGGCGGTGTAGGTCTCGGTGACGCTGCCCACGCTGAGGGAGGCAAAGCCCCGGCGGGCGTCCTCCTGGTCAAACTCATACATGGCGTCGGCGATGGCGCACAGGGCGTTGTCCTCGGCGTCCTCCACCCCGGGGCGGGGGTGCACCCGGAAGAGGTGCTTGAACTGGTTCAGCTTAGCCTCCGCCCGCCGGGCATAGCGGGGGAACTGTTCCTCGGGGATGTACTCCCCCAGGTATTTGTCGGTGTAAAAGGCGAAATCTGCCAAGCGACCGCCTCCTTACGCCTTGAACTTCGCCAGCACCACCTTGGCCTCGTTGGACAGCACCGCCACATAGAACTCGTCGGCGGTGATCTCGGTGACCCGGGCCTTGGGCTTGCGCTCGGTTTCCACATTCACATCCCGCTTGCGGTAGATGGTCAGGGCCGGGGCCTCGTCCTCCACCTCGGGGTCGGTTTCCAGCTTGACGATGGGGCAGGCGTAGCAGTTCACGCTGCTGACCTGGACCTGGGGCACCTTCAGCGAGGGCACCACCCGGCAGCCGGCGATGATGCCGATTTCCCCCGAAACCATGGTGCCGGCCTGGTACTTGTCGGCGCTGAGGAAGTCGGGGTCCTTGCGCAGCTGGGTGACCTGCTTGGGGTGGACAAAGATCACCTTGTCGCTGCCCTGTTCCTCCTGGAAGAGGTCCAGCGCATCCACCAGGCCGCTGTAAGAGAGGTTGGCGGCCTTACCGTCATAGATCAGGCTGGCGGTCTGCAGGGCGTCCATGCAGTCGTTGTCGATCTTGGCGGCGATGGACATGGCCAGCTGGGTGTTGGCCTCCCCCACCGGGTTGCCGTAGCCCGAGAGCACCGCCTCGTCGCTGAGGGAGATGCCCTTCATCGCCTTTTTGACGGTGGCCTTGCGGGTGGAGGTGGTCATCTGTTCGATGGAAACCTCCTGGCCCTCGGCCACGTCGCTGGCGTCCCCGATGTAGGCATAGGCGGGCACCGTGATGGTGTCGCCGGGCACCCCCATCAGGGTGTCGTCAATCTTGGCGAAGGGGGCCACCCGCAGCTTTTTGGGGATGCGGGCGGACACCATATCCCCCATGACTTCGGGATCGATGAGGTTTGCGAGTTTGGTCATAGAATCTGCCATAGCATTTGTCTCCTTTGTTGTGATGTGGGGCGGGGGCATCAGCCCTCCCGCAGGCGGCGGTATTCCTCGGGGTCGGTCCGTTTCAAGGCCAGCCGTTCCCGGTAGCTCATCCGGGCAAAGTCCTCGGCGCTGGTCTGCACCGGGGTGGTCCCGGTGGACGCGGCGTAGGGTGCGGGCCGGTTTTTCTCCTGTTCTTCCATCTTCTTCACCTCCTTTTACCCTTGCTGACCGGCGGCCGGCATGTACCGGTCCCGGATGGCCTGCAGGTCCTGGGGCGTCTTGTGGGGCAGGTCAAAGTACCAGGCCAGGGCCAGCTCGGGGCGCAGCAGCCCGTCGGTGACCATCTGGCGGTACTCCTCCCAGGTGCGGGTGCGGTCGTAGAGCACCCCGTCCCCCCAGTCCACCGCCAAAGCGGCGTCCAGGTCCAGGGGTTCCCCGGCGCAGAGGCCGTAGACCCGGCCCAGGCTGTCGCAGAGGGTCAGCGCCTCCCGCAGCCCGTCGGCCCACATCTGCTGGAAGTCCTGGATGGTCAGGCTGTAATCTCCCTGGCTGGAGGTGATCTCGGTGGCGGTGCGCTCGGTGGCCTCCACCTCGCTGAGAATCCCCCGCTTGAGGCCGATGAGGCTCTCACACCCCCGCAGGATGTCCTGCTTGCGGGCCAGAAAGCTCTGCTCCCGCAGCGCCGGGCTGAAGACGGTCACCCCCAGGTTGGCGGGGTCGTCGGGCAGCCCCACAAAGAGGTCATCCTGCAGCGAGCGGCGGCCGGTGCCGTCCTCCCGCAGCAGGTCCTCCGAGGCAAAGACCCGGGAAGCGCCGTTGGCGAACTCCTGCTGGAGCTGGCGTTCGGTGCGGGCCAAGCTGTGGATCAGCCCCACCGCCGGGGCGAAGACCGACACCGCATCGGCGGAGCCGTCCACACAGTTGAGCAGCGGGGTGCGCAGCGCCGCCAGCCCCACCCCCGGCACCCCGGGCAGCAGCAGGTTGGGCTTGAGCCCGGCGGTCTGGGGCAGGGTGTCCAGCGGTGCCTCCCGGCCCAGGACCTCCCCCGCCATCTCAAAGAGCCGGGTCTCGATGAAGAGCCCATCCGCCCCGGCGGTGCGGCGTTCCAGCAGGGCGTACTGCCGCCCGCCGCCGGCCAGACGGCTCATGGTGCCCACCGTCCGCAGCCGGCCCCGGGCATCCCGGGCCAGGGGGGCGAAGCAGTCCCGCCGCACCGGCACAAAGTCAAACCCGGCGCCGGACAGCACCGGCTTGAGCAGGCATTCCCCGCCCACCAGGGCGTCCTGCACCGCCCTGCGGCGGATGGCGTCCAGCGCCTTCAGGTTGCCCTGCTGCCAGCTGGCCATGGAGCTGCCGGGCAGGATGCGGGCCTCGTACTCGGCAAAGACGGTGCGGCAGAGCTTGCTGACGATGAGCACCGGCAGCCGGCAGTCCGCCGACTCGCCGGGGCGGGGCACGGCATAGTAGAGATCATTCCACTCCCGGATGGCGGCGCGCATCCGGGGGGTGGTGGCGTCGGCCTTGCCAAACGCCTGTTCCAGAAAGGTTTTCACAAACTCCTCCTTTTGAGGGCGCGGTCTTTTCCCGGGCAATCACTGCCCGCGGCGGCGCCAGACGCTTTCCAGCGCATACCGGACCGCGTCGATGTGATGGTTGTTCAGGTCGGGATACCCCGGCAGCACCTCACCGGTGCGGGGGTCCCGCTCATATTCGTACTCCGAGAACTCGGCGGCGGTGTCGGGGCAGCGGGCCGGGTCGATGACGATGGCCGCCAGGCTTTGCAGCCATTTCATACTGCCGGTCAGGCTGCCGGGGCCCTTGTGGGCGGCCCGGCAGGGCAGCCCGAAGGCCCGGTAGTCGGCGCAGCTCTTGGGCTCGGCGGCGTCGGCGGTGAGCAGGTCCCCCGTCCCCAGCCCCCGCGCCAGCAGCAGGGCGGCGGTTTCCCGGTTGGGGGTGCGGTGGCGGGTCAGCTCATCAAAGAGGTAGAGGGTGCGGCGGGCAGGGTCGTACCCGGCGGCGTTGTAGGCCCAGGGGTCGGGATACCAGCCCCAGTCCACCCCGTAATAAATCCGGGAGACCCCCTCGAGGACCTCCTCCGGGATGGCCTCCAGCCGCAGGTTGTCAAAGACGGCGGCGCCGCTGCCCACCACCTCCCCCAGGTACTCGTGGCGGTAGGCCACCTCGTTGGCGGTGCGCAGCGCCTCGGCGTCGGCCAGGAACCGCGCCCCCAGCCAGCTGCGGGGCAGCTCCCGGTAGGTGGAGTGGTGAACCAGCCGCCCCGGCGCCGGGGTGCGGGCGTAGCGGTTGACCCAGCTGCGGGCCATGGCCGGGGGGTTGAAGCTCTTGAAGGCCAGGGCGAAGTCCCCGCCCCGGAAGACGCTCTGTTCCACGTTGCGGACCTCCTCCGGCCCGTCGTACTGGTCCAGCTCCTCGAACCAGAGCAACCCCAGCGAGCCGAAGGGCAGCTTGAGGCTTTTCAGCTTGCCGGCGTCGTCCAGCCCGAAGAAGAGGATCTTCTGCCCGGTGGGCAGATAGGTGCACTCCATGGGGGAGAGGGTACACCGGAACCGGCTGGACAGCCCCAGCACCCCGATGGCCCAGCAGACCTGGGCATAGACGCTGGTGCGCAGGGTGTTGCCCACCTTGCGCAGCACCAGGGCGTGGCAGTCGGGATGGCGCAGCAGCTGCACCACCAGCTCCAGCGAGATGTAGCTGGACTTGCCCGAGCCACGCCCGCCCTTGGCCACCACCTCCCGCACCTTGCCGCCCCGCACCGCCCGGTGCACCGGCCAGAAGGCCGGCGGCATCAGATCTTTCAGACGGATTGTCACATCCTTCCTCCCTTCCCTGGGGGCGGCCTAGTCGCCGTCCACAATCACCACCCCCTCGTCGGTGGGGTCGCCCTCCCCCATCCGCAGATATTTGTAGATCATTTCGAGGGCACGCAGTTTGTCGGCCGGCTTGATGGGCGGGCCTTCGGGGTTGCCCAGATCGGCAAAGGCGATCCCCGCAAGCTCCGCCAGGACGTGGTCCGGCGTGATCCCCCGTTGCTCCTGTTGCATGCACCCTCCTTTCCGGGCGGCGGCCCATGGGATCAAAAAAAGCCGCCGAGTCAGGCAGTGCCTGTCTCAACAGCTTTCGACGGTATCATTCTAGCATGGGGTGGGTGGAATTACAAGGATATGTTACGGAATAATGTATTTTCTTGGGGTATCCGGGCGGAACCCCAAGGAAGTGCAGGGGAAAAGTGTGTCAGGATTCTGAAATCTTCATCTCCCGCAGCCCCTGGTCATAGAGCTGCCGCACCCGGCGGGGCACCAGATTAAGGGCCTGGGCGATCTGTTCGGTGGTTTGGCCCAGGACGTAGCGGCGGTAGAGGGCATCCCGGGGGGCCGCGGCCCGGACCGACCCCAGGGCCCGGACGATCTGGGCCCGGATGGCCATGCAGCGGTCCACCTGGGTTTCCAGGTCGGCGCGGGCGGCGTCGATGCGCTCCACCGCCCGGGGCAGCCGATCGATGGAGGGGGCGCCGCCGCCCCCGGTGCCCCCCAGGCCGGCGCTGACCCGCTCGGCGTCGGCGCGGAGCCACTGCAGTTCCTCCAGCAGGGTGTTTTCCTGCTGCATGGCATCCTTATAGCGGGCCAACCACTCCATCTTTTCTTTTTTCTCCATAGAACTCCTCCCCTTTTGGTTCGATATAACAGTTTTCTGTAAGTTTTATTATAGGGTAACAACTTATTGTTGTCAATAGGTGGGTTACGGCTGCTTTTTGTTAGGCCCGACGGGGACCGTAGGCTTCTCGCTTCCGGTTTCGGAGTGGACCACCCCGAGAGCGATCCTCCCCCGAAGGCGTTCCTTTTTGTGACCAAAAAGGAACCGAAAAAGTCCCACCGTTCCGATGCGGTGGACGCACGGCCAGGGCTGTAAGCCCTGGACTCCTCAAGGCCCCCACCCCTGACGGGGGCCTTGAGCAAGGTGGGGATTGAGAATCAAGGGCTTCGCCCTTGATAATCCTTCTCTATAAAATAAAAGCCAGAAACAAATGGAAAGGCGTGTGGCCTCTCGGTTGTTTCTGGCTTATCTTTTTGTGTTACTACTTTCGGAAGTTTTTCTAAAACCCTTCCTCTAGGTTTGGATTCCGGTTCCGGGGTAGCCTCCGTAGGTGGTGAGTAATAGAGAAGGTTTGAAAAGGGCGAAGCCCTTTCTCTAATAAGGTAATTCCTTGCTTTTGGCCCCCGTCCGCGGTGGGGGCCAAAAGGGGACCAGGGTCAAAGACCCTGGTCGGGCGTCCACCGCCTCGAAACGGTGGAACTTTTTTCGGTTCCTTTTTTGGTTACAAAAAAGGAACGCTTTCGGGAGGATGCCGCCCTCGGGGTGGTCCACCCCGACAACCCCAGCGAGAAACATCCGTCCCCCGTCGGGCCTATCGGAAAGCACCCGCTTTCCCCCTCGCTTTTCCCCCAAAACGAGGTATAATAAACCCATCACATCTCGGGAGCGTCCACCCTTATGTACAGTCATTTCATCCAATTCACCATTCCCAAAATCGGCCAGGCCCTGGTGGCTGTGGTGCTCTACCTCAACTTCCTGGCCCTGCCCTTCGTGGCCCCCTTCCAGGGGGCCTACCCCCTGGTCTACTACGGGCTGCCCCTGCTCCTGCTCTGGGGGCTGTCCTTCCTCAGCCGCAACCCGCTGGGCTTCGGGATGGTCTTTGTGGGGCATCTCACCGCCCTCTACCTCCTCTGCGACGGGCTCTCGCTGCTGGCCGGCCTGGCGGGCGGTCCGCTGTCCTCCCTCTGGCGGACGGTGTACTGCGGTGGGGCGCTGCCCTGGGTGGTCACCCTGGCCCTGGTCTTCTGGGGACGGCGGCGGGCGGTGCAGCTGCGGCTCACCCGCTACCGCATCACCACCCCCAAGGCCCTGCCCGGCGGCAGGCTGCGGGTGCTCCAGATCAGCGACCTCCACCCCGGCCCCACCATGAACCACACCCGCACCCCCGAACTGCGGGACCTTGTCACCCGGGCCGCCCCCGACCTCATCGTCTTCACCGGGGACATCTTTGACGAGTACACCACCCGGGCGGATTTCGACGCCTTCTGCCGCTTTTTCGGCCAGCTCACCCCGCCCCTGGGCAAATACTTTGTCTACGGCAACCACGACCTGGGCCACTACTGGACCACCGCCTGCTTCACCCGGCTGGAGCTGGAAACCGCCCTCCACGCCGCCGGCATCCAGATTCTCGAGGACCAGTCGCTGCCCCTCCTCTCGGGGATTCCCCTGCGGGTTGTGGGGCGGCAGGACTGGCTCTTCTGCCAGGGCAAGCGGCTCTCCCCAGTCCAGCTCCTTCCCCAGGGCCCCGACGAGGTCTACACCCTCTGGCTGGACCACGAGCCCCGGGAACTGGCCGAGGCCGCAGCCGCCGGGGCCGACCTGATCCTCAGCGGCCACACCCACGGCGGACAGATCTGGCCCACCGGGCTGCTGGCCCGGCTGTTCCGCTACAACGAGCTGAACTACGGCCTCAAACAGGTCACCCCCACCTGTGCCGCCGTGGTCAGCGGAGGCACAGGCACCTGGGGCTACCGCTTCCGCACCGAGGGCCGCACCGAACTGGTCCTGGTAGAAATTGACAGCACTTCCTCTTGTTGCCTGAGCAACAGCGATCTCTGAAATTTTTGGGTATACTATCCCAGGCTCAAGTCATCTGCTCCCGCCCTGCGCGGGGGTTTTATCCAACAAAAGGGGGAATATCGCATGAAGATCATTTTCTATGGAACCCGCGAATACGACCACTACTATTTCGACGTTCTGGCCGCCGACCCCGATTACGGCTGCGAGATCAAGTTTCTTGCGGCCAATCTGGACGTGGACACCGCCCCGCTGGCCCGGGGCGGGGACGCGGTCTGCGCCTTTGTGAACAGCGACTGCTCCGCCCCGGTGCTGGAGGAGCTGGCCAAGGCGGACATCCGGCTGCTGCTGATGCGCTGCGCCGGGTTCAACAACGTGGACCTGCACGCCGCCGCCCGGCTGGGCATCACGGTGCTGCGGGTGCCGGGGTACAGCCCTGAGGCGGTGGCCGAGCACGCCATGGCCCTGGCCCAGGCGGCCAACCGCCGGATCTGCAAGGCCTATATCAAGGTCCGCAACAACAACTTTGCCCTGGACGGCCTGCTGGGCTACAACCTCTACGGCACCACCGCCGGCATTGTGGGCACCGGCCGGATCGGCGCCGCCATGGCCCGGATCTGCCACGGCTACGGCATGACCGTCCTGGCCTATGACCAGTACAAGAACCCCTCTCTCGAGGGCATCGTCCGCTATGTGGAGCTGGACGAGCTGCTGCGCACCGCCGACCTGGTCAGCCTCCACTGCCCGCTGACCGCCGACACCCACCACCTGATCAACGCCCGCACCATCGCCATGATGCGGGACAGCGCCATCCTGGTCAACACCAGCCGCGGCGCCCTCATCGACACCGACGCCCTCATCGCGGCGCTGCGCCAGCGCAAGTTTGCCGGGGTGGGCCTGGATGTCTACGAGGACGAGGATGACCAGGTGTTTGAGGATTTCTCCGACAACATCCTCCAGAACGAGGTGGTCCCGGTGCTGCTCAGCTTCCCCAACGTGGTGATCACCAGCCACCAGGCTTTCTTTACCCGCACCGCCCTGCAGAGCATCGCCATCGTCACGATGGAGAACGCCCGCGCCTTTGCCCGGGGAGAAAAGCTGGTCAACCAGGTCCGCGCCGACGGATAACCGAGACAAAACGGGGCTGTTGCAAAACGAAAGTTGAGCAGCAGCCCCATTTTCATGGCGATTTCTGTTGAAAACTCCATTCCGGAAGG
>CALWNP010000025.1 GCA_944382835.1 uncultured Gemmiger sp.
ATGGAAAATATGCAATACCTGGAGCGGGAAGATTGTTTTGTCTGCGCTGCCGGCAGAAAACTTCGGCTGCACCGGACCAGCTCAAAGAAAGAGGATGGAATGGTTACCACTTACAGCTATTATCGCTGCGAGGGATGCGCAGGCTGCCCTGTGCGGGAACAGTGTACGAAATCCAAGGATCCTGACTTCTGTAAAGAGGTCAAAGTTTGCGAGGAATTTGCACAGTGCAGAGCACAGACTCACCGGCGGCTTGTTACCGAGCGAGGCGCTTTGCTTCGGATGAACCGATCCATTCAGGTAGAAGGTGCCTTTGGCGTCCTGAAAAGCAACCGCAAGTTCAAGCGTTTTCTGATGCGGGGAAAGACGAATATTTCTCTGGAGCTGTTTCTGCTGTGCCTGGCCTACAACCTGAAAAAATATTGGTCCAAGCTGCAACACGGCCGGTTGAAAAGCCACCTTTTCCCACTGAAAAAAGAATAGATTTTTTCGATATTCTGGAATATGCAAAAAACCAGGCTTCTCCTTTCGGCGAAGCTCAGCTTTGCTATACCCTTTTTTCGAGATTGCGCCGGAGTTTTTAACGAAATCTCCACGAAAACCCTTCCGGAATGGAGTTTTCAACAGAAATCGCCATGAAAATGGGGCTGCTGCTCAACTTTCGTTTTGCAACAGCCCCATTTTCTTATTTGTCTTCAGGTCTCGGCAATGCCGAAAAAGTATTTGTACACCCGCACCCGGTTTTCCTCGTAGAGGCCCAGCTGCTTGAACAGCTCCTTGTAGTAGGCCATCAGCTCGATGCGGGTGGTCATGACCTTGACCGGGTTGAGGGTGTGCACCAGGCTGGAGGGGTTCTGGATGTAGTTGTAGATGGGGGTGGACAGGGCGTAGAACCGCTGGGCATAGCGGATGAAGCTGAGGTTGAAGTAGAAGTCCTCGCTGTAATCCAGGTCCTCGGCACAGACCACATCGGGGTGCTGCCGCACCAGGTCGGCCCGGTAGAGCTTGTTCCACATCACCCCGTAGTAGAAGCTGGCGGGCTCCTGCATCAGCCCCCGGGCAAAGCCCAGCTTGTCCAGGTAGCCCTCCATGAGGAAACCGAAGGTCTGCACCCGGGCCTGGTCCCGCAGCAGCTGGTCCAGGGTTTCCTCCACCACGGTGCCCTGCACCGCGTCGGGCAGGTTGGGGCGGCGGGGCGGCGGCTCGATGCGGTTGTAGTGGGCGATGACCATGTCGGTGTCAAACCGGGTGGCCCGGTCCACCAGCAGCTCGGTGGCGTTGGGCTGCAGGGTATCGTCGGCGTCCACAAACTGGAGATAGTCCCCGGTGGCCTGGCGCAGCCCCAGGTTGCGGGTGGCCGAGACCCCGCTGTTGGCCTTGTCGATGAGCAGGATCCGCTTGTCCACCTTGGCGTACATCTGGCAGACCTGGTAGCTCACATCCTGGCTGCCGTCGTTGAGCAGGATGATCTCCAGGTTGCGGTAGGTCTGGCGGCGGATGCTCTCCAGACATCGGGCGATGTGATCCTGGGCGTTATAAATGGGCACAATAATGCTGACCAATGGTTGTTTGGATTCCGACATAACCGTCTGCCTCCTCTCGGGCAAAATCCATGGCTTTATGATACCCCAAACCCGCCCAAAAGGCAATGGAATTTCCCGCCGCCGGGTGGTATAATGGCCACAGACCGCGGCGGAGGATTCCGCCGACTTTTTCCACAAAAGGAGCCCTTTCATGAATCAGACCATCACTGCCCTTCGGGCGCTGGAGCGGGCGCTCTACGCCTATCACTATGCCCAGAACGTCATCGACTATGACAGCGAGACGGTGGCCCCCGCCGGGTCGGCCGCCGGCCGGGCCGAGGCCATGGAGGTGCTGAGCAAGGCGGAGTTCGACCTGCTGGTGAACCCCGACACCGCCGCCCTGCTGGCCGCCGCCCGGATGGCCGCCGAGACCGAGCAGGAGGCCGCCGAGGTGCGGGAGCTGCAGCGCCGGTACGACGAGATCCACCGCATCCCCGCCGAAGAGTACGCCGCCTTTACCCGGCTGGTGCAGCAGAGCATCCCGGTGTGGGTGCAGGCCAAGCGCAGCAGCGACTTTTCCCTCTTTGCCCCCTATCTGGAGCAGATTGTGGAGGCCCGCCGCAGCCAGGCCCGCTACTTTGACCCCAACCGGGACCCCTACGAGGTCTGGCTGGACCGGTACGAGCGGGGGCTGACCATCGCCGCCTGCGACGAATTCTTTGCCACCCTGCGGGGAACCATCGTGCCGCTGCTGGCCGAGATCGGCCGCCGGGGTGCCCCGGTGCGCACCGATTTCCTGGACCAGGACTGGCCGCTGGAGGGCCAGCGGGCGGTTTCGGCCAGGATCATGGAGATCTGGGGCCTGGACCCCGACCACTGCGCCCTGGGGGAGAGCGAGCACCCCTTCACCACCGAGTTCTGGCGGGGAGATGTGCGGATCACCACCCACTATATGCCCCGGGATGTCTTTTCCAACCTCTACAGCGTGGCCCACGAGGCCGGCCATGCCCTGTATGAGCTGAACATCGACCCGGCGCTGGACTACACCGCCGTCACCGGCGGCTCCACCATGGGGCTGCACGAGAGCCAGAGCCGCTTGTTCGAGAACTATGTGGGCCGCAGCCGGGCCTTTGTGAGCTACCTGGACCCCATCCTGCGGGAAATCTTCCCCGGCAAGCTGGACGGGGTGAGCACCGAGGAACTCTACCGCGCCGTCAACCGGGCCGAGCCCAGCCTGATCCGCACCGAGGCGGATGAGCTGACCTACGCCCTGCACATCATGGTGCGGTACGAGCTGGAAAAGGCCCTGCTCCAGGGGACCCTGGCGGTGAAGGACCTGCCCGCCGCCTGGAACGCCAAGTACCGGGAATACCTGGGCATCGAGGTGCCCGACGACGCCCACGGGGTGCTGCAGGACATCCACTGGGCCATGGGAGATATGGGGTACTTCCCCAGCTACGCCCTGGGCAGCGCCTACGGTGCCCAGGCCATGGCGGACCTGAGCAAGACGCTGGACTTCGACACCCTCTTTGCCGCCGGCAACCTGGCCCCCCTGCGGGACGCCCTGCGCAGCCGGCTGTGGCAGTACGGCTGCCTGAAGGAGCCCCAGGACCTGGTCCGCTCCCTCTGCGGCGGCAACTTTGACCCTCACTACTACACCGACTACCTGACCAAAAAGTATACAGAATTGTACAAATTGTAATAACAGAAAGAAATACAACAAAATGGCGGAAGCAATCCCAACAGGAAAGCCTCCGCCATTTTATATAGTAGAGAAGGTTTGCAAAGGGCGGATGCCCTTTGCGTTCAATCCATACCTTGCTCAAAGGGCCCGTCAAGGGTGGGCCCTTTGAGGAGTCCAGGGCTTACAGCCCTGGTCGGGCGTCCACCGCCTCGAAACGGTGGGACTTTTTCGGTTCCTTTTTGGTCACAAAAAGGAACAGCACTCCGGGGGGATGCCGTCTTCGCGGCGGTCCCGAAACACAACCCCTTCGGAAGAGGCCCGCTTTCGGGAAAGCCTCCAGCCTCACCGCACTTCCTTCAACACATACTCCTGAGTCCCAAACCCAATCTTCTCGGCATGGTCAAGGGTCTCGTGCCAGGTGGTGCCGGGGGTAACATCCATAAAGTTGTCCCCGCAGCACCGGTCCTTCCGCTTGGCGCGGTTCTCGCCCAGAATGCTGTTGGCAATGGGCTCGGCCCGGTTGACGGCATCGGCACAGGCCCGGTCCAGGGCCACCGGATCAAAGCTGGCAAACATGCCGATGTTGGGCACGATGGGCACATCGTTCTCGCCGTGGCAGTCGCACATGGGAGAGACATCCATCACCAGGCTGATGTGGAAGTTGGGCCGCCCATGGCAGACCGCATAGGCGTACTCGGCCATCTTGCAGTCCAGCAGGGCGTTGGCGTTGTCCTGGGGGGCATAGATGGCGTCAAAGTTGCACCGGCCGATGCAGCGGCCGCAGCCCTTGCACAGATCCTGGTCGATGTGGGCCTTGCCGCCCTCGTAGGTGATGGCGTCGCTGCCGCACTCCTTGGCGCACTGGCGGCAGCCGCGGCAGAGCCCTTCCTGCACCACCGGCTTGCCAGCCTTGTGCTGCTCCATCTTGCCGGCGCGGGAACCGCAGCCCATACCCAGGTTCTTCAGCGCACCGCCGAAGCCGGTGGACTCGTGGCCCTTGAAGTGGTTCAGCGAGATGATGATGTCGGCGTCCATGATGGCCCGGCCGATCTTGGCGGTGGGGCAGTACTCGGCGTTGGGCACCGGCACCTCGATGTCATCGGTGCCCCGCAGGCCGTCCCCGATGATGATGTTGCAGCCGGTGGTCAGGGGGCCGAAACCGTTCTCCTGCGCCGCGGTCATGTGCTCCAGGGCGTTCTTGCGGCGGCCCGGGTAAAGGGTGTTGCAGTCGGTGAGGAAGGGCAGGCCACCCTTCTTCTTGATGACATCAGCCACCGTCTTGGCGTAGTTGGGCCGCAGATAGGCCAGGTTGCCCGGCTCGCCGAAATGGATCTTGATGGCCACAAACTTGCCGTCCATGTCAATCTGGTCGATGCCGGCGGCGTAGAGAAGTTTTTCCAGCTTTTGCTGCAGGCTGGTGCCCACCGGAACCCGGAAATCGGTGTAATAGACAGTTGCTTCTTCCATGGATAAGGTTGCCCACCTTTCGTTTTTTGTTGTCCTGGCTCCATTATAAATCCGGCGGCGAGGGTTTGTAAAGCCAAACCGGGTTGACAACCGCCCCCGCCCTGTGGCATACTAAAAAAATACAAAACAATGACAAACCCGAAAGGCTGCCGGGCTCTGGACCCCCAGCCTTTTTCCGATTGAGCCGGAGGTGTTCACCACGCGCAGATCCATCCATCCCGCCCGTATCTTGGGCCTGCTGGCCGCCATGCTGCTGGCACTGCTTGTGCTGGCGCCGGGGGCCCGGGCCGAGGGTGATTATGAGACCGTCCTGGACCAGCTGGGCCGGCTGCAGGCCCTGGCCAACCAGTTTGTGGCCGACCAGAGCCCCGACGCCGACCCCATCGAGCTGACCCTGAGCTACACCCGCACCGGGGACTACAACACCGCCCTGTGGCAGCTGGCCGCCGGGGTGCGGGACCCCGCCTTTGAACAGTATGTGGCCAACCAGGACGGGGACCTGGTCAACCTGCAGGGGCTGACCACCGTCACCCTGCCCAACGGGGAGGGGATTGATTTCGGCCATCTGCTGGCCGGGATGAACCTGGTGTACAAGGGCATGCCCATCACCGGCAGCTGGGGCGGCGACTGCATGCAGCTGGCCCAGACCTACAATGGCCAGGCCGGTGACGCCGCCGGGTACGCCCAGCTGATGTCCGCCACCTTCAATATGGAGGACGACGGCTCCAACAGCGTCTTTGGCAGCCAGGACCTGCGGGCCGACCTGGACTCGGTGGTGGTGGGCGCCCAGCTGACCAAGGACAGCGACATCGCCGGGCTGCTGCGGGACTACTACGCCGAGCTGACCGACTATGACCGGGCCTCCCAGTTCATCGGGCTGAGCTTCGGCACCGTGGACACCGGCTCCACCGACACCTTCCGCCAGACCGTCTACAACACCCTGGTCAGTGACACCGGCATGCAGCTGCTGCTGTATATGAACGGGATGTGGACGGTGGACGGCTGGACCCTCTCCGCCGATTACGAGTCCGCCCTCCAGGGGGCCTGCTACGTCTTTGCCGATTACCTCTCCCAGACCGTCAACGGGGAGAAGATCAAGAGCAGCTCCTCCACCCGGATGGTCACCCTGGCCGACGAGGCCCTGGCCCAGGCGCTGGAGGCCCTGGGGGACAGCGACGCCGCCCAGGCAGCCCTGGCGGCCGCCCAGTCCGGCGCCGAGACGGTGAGCAGCGGCTCCGACGCGGTGGTGGATTCCGCCACCCAGACCCTGCGCAGCCTGAATGTCTCGGTGCTGCGGATGATCCTGACGGTGGTCTGTGCCCTGGGGGCGCTGGGCACCGTCTGCTTCGGCCTGCTCACCATCCTGGGCAGCCGCCGGAAATAACCCAACTGCAAGGGAGGCTTCTGCCTCCCCTTTTTTGCTGCCGGATTTCTCTACCCTTCCGGCAGCCCCATGGGCAAAGGAGCCCTGATGAAGATGGAGAAAACCGCAACCAAACCCGCCCCGGTCCGCCGCACCGCCCGGCGCCCGGCCCGGCATACCGCCCGCACCGCCAGAGGGGGCAGCCCCCTCTGGCCGGCGCTGCTGGGGCTGCAGATTCTGTTTCTGGCGGTGCTCACCTTTTCCGCCGGGGGGCACACCCTGGACGGGGACGCCGCCAAGGTCTGTGCCCATCTGCGGGGGATCTGGGAATCCGGGTCCCTGCTGGTGCCGGACTGGCAGTACATCACCACCATGGAGCTGGACTGCGCCCTGCTGCCCGCCCTGCCCTTCTACGGACTGACCCATGACCCGGTGCTGGCCTTTCACCTGGCCGACCTGGTGCTCATCGGCTGCTGGGTGGGGGTGATTCTGCTGCTCTTCCGCCGTCTGGGGGAGCCGGTGCAGTACGGCTGCCTGGCCTGTCTGTTGGTGCTGCTGCCCTACGAGTTCGCCATGCTGGGCTACTGGAACATGATGTTCCTCAACGCCGCCCAGTACGGCCTCAAGGTGCTGCTGCCGCTGCTGCTGGCGGCCCTGCTGCTGGACGCCCGGCGCCGGCCCTCGGTGTCGGCCTGGGTGCTGCTGGGGCTGCTGCTGGCCGGGGTGCTCTGCACCAGCTTTTCCAGCGGAGTCTATGTGGCGGGCTGCGGCCTGGCCCCGGTGCTGGCCGCCGCGGCCTGGAAATGGCTGCGGGGGCGGCTGTCCCTGACCCTCTACCGGGGCTGCTGCGCCGGGGGCACCCTGGCGGCGGCCCTGGCCGGCCTGGGCCTCAACGCCGCCCTGGACATCCACACCAAGGGCAATGCCATGACCCTGATCACCGCCGATCAGTTCTGGGGCAATGCCGGGCGCTGCCTGGCCGCCTTCTTCCGGCTCTTCGGGGGGCTGCCGGGGTCCTCGGTGGAGGTGCTCAGCGCCGCCGGGATCTCGGCCCTGCTGCGGCTGCTGCTGGCCGCCGCCCTGGTGGCGGGGGCGGTCTGTCTGCCCCGGGCCATGGGGGTCTGGAAGGTGCTGCCCGAGGGGGCGGTTTTTCTGGGGACCATCTTCTGGTGGAACCTGGCGGTGCTGCTCCTCACCGACACCACCTACGGCGACCCCTTCTTTGAGTACCGCTACCATCTGATGGGGGCGGTGCCGCTGCTGCTGTTGCTGGCCCTGTGGGCCCAACGTTGGCCGCTGCTGCAGCCCGGCCGGCTGCGGGCGGCCGCGGCGCTGGGGGGCAGCGTGCTGGTGGCGGTGCTGGCGGTGGTCTGCGACGCCGACGCCGCCAAGGCCATCGACGCCTCCACCGAAAACGAGGCCCAGTACGCCCTCTGCCAGGCGGTGGAGGGGATGGAGGGCATCCAGGATGTCTTTGTGGAGTACAACGCCGGCGGGGCGGAGATCTGCGCCGCCCTGGACGGCGACCACCGGTACATCATCTACATGGCCAACATGCACAGCACCCTGACCTATGACGGCTATCTGGCCGACACCGACGCCACCGCCTACCAGGGGCCGGCGCTGCTGGCCCTGCCCACCGGGGCCAAGCTGGAGGACAACATCCAGAGCTATCTGGCCGGCCAGTTCCGGTTTGTCTCCACCGTGGGAGGCTACGACCTCTACCGCTGCGACACCGCTCCCCTGCTGGACGGGGCGGTGGGGCTGGCCTTCGGCAGCCGGGGGCTGGACTACTGCGACAGCTACGAGTATCAGTACGCCGGCACCATGGACCAGCGCCGCCACCTGCTCACCGACCCCATCGGCGGCACCGTGGTGGAGCGCCGGGGGCTGGAACTTTGCCGCACCGCCTCCATCACCCTGGACTACACCGTCACCGCCGGGGAGGGCCAGGTGGGCAGCCTGGAGCTCTGGCAGGGGGACAAGCGTCTGGCCAGCGCCCCGCTGGAGAGCGGCGGCAGCACCGCCACCCTCACCGACCTGCCCGCCGGGGAGGGCTACACCCTGAAGGTGACCATGAACCCCGACGCCACCGCCGACCTGGGCAGCTTCCTCTTTGAGGCCCAGTGAGGGGGAAAGTTCAGAAAAAGTTCACAGATCCGCCGACTTTTCCCCGCGGGAAAAACTTGACGGCTTTGTTATAATAGAATTGGCAGTTGCCAAAGATGATTGCTAAATGAACCTGACAATAGAAACAGAGGGAAAGACCATGGCAGAAAAACAGACCAAGATTGATATTTTTTCGGGATTTCTGGGCGCCGGCAAGACGACCCTGATCAAAAAGCTCATCAAGGAAGCCTTCGGCGGCGAAAAGCTGGTGCTGATCGAGAACGAATTCGGCGAGATCGGCATTGACGGCGGCTTCATGCGGGAGGCCGGCATCCAGGTCAACGAGCTGAACTCAGGCTGCATCTGCTGCAGCCTGGTGGGCGACTTCCGGGAAGCGCTGAAGAAGGTGGTGGACACCTACCATCCCGACCGCATCCTCATCGAGCCCTCCGGCGTGGGCAAGCTGTCCGACGTGACCCGGGCCGTGGAAGGGGTGGCCGAATCCCTGCCGGTGGTGCTGAACAGCTTTGTCACCGTGGCCGACGTGAACAAGGTCAAGCTGTATATGAAGAACTTCGGCGAGTTCTACGATGACCAGGTCAGCCATGCCTCCTGCATCATCCTGAGCCGCACCGGCAATGTGGACGAGAAGAAGCTGAACACCGCCATCGCCCTGCTGCAGGAGAAGAACCCCACCGCCACCATCGTGACCACCGACTGGATGTCCCTCAACGGTAAGCAGATCCTGTCGGTCATGGACGGCAAGCGGGACCTGGTGGCCGAGCTGATCGCCCAGGCCAAGAGCAACAACGAGCTGCACCAGGGTGAGGAGGAGCACCACCATCATCACCATCATGACCACGAGGATCATGACGAGTGCTGCCACCACGATCATGACCATGAGGACCACGACGAGTGCTGCCACCACGATCATGACCATGAGGACCACGACGAGTGCTGCCACCACGACCATGACCATGAGGACCATGACCACTGCGGCTGCGGTCATCATCATCACCATCATGACCACGACGCCGACGAGGTGTTCACCAGCTGGGGCCGGGAAACCGCCCACAAGTACACCCGGGAGGCCCTGGAGGACGCCCTGGAAGGGCTGGACCTGGGCACTTACGGCATGATTCTGCGGGCCAAGGGCATCGTCAACGGCGGCGACACCTGGTACGAGTTCGACATGGTGCCCGGCGAGCACGAGATCCGTCCCTGCGGCCCCGATGTCACCGGCAAACTCTGCGTCATCGGCTCCAAGCTGGACGAGGCCGGCCTGGCCACCCTCTTCGGCCTGTAAGCTGCGGAAGGAGAAGATCATGGCAAGAAAGGAAATTCCCGTTTACCTCTTTGTAGGCATGCTGGAGAGCGGCAAGACCCGTTTCATCCAGGAGACCATGGAGGACCCCCAGTTTGACTCGGGGGACAAGACCCTGCTGCTGGTCTGCGAGGAGGGCGAGGAGGAATACGACCCCGACCGCTTCGGCTTTGGCGGGGTGACGGTGGAGGTCCTGGAGGACAAGGACGAGCTCAACCGCCAGAACCTGGAACGGCTGGCCGAAAAGAGCGGCTGCGGCCGGGTGGTCATCGAGTACAACGGCATGTGGCTGATCCAGGAGCTGGCCGACGCCATGCCGGACAACTGGCTGATCTACCAGTGTCTGGCCACCGCCGACGGCACCACCATCAAGACCTACGCCGGGGACAACGCCATGCGGTCGCTGCTGCTGGACAAGCTGCGGGGCAGCGAGCTGCTGGTTGTCAACCGGGCCGAACAGGTCAACGACGAGGAGAGCCGCCAGCTGATCCACAAGCTGGTGCGCCAGGCCAGCCGCCGCTGCGACATCGCCTACGAGTTCGCCGACGGCTCGGTGGCCTACGACGACATCCCCGATCCCCTGCCCTTTGACGTCAACGCCCCGGTCATCGAGATCCCGGAGGAGTTCTTCGGCGTCTGGTATATGGACTGCATGGACGACATGCAGAAATACGACGGCAAGACGGTGAAATTCCTGGCCCAGGTCTGCCAGACCTCCCGCGCCGGCAAGAACAGCTTTGTGCCCGGCCGGTTCGCCATGACCTGCTGCGTCCAGGACATCCAGTTTGTGGGCTTCCCCTGCAAGTATGACGGCTACAAGGACCTGAAACAGCGGGACTGGATCACCCTGACCGCCAAGGTCAACGTCAAGTACCACCCCATCTACAAGGGCCAGACCCCCGACTCCACCGGGCCGGTGCTCACCGCCCTGGAGGTGGCCCCCGGCGAAAAGCCGGTGGACGATGTGGTGACCTTCAGCTGAGGACAGCTGTTCACAGATTTTTTACCTTCTGTTTTTCTTCCCTTGCTTTTCATCGGGCCGCATCCGCGGTATAATGGAAAGTGGGGGCCGGAACCGGCCCCGGGGCTGCCGAAAGAGGCCCCGGTTGTTTGGGAAAGAGGTGGCCCGCCGCAGTTGTTTCCATTTTGGAAACAACTTGGAAGAGGCCCTGGTTCGTTGGGAAAGAGGAGGTACGCCGATGCAGGTAAAGCACCTGGAGTTGGAGATTGCCGCCACGGCCGCCCGGCTGGAACGGGAAGGCCGCTACACCCGCACCCGCCATTTTGTGCAGCATGGCGGGGTGACGGTCTATGACCACTGTGTCCGGGTGGCGGCCATGAGCTGCCGCCTGGCCGAATCCCTGGGCTGGCAGGTGGACACCACCGCCCTGATCCGCGGGGCGCTGCTGCACGACTACTTTTTGTACGACTGGCACCAGAAGGACCCCAGCCACCGGCTGCACGGCTTCACCCATCCCCGGGCGGCCCTGCGCAACGCCGAGGAGGACTGGGACCTGACCCGGGTGGAGGCCAACATCATCCTGCGGCATATGTTTCCGCTGACGCCGGTGCCCCCCACCTGCCGGGAAGCCTGGCTGGTCTGCATGGCCGACAAGCTCTGCGCCATGCAGGAGATGGTCTACACCCGCACCCGCCGGCTGCGGCCCGCCCTGGCAAAAACCCGATAAAACACAAAACCGGAAGGCATCTGCCCTCCGGTTTTTTCTGTTTCAGGTGGTCATCTGCATCCAGATCCGGCCCAGGCTCTGCCAGGCCGCCACCTCCTTGGGGGTGGTTTTCCGGTCAAAGGCCTCCTCCAGCTGCCAGGCCAGCTCGGTCAGGTCCTCGGCGTCGGCCCCCAGCTCCTCCAGGGTGGTGGCGCTGTCCAGGTCCTCGGGTTCGCAGCCGAACTGCTCGGCCAGGATCTCCAGATATTCCTCGTACTGCATGATTCTTCCCTTCCGGCGCGGCGGCCGCGCCTGCTTGTTTTCCTTATCATGCCGTCCAAAAATGAACCAGTTGTTACAGGAATTTGAAAAAGCTGCAAATTCTTTCCTTTTGGTGCCAAAAGGCGGTTTCCGGCCCCGCCCCGCCGTTGACAGGCCCGCCGGGGCATGGTAGGATTTGTACAATGTTACGTTTTTCGAGGAGGATCTCATGCTGCATCTGGACTGGAAAACCTGCCTGCGGGCGGCGGTGACGGTGGTGGCCGTCTGGCTGCTGGTTCACTACTGGGGCACCCTGGCCGGCGGGGTGATGCTGGCCTTTCACGCCGCGGCGCCGCTGCTGCTGGGCTGTGTGATCGCCTATGTGGTCAACATCCCCATGTCGCTGCTGGAACGGCTGTGGCCCCGGCGCGCTCCCCGGGCCCTGCGCCGGCCGGTCTGCCTGGTGGCGGCCTTCGCCCTGGTGGTGCTGGTGCTCACCGCCCTGACCTCCATGCTGCTGCCCGAGCTGGCCCGCTGCATCCAGGTGCTGGTGGACAAGCTGCCCGACGCCCTGAACACCGCCACCCTCCAGGTGGAGCAGATGCTGCAGAACAGCAGCCTGCCCGCCGATGCCTCCACCAATCTGCAGAAGGCCCTGCCCGACTGGAACGGGATGATCGGCCAGGGCATCAACCTGGTGCTCAGCGGGGTGGGCGGTGCCATGGGCAAGCTGGCCCAGGCCATCGGCTCCCTCTTCTCCGCCGCCGTCATGGTGCTGGTGGGGCTGATCTTTGCCAGCTACCTGCTGCTGGGCAAGGAGCGGCTGGCCCGCCAGTGCACCCGGCTGATGACCACCTATCTGCCCAAGGGCATCACCGACCGGGCCCTCTATGTCCTGGACACCATCAACGACAGCTTCCACAGCTTCATTGTGGGCCAGTGCATCGAGGCGGTGATTCTGGGCGCCCTGTGCACCGTGGCCATGCTGCTCTTCCGGCTGCCCTACGCCTCGATGATCGGGGTGCTCATCGGCTTCACCGCCCTGATCCCCATTGCCGGGGCCTACATCGGCGCTGTGGTGGGCGCCTTCATGATCTTTACCATCTCGCCGGTCCAGGCGCTGGTCTTCATCATCGTGCTGGTGGTGGTCCAGCAGCTGGAGGGCAACCTGATCTATCCCCGGGTGGTGGGCGCCTCCATCGGGCTGCCCGGCATCTGGGTGCTGGCCGCCGTGACCATCGGCGGCGGCGTCATGGGGGTGGGCGGCATGCTGCTGGGGGTGCCGCTGGCGGCCGCCCTCTATCGGCTGCTGCGCCACGACATGAACAAGCGCACCGCCGACCCCGACCCGGTGCTGTCCGACTGATTGTTCCCTTGCATCACAAAAGGCCCCGCCTTGCGGCGGGGCCTTTTGTTTTATTGGGTTGGGATCAGATCAAGCCGGCCATCTGGGGCAGACCCAGGCTGATAATGGGCACATAGGTGACCAGCAGCAGACCGACCAGGATGGCCACATAGTACCAGAGCATGTAGGGCATGACCTTGGACAGGCTGGAGCGGCCCACCTTGATGGCCACAAAGAGGGTGTTGCCCACAGGCGGGGTGATGTTGCCGATGCAGAGGTTGTAGACCAGGATCAGGCCGAACTGCACCGGGTCCATCCCGAAGGTCTTGACGATGGGCAGGAAGAGCGGGGTGAAGATCAGGATGGCGGGGGTGACATCCATGAAGGTGCCGGCGATGAGCAGGATCACATTCATGATGAGCAGGATGATGATGGGGTTCTGGGTCAGGCCCAGCAGCGCTTCCGAGATGGCCTGGGGGATCTGGGTGAAGGCCATGACCCAGCCCAGGATGTTGGAGACGCCGATGAGGAAGACCACCATGCCGCTCATCTTGGCGCTTTCCACCACGATGTTCCAGAAGGACTTGAGGGTGATGTTGCGGTAGCAGATGCCCAGGATCAGGGCGTAGACCACGGCGATGGCCGAGCCCTCGGTGGCGGTGAAGACGCCGCCCACGATGCCGCCGATGACCACGACGATCAGGGAGAGGGAGGGCAGGGCGGCCAGGGTGGCGCGGCCCAGGTTGCCCCAGTCATACTTGCCGGGGGTGCCTTTGTAGCCCTTTTTCTTGGCGATGATGATGGCAACCACCATACAGGCGATGGCCCAGATGATGCCGGGGATGTAGCCGGCCAGGAAGAGGGCTGCCACCGAGGTGCCGCCCGCGGCCAGGGAGTAGGTGATCAGGGCGTTGGAGGGGGGAATCAGCAGGCCGGAGGGGGCCGAAGCGCCGTTGGTGGCGGCGCAGAGAGCCTTGTCATAGCCCTGTTCCTCCTCGCCTTTCTCCACCATGCTGCCCACCGCAGCGGCGGCGGCGGAGGCGGAGCCGGAGATGGCGCCGAAGAGGGCGTTGGCGCCCACGTTGGTGACCAGCAGGGCGCCGGGCAGCTTGCCCAGGATGGCCATGACGAAGTCCACCAGCCGTTTGGCGATGCCGCCCTGGTTCATCAGGTTACCGGCCAGGATGAAGAAGGGGATGGCGGTGAGACTGAATTTGCTCATGCCCACGAAGATCCGCTGGGCGCCGGTGACCACCGAGACGTCCAGGGGCACCGTCTGCAGGATGGCGATGAGGGAAGAGATACCGATGGAATAGGAGATGGGGACGCCGGCGACCAGCAGGACCGCCAGGACCACAATGATGATGAGCAAAGACTGAATTGCCATAACTTACGCCGCCTCCTTGTCTTGGGATGTTCCGCCCTTGCAGATGTCTGCAATGTTGAGGACGGTGTAGATCATGTTGAGGATACCGCACAGCGGCATGACCACATAGAAGATGCCCACGGGAACCCCCAGGGAGGAGGTCATCTGCCCCATGGCCAGCTGGGAGATGGCGACGCCGCCGTAGACCAGGATGATGCCGGAGAAGGCGAAGGCGATGAGCTCGCCGAAGATGCCCAGGGCTTTCTGGATGGCGGGGCTGAACCGCTCCACCACCACCGGGATGTTCATGTGGCCGCGCTCGCCGGTGATCAGCGAGGCGCCCAGCAAGCTGGCCCAGGCAAACAGATAGGAGACCAGCTCCTCCGACCAGGGGGAGGGGTTCTGCAGGACGTAGCGGGTGAAGACCTGCCAGCAGGTCAGCACCACCATGGCGATAAAGCTGACACCGGCCAGGACATTGAGGATCTGGGTCAGCACCTTTCTTAATGCTTTCATTGTTCAGCCACCTTCCTTATTCCGCGTCGGACGGATACTGCTCGTTGTAGGCCTGGATCGCGTCATAGATGGGCTGGAGATCCGGGTGGGCGGCGAGCATCTCCTGGTGCATGGGGGCACAGGCCTCCTGGAAGGGAGCGGTGTCGGGGTAGAGGAACTGGACGCCCTGCTCGTTCTGGGCACGGTCCTTGGCCTCCTCCACGGCCTGGCCCCATTCCTCCCGCTGGACCTGGTTGACCAGCTCGAAGCCTTCGTCAAAGATGGCCCGTTCCTCCTCGCTCAGCCCGTCCAGGAAGGCGGTGTTGCCGATGAGGATGTCGGGGATCATCTGGTGCATGTCGTAGGAGTAGTACTTGCAGACATCGCCGTGGCCGTTGTCGGTCAGGGCCAGCTCGTTGTTCTCGGCGCCGTCGATGATCTTGGACTGGAGGGCGGTGTAGACATCGCCGAAGCCCATGGGGGTGGCCGAGCCGCCCAGCAGACTCATCATCTCCACGTTGGTGGGGGACTGCTGGACACGGATCTTGAGGCCCTTCAGGTCGGCCGGGGTCTCGATGGGCTTGTCCACGGTGTAGAAGTTGCGGGTGCCCGCATCCAGCCAGGTCACAGCCTCGAAGCCGGCCTGCTTGGTGGACTCAAAGATGGGGCCGGTGATGCTCTCGTCGTCCATGGCGGCGTGGTAGGCCGTGCTGGAGTCAAAGAGGTAGGGCAGGTTGAAGAGGGTGTAGTTGTCGCTGAAGGTCTCCAGCAGGGAGTTGGAGGCCACGCAGAAGTTGATGGCGCCGGTCTGGGTCAGCTGGACCATCTCGTTCTGGGAGCCCAGCAGCTCACTGGGGAAGACTTCCACGTCGTACTTGTCCCCCAGCTTGCTCTCGATGAACTCCTCAAAGGCGACCAGGGCAATGTGGGTGGGGTGGTTGGTGGACTGGTTGTGCCCGATGCGGATGATCATACGGCCATCCGTCTGGGACCCGGCGCAGCCCGCCAGCAACACCATCGCCATCGCCGACGCCAATGCCAGTGCCAGCGCGCGAATGTTCTTTTTCATAAGCTCGGTCCTTCTTTCTGATTGTTTTTCGTCTTCTCCAAAATTCGCCGGAAGTACACAAGTCAACCTTAACACACCAAATTTTGGTTGTCCAGCTTGTTTTTGGATAAAATTGTTGAAATTTTCTTGTGCAGTTTTCCCGGTTTTTGCCAAAAAACGGGGCAGGCGGGAAAGGCTCGCCTCCCCTTCCCCGCGCCGCCCCGGCTTTTTGTCGATACAGGGTGGTTTACTGCTGGACCATGTCCTTGGCAAAGAGGGCTGCGCCCAGGGCGCCGCACAGCTGGGCCCGGTCGCTGACCACCAGGGTGGTGCCCAGGGTTTCCTCCAGGGTCTTGACCAGGCCCAGGTTCTTGGAGACGCCGCCGGTCATCATGTAGCGCTCCTCGCCGCCCACCCGCTTGGCCAGGGCGGCGGTCTTGGAGGCCACCGCCTTGTTCAGGCCGTGGACGATGTCGTCGGTGGGCTTGTTCTGGGCGATGAGGGAGACCACCTCCGACTCGGCAAAGACGGTGCACATGCTGGAGATGGTGATGTCCTCCTTGTATTTCAGGCCGGTCTGGCTCATCTGGTCCAGGCTCATCTCCATGGTGCGGGCCATCATCTCCAGGAAGCGGCCGGTGCCGGCGGCGCACTTGTCGTTCATGACAAAGTTGACCACGTTGCCGTTCTCATCCAGCCGGATGACCTTGCTGTCCTGGCCGCCGATGTCGATGACGGTGCGCACGGTGGGGTCCAGATAGTGGGCGCCCCGGGCGTGGCAGGTGATCTCGGTGATGCTCTTGTCCCCGTCCGAGATGGCGGTGCGGCCGTAGCCGGTGGTCACGATGGCGTCGATGTCCTCCCGCTGGAGGCCGGCATCCTTGAGGGCCTCCTCCAGGGCGCGCTCGGCGCCCACCGCGGCGCCGGCGCCGGTGGGCAGGATGGTGCCGTTGACCATCTTGCCCTCCTTGTCCAGGATGACCACGTCGGTGCTGGTGGAGCCGCTGTCAATGCCGGCAAAATATCCCTTTCCCATCTTCTTCTCCTTTCCCTCACACCGGGTCATGTCCATGCTCTCGGCGAAGGCTTCCAGTCTCGTGAGCAGCTGGCCGCTGCTCTGCAGGGTGTAGTCCGACTCGATCTTGAGCAGCGGGACCGCCAGGTTCTGTTTGACCGCGGCGTACTCGAAGCTGTAAAAATCGCAGAACTTGACGGTGTGGTAGATGATCCCCTTGAGGTTGGGGTCGTTGAAGAGCCGCTTGCGGCCGGTGTTGTCCATCATCCGCATGCAGGGGATCTGGCCCAGCAGCTCGGCGGCGTACCACTCCATCAGGGTGTCGAAGTCGTCGGTCTCGGGGGGCAGGACCTCCCCCACCGACCGGTTGTGGACGCAGGTCTCGTTCTCCACCGGGTAGGGCATGGCCTTCTGGACCATCTCGAAGAGTTCCTTGCCCATCCGGGCGCCCAGCACGCTGATGTGGGGCTCCCGCAGCCGGGGAGCAGGCCGGAAGGCTGCCCGGAAGGCCGCCGGGTCAAACTGGGTGCCCTTGTACTCGCCGTAGGCCCTGGCCAGCGCCTTGAGCTGGGCCACGGTGCGCTCCCGGCTGCACTCGCCGCCGGTGTGGAGCATGTCCACGGTGTAGAGGAAATCCAGCTTGCCGGTCTCGTGGAGCAGGTCGCTGACGGTGCGGATGGTGTCGCAGCAGTTGACCAGCACCAGCTCCTTCACATTGCCCTCCAGCACCGACTCAATCAGGGATTTGCCGAAGCCGCAGATGTTGGCGTGGGCGATCTGGTCCGCTCGGTCAAAGCCCTGGGGCATCCCGTTGAGGTTCTGGCACCGGGCCCCGAAGGCGGCCAGCAGCTCGATGGGGGTGTATTTGCAGACATAGTAGGTGGTGTTCATCGGGTGGTTCCCCCTTCCTCCAGCATTTCCAGGAAAGCGCCCAGGCGGGTGGAGGTCTGGCCCTCGCCGCCATGGCTGCGGTCGCAGCCGTCGCCGTCCAGGATCAGCAGCGGCAGACCGGCCTCCTCAAACTTCTTTTTGGCCAGCTGGGCCGAGCCCAGGGTGTGCTTGCAGCCCCAGTGGTCGAACCAGACCACCCCGTCGGCGCCGGCCTGCCGGGCGTGGCGGATGCCCGCCTCGATCCGGCGGGTGGCACTGCCGTTGAGGCAGTGGTAGACCATCCGCCAGGCCATGGCCTCGAAGGGCTTTTCGGGGTCGAAGTCCGGCTCGCAGACCTGGCTGAGCTCGCAGCCCACAATCTGGGCCCCCTCGTTGAAGACGAGAGCCTGGCGCACCGCATCCGACCAGAAGGGGATGGTGTGCATCCAGTAGATCCGCTTGCCCCGGGCGGGGCCGGCCTTGGCCACATCCCGCAGCAGCTCGTCCACATACCGCTCCACCTGCTCGGTGCCCAACAGAATGTTGTTGGTCATGCCGCTGTACAGCGGGGTGACCAGGTCGGTGGGCAGGTAGCGGTCGGCCCGGGCGGTCTGGAATTGGTTGAACTTTTCCAGGGTGCGGCGGCTGCGGCGCAGCCGGGCCCGCAGGGCCTCCTGGTCGATGGTCTTGCCGGTGCACTCCTGCAGGAACTTGGCCAGCTGCTCCAGCTGCTGGGCCACATAGGCCACGTTTTCCGGGGTCTGGTCCATGGGCACGTCGATGGCAAAGGAGGGCACCTGGAACCGCTGGGCCAGCCGGCGGAAGGTCAGCAGGTTGGCGTCACAGGTCAGGTTGGTGTAGACGATGCACCGGGGCTTGGGCAGCAGCTGCTTGCCCGCCGCCCCCAGGAAGGTCTTGTGGTAGCTGCACAGCGTCTCGGAGATGCCGGCGTTTTCCGCCTGCTGCAGCAGGCCCCGCTCGCACCGGGAGCCCGACAGATAGCAGGAGAATGCCTCCACGTTGTAGGGGTTCAGCCCCACCTCCTGCAGCATCTCGCAGGGGGTGAAGACGCTGACAATGGCCGAAGATTCCGGCTTTTGCAGCGGTTTGAGCATGGCGTCCATCATGATGACCGCCAGGTCCCGGTCGGCGGGGATCAGCCGCTTGTCGGGCAGATACTTGTTTTTCAGATTCTGGGCTTCCCATCCCAGCCGGAGCAGCCGGCGGGCACGCACTGGATGGGGGCCGCTCCATTGGTCCAGATACCGACCAAAGGTTTCAACCACTTGCATTGTGTACTCCTTGTTTCCTCTCTCAAAACGGAGCCCCGCAGAGCGGGACTCCTCTCCCAAGGCGAGGTGCCGGCATTCAGAAAAAACGGCGGGTCTCCCTGGCCCTGTTGCCGGGAAACCCGCACCGTAAGCGGATCCGAATGCTGGCGCCGAAAACGCCTTTTATATGATACCATCTCCCGGCGTCAAAATCAAGATGGGGGCTGCCCGCTGCCCCTTGATACCCGTCCTGCGCAGGTATATAATGGAAAGTTAGCCCCATGAGGTCAGGGCCATTGTGAGGGTTTTCGTTCACAAGTCAGTCGGCGCTGCGGTACCGCAAGCGTCTGCCGGCTTGTTTTTTTTCTGTTTTTTTTCAAGTGGGAAAGGAGTATTATTCGATGAAGGAAAAAGCGAAACGGTATCTTGTCTTTCTGTTGGGGCTGTTCATCAGCTCGTTGGGGGTCAGCCTGATCACCAAGGCCGACCTGGGCACCTCCCCCATCTCAGCCATCCCCTATGTGCTGAGCCTCAACTTCCCCTTTACCCTGGGGCAGTTCACCATCGCTTTCAGCCTTTTTCTGATTTTGCTGCAGCTGCTGATCCTGCGCCGGGATTTTGAGCCCGAGCATCTGCTGCAGATCCCCATTTCTCTGGCCTTCGGCTATTTCATCGACCTGACCATGGTGTGGCTCTCCTTTGTCCATCCCCAGAGCTACCCCATCAAGCTGGTCCATCTGCTGGTGGGCTGCCTGGTGCTGGGCTTCGGGGTGTATCTGGAGATCCTGGCCAACGTGGCCATGCTGCCCGGGGAATCCTTTGTGCGGGCGGTGGTGACCACCTGGCGCACCGATTTCGGCACCACCAAGGTCTGCTTTGATGTTTCCATGACGGTGGTGGCGGTGGCCGCCTCCTTTATGCTGGCGGGCCTGCTGGCCGGCGTGCGGGAGGGCACCGTGATTGCGGCCCTGCTGGTGGGGCTGATTGTCCGGCTGTTCGGCCAGCGGCTGTCCTTCCTGCCGGGGGTGCTCTTCGGCAGCAGCCGGAAGTCGGCTTGACATTCCGGCCGGATCGCGGTAAAATAATACCAATAACTGGTAGTCGCAGTGAAGAAAAGTAACGAGACAAAAGGTTCTCGTTGCTTTTCTTTTTTTGTGTCCATTTTTCAGAAAGAGGAGAATACAATGCCCCAAACCAAATTGCAAAATGTCGTTTACACCATCATTATGGCCCTGATCATGGTCTATGGCATGATCGTCTACAACGTGGCCCTGAGCACCGGCGGGGTGGTCAACGCCACCTTCGGGATGGCACTGCACGAGCTGCCCATCATGATGCCCATTGCCGCCATCCTGGAGTTCTTTGTGGTGGAAAAGCTGGCCACCAAGCTGGCCTTCACCGTGGTGCGGCCCACCGACCGGCCCCAGATCATCACCTACGCCATCTCCACCATGATCGTCTGCATCATGTGCCCCACCATGAGCCTCATCGCCACCCTGCTCTTCAAGACCCCCAGCTTTGGCACCTGGGTCCAGACCTGGGGCATGAACATGCCCATGGCGCTGATCTGGCAGCTGCTCTTCGCCGGTCCCCTGACCCGGCTGATCTTCCGCAACATCTTCCGCGGCCAGCTGAACCAGAACAAACAGTAAGATTTTCCCTGCACACATACAGCAAAAGCCCCCGGTTCACCTGGACCGGGGGCTTTTGCGTATGCGGCGGCAAACAAAAAGGAGAGGCCGAAGGCCCTCCCAGAGAGTTTGATGATATCAGCCCAGGAAATCCAGGACATTGGCCACGATGTTGTCGGCGGTGAGACCATAGTCCTTGAGGACCTCCCACGCCGGACCGGAATGGCCGAACCGGTCCATGACGCCCATCCGGCGCACCGGGGTGGGCAGCTTTTCGCTGAGCAGGGCGCAGACCGCCTCGCCCAGGCCGCCGATGATGCTGTGTTCCTCCACCGTGAGGACCTTGAGGCATTCCTTGGCGGCGCGCAGCACCAGCGCCTCGTCCAGCGGCTTGATGCAGGGCATGTTGATGACCCGGGCGTTGATCCCCTGCTTTTTCAGGGTGACGGCGGCCTTGAGGGCCTCGCTGGTCATCAGGCCGGTGGCGATGATGGCGATGTCGAAGCCGTCGGTGAGGGTTTCGCCCTTGCCGATCTCGAAGGTGTAGGAGCTCTCGTCATGGAACACCGGCACCGCCAGGCGGGAGAACCGCAGGTAGACGGGGCCCTGGTGCTCGTAGGCAGCCTTGACGGCGGCGCGGGCTTCCACGTCGTCGGCGGGAGAGAGAACCACCATGCCGGGGATGGAGCGCATGAGGGCGATGTCCTCGCAGCACTGGTGGGAGGCGCCGTCCTCGCCCACCGACAGGCCGGCGTGGGTGGCGGCGATCTTGACGTTGAGGTGGGGATAGCCGATGGAGTTGCGGATCTGCTCGAAGGCGCGTCCGGCAGCGAACATGGCGAAGCTGGAGACGAAGGGCACATAGCCGAAGGTGCTCATGCCGGCGGCGACCCCCATCATGTTGCACTCGGCGATGCCGCAGTCAAAGTGGCGCTCGGGGTAAGCCTTCTTGAAGATTGCGGTCTTGGTGGCCTCGGCCAGGTCGGCGTCAAAGACCACGATGTCATCGTGGCCGGCGTCGGCCAGCTCCACCAGGGCGTTACCGTAGCTTTCCCGGGTGGCGATTTTGGTGGCGACTTTCTTGGCATCAGACATTGCGCTGAACCTCCTTTTCCAGCAGTTCGTAGGAGGCGCGCAGTTCCGCCATGGCCTGCTGATATTGCTCGTCGTTGGGGGCCTTGCCGTGCCATTCCACAGCATTTTCCATATAGCTGACGCCCAGGCCCTTGGTGGTGTGCAGCAGGAAGCAGGTGGGTTTGCCGCTGCCGTGGGCGCGGTCAAAGAGCATGAAGGCCTGCTCCAGTTCGTTGATGGAGTTGCCGTTGCAGATGATGGTGTTGAAGCCGAAGGCGTCCATCTTCTGGTCCAGCGGTTCGCTGTTCATGACCTTGGAGGTGGGGCCGTCGATCTGCAGGCCGTTCACGTCCACGATGATGCAGAGGTTGTCCAGCTTGTAGTGGCTGGCGAACATGAAGGCTTCCCAGCACTCGCCCTCCTCGATCTCGCCGTCACCCAGCAGGGTGTAGACGTTGATGTCGGTGCCCTTGGTGCGGGCGGCCAGCGCCATGCCGCAGGCGGCGGAGACGCCCTGGCCCAGGCTGCCGGTGCTCATATCCACACCGGGGACGGTGTTCATGTTGGGATGGCCCTGCAGATAGCTGCCGGAGTGGCGCAGGGTGGGCAGGTCCTGAACGGGGAAGAAGCCGCGCTCGGCCAGCGCCGCATACAGACCCGGCGCGCAGTGACCCTTGGACAGCACGAAGCGGTCCCGCGCAGGGTCCTGGGGATTGGCAGGATCGATGCGCATCTCTTTGAAATACAGATAGGTCAGCACATCGGCGGCGGACAGGCTTCCGCCGGGATGACCACATTTTGCGCCATGGGTGGACTCGATGATGCCCATGCGCACCCGTGTCGCAGTCATCTTCAACTGCAACGCTTCTTGTTTTGTCATACCATGTTCCTCCAATTCAGTGCGGCGGATTCGGCGCGCCGCCACCGGTTGTATCTCTATTATACACGATTGACGGCCGGGCGCAAGATGCCCGGGACAGCGGCGTCCCAAACAAAAAAAGCCCGGCTCGTTGTGCGGATGATGTCGTTTACAAGTATAGCACAAATTGCGACGGGTTTCCATAGGTCGGGGCAAGATTTTTGTGGCGGAGGGCCCGGAAAGTTTTTGGCAGAACTGCCGAAATTTGCCCGGGCAAATCTGCAAAAGACCGGTACAAATCCCTCTTGCGAAACGGCGCCGGCCATGGCACAATGGAAAGGTAGATTTCAAACGGGAGGCACAATGGCATGTCCAACGGCATTTACACACAGAGCGAGTATCATGGTCAGCTGATCCGCAAAATCGTCTGTAATGGCGAAGAGCGGTGGTTTTTTGGGGAAGATTGTTCGGTGACCTTTGATACCCTGCAGGACTGCCGGGAGGCGATTGATCACCGGGTGGGGTGAGTTCTTTGGCCCCTGGCGGGGGCCCGTCGGCTGACGGGAGAACGGCTGCTTTCCGATAGGCCCGTCGGGGACCGTAGGCCCGGTGCTGCGGGTTTCGGGGTGGACCACCCCGCAAGCGATCCTCCCCCGAAGGCGTTCCTTTTTGTGACCGTGGTAAGGTAGTGTTTGTGCTTACCATACAGTTCCGCGCGAGACGCGGAACACCCATTTCGGAACCAACGCTGCGCGTTGGTTTGTGCATCGCGCTATGCGCGATTGCGCAGCATAGCTGCTCAGGCACAAAAAGTCCCACCGTTCCGATGCGGTGGACGCACGGCCAGGGCTGTAAGCCCTGGACTCCTCAAAGGGCCCACCCCTGACGGGCCCTTTGAGCAAGGTATGGATCTAGAATCAAGGGCATCCGCCCTTGATAATCCTTCTCTATAAAACAAAAGCCAGAAACAACAGGATAGGCGTGTTGCCTCATCCTTGTTTCTGGCTTTTTGGTTTATGTTGCAGTTTTCGGAAGTGTTTTCTAAAACCCTTCCTCTAGGTTTGGATTCCGGTTCCGGAGGAGCCTCCGTAGGTGGTGGATTATAGAGAAGGTTTGAAAAGGGCGAAGCCCTTTCCCTAATAAATTCTTCCTTGCTCAAAGGGTCCGTCCGCGGTGGACCCTTTGAGGGGTCCAGGGTTGAAAACCCTGGTCGGGCGTCCACCGCCTCGAAACGGTGGAACCTTTTGTGCCTGCGCAGCTATGCTGCGCAATCGCGCATAGCGCGATGCACAAACCAACGCGCAGCGTTGGTTCCGAAATGGGTGTTCCGCGTCTCGCGCGGAACTGTATGGTAAGCACAAACACTACCTTACTACGGTTACAAAAAAGGAACGCTTTCGGGGGAATGCCGCCTTCGGGGTGGTCCACCCCGACAAAACCAGCGAGAAACATCCGAACCCCGTCGGGCCTATCGGAAAGCAGCCGCTTTCCCAAAAAGGTCAAGCCTTCCGCTCAGGAAGCTGCGCCGCCACAATGGCGACAAACATCAAACAACACCCGATGGTTTCCTGAACCGTCAGCACCTGCCCCAGCACAAAGAACCCCGCCACCGCGCTGAAGACGCTCTCCATGCACATGGCCAGGCTGGCAATGGTGGGGTCCAGGTCCTTCTGGCCCAGGATCTGCAGGGTGTAGGCCACCCCGCTGGAAAAGATACCGCAGTAGGCAATGGAGATCCCCGCCCCCGCCAGCTGGGCCAGGGTGGGCTGCTCGAAGGCCAGCATGCAGAGGGTGGAGAGCACCGCCGTGGTGAAGAACTCGGCAAAGCTCAGCTGCACCCCGTCCAGCCGGGGGCTGAACCGGTCCACCAGCATGATCTGGAAGGTGAACAGCAGGGCGCAGAGCAGCAGCTGCCACTCGCCGCCGGTCAGGGCCAGGGTGCCCCGGCCCGCCAGGCAGAGCAGGTAGAGCCCCACCAGGCTCACCGCCACACAGACCCACAGCTTGACCCCCGGACGGCGGCCGAAAACCATGCCGCAGATGGGGACCAGCACCACATACAGAGCGGTCAGAAACCCCGCCTTGGCGGTGCCGGTGGTGCCAATGCCCATCTGCTGGGCCGCCGAGGCCGCAAAGAGCATGATCCCGCAGAGCACGCCCCCCTTGACCAGGGTGCGGGGCGCCAGCCAGAAGGGCCGGCGGCTGCCCGCCCGCTTGTCCAGCAGGCGGCGCACCCCCATGATCCCCGCCAGAAAGACACAGGCCAGCCAGCTGCGGCTGGCCAGGAAGGTGTAGGGCCCCACATAGCCGCTGCCCACGCTCTGGGCCACAAAGGCGGTGCCCCAGATAAAGGCCGCCAGCAACAGCAGCAGGGTGTTGCGCATCTGTTTGCGGTCAAACTGCATCAAAAATCCTCCTTCTGGCCGGGCAGGCCCCGGCACCCAAAAAGGCCCCGGCGCGGGCCGTCTGGCCGTTGCCGGGGCATCGTCCCCCTGGGGGGTTATTCCTTTCCCTCGATGTCGGTCAGCTCGCTGCTGCCCACACCGGTGACCATCATGCCGCCGGTGATGTAGTACCGGCTGGAATCATAGCTGACGGTGATCTTGTACTTGGCGCCGGGGGTCAAGCCGGAGACCTGCTGGGTGTAGCAGTCGCCGCCGGTGGTGAAGTACACCGTGCTGCCCTTGACATAGCTGGTGGTCTGCTGGTCGTCCGACAGCTGCCACAGCGCCGCCTTGTACTCCAGCAGGCCGGTGGACTCGGTGGTGGCGTAGCTGGTGATGGTGACGGTGTCGCTGGCCGCCACAAAGTAGCTGGTGCTGCGGTTGGCAATGCCGTTGAACTGAATGTAGAGGGCATCGCCCGAAACTTCCACATTGAAGTTGCCGGAGCTGGGCATGTCCTCGGGGAAGGTGATGCTGCCGCCCTGGGTGGCATAGACATCCACCGTCGCCTCGGCGTCGGAGTCATCCTCCGCCACAAAGCCCATCGCCTTGACAACATTGTAGACCATGTCCGACATCACTTGTTTGGGGCTGCAGGCCGTCAGGCTCATCGCCAGCACAACGGTCAGGGCCAGCGCCCCCAGACGTTTTGCTAATTTCATCTAGGAACCTCCACAGACGGGTCATAACATTGAAAACACTCTGCTTATTATACCCGATTCGACCGCAGCAGACAAGAGCCGGCGGCCAGGTTTCACCGAAAGAGGGAAAACCGTGCCTTGGGCTCGGTGGGCTCGGGCAGGGCGGTGGGCTCTTTGCCCGCAAACAGGGCGTCCCCGTTGCGGATCATCCCCTCCACCATCTCCTCGCCGTACCAGTGGCGCACCTGTTCCAGCCCCTTGGCCAGCTGGGCCGGCCGGCGGTGAACCGAGTGGGCGTCGGTGGCCAAGGTATGTACCAGATTCCAGCCGATGAGCTTTTTCATCTGCTTAGTCTCGTGGGGCTTGCGCAGCAGGCTGCTGGCGTTCATGTGGGTGTAGATGCCGGCGCACACCAGCTCGTAGAGCATCTCGGGGTGTTCCAGCACATAGGGGTAACGGTCCACATGGGCCAGCAGGGGGCGGAAGCCCTGCATCTGGATGTCAAAGAGGATCTCCTTGGTCCAGCCGGGGTTGTAATCCACCGGCAGCTCGATGAGCAGGATGTCGGTGCCCGACAAGCAGAGCTTTTTCAGATCCAGCTCGGGCAGGGCGGGGGAAAAATAGATCTCGGCCCCCAGCTTGAACTCGATCTTCAGGCCGCTTTTCTGCAGCGGCTCGGCCAGGGCCATGACCCCCCGCCGCCGTTTCTGGCAGAATTCCTCCACCGTCTCCCGCTCCGAGTTGAAGTGGGGGGTCAGCACAATCTGGTTGACCCCGTCCCGGTCTTCCATCTGCAGCAGCTGGATCGAGGCGTCGGGGTTGCGCGCCCCGTCGTCGATGCCGGGCAGAATGTGGCAGTGCAGATCAGTCATAGCGGTTCCTTTCCAAGGGCGGGCCGGGGCAGGTGGCCGGAACGGGACCGGCCGGGGTCATGCGGTTATTCGGCAGAGCCTTTCTCCCCCTTGCCATCTTTGCCGTCTTTGTCGTAGTAGTTGTAGTAGTAGGAGTAGGAGTAGCCGGTCTGGCGGGTGGTGGTCTTGGCGTCGAACTCGTTGAGGACGGTGCCCAGGATGTGCACCCCGGTGTTCTCCAGGTTCTTCTTGGCCAGCTGGATGGTCTCGGTGTTGGCAAAGCCCTGGCGGACCACCAGCAGGGCGCCGTCGGCATAGCTGCCCACCACCGCCGCGTCGGTGACCACCGAGACAGGCGGGGTATCAATAATCACATAGTCGTAGACCTCGCTGAGCTTTTTGACCAGCGAGCGCATCTTGTTGGAGCCCAGCAGCTCGGCGGGGTTGGGCGGGATGGCGCCCACCGTCAGCACATGGATGTTGAACTCGGAATTCTGGATGATGGCATCCCCCAGCGAGACGGTGCCGGCCAGCACGCCGGTCAGGCCCTGGCTGCGCTTGTTGCTGATGTGCAGATAGCGGTGGACCACCGGCTTGCGCAGGTCGCCGTCCACCAGGATCACCCGCTTGCCGCTCTCGGCCAGCGAGGCCGCCAGGTTGATGGCCAGGCCGCTCTTGCCCTCGGCCGCCAGGGAGGAGGTGACGATGATGACCTTGCACTCGCTGGACACCGCCATGAAGTTCAGGTTGGTGCGCAGGGATTTGAAGGACTCCACATAGGAGAAGGGCACGTCCTTGTTGGTGATGGTGATCAGCCGGCGTTCCACATGGCCGTTCTTGTCCTGGTTGCGGCGGCGCTTCTTTTTGTCGCCGGGCAGGGTGACCAGCGGGATGACCCCCAGCACGTTGAGGCCCAGCTTTTTCTGGATGTCGGCGTCGGTCTTGATGGTGTTGTTGAGCAGCTCCCGCAGGATCAGGAAGCCGGCGGAGAGCACCAGGCCGACGGCCGCGGCGATGGCGGTGTTGCGCACCTTGGAGGGAGACACCGGGGTGCTGCCCACCCGGGCCGCCGAGATCAGCCGCACCGAGCCGGCCTCCACCGTGTTGAGGATGACATCGGGGGCCACGTTGGTGATCTCCTCCGCCATCCGGCGGGCGGACTCGGGGTTGGGGTCGGTGACCGAGATCTGGATGACCTGGGTATCATCCACCGCGCTCACATTCACCTTGCTGCTGAGCTGTTCATAGCTCAGGGTCAGGCCCAGATTGGTGATGACCTGGTCCAGCACGGTATCGCTCTTGATGATGATGCTGTAGGTGGACACCAGCTTCTGGGCCGAGTTGATCTGGTCGGTGGTGACGTTGGTGTTCTGGTCCTGCCGGGTGTTGACGATCATGGTGGCGCTGGCCTGGTACTGGGGGGTGATGAAGAGCACCGTCCCCGCAAAGCCCACCACCGCAAAGAGCAGGGTGGTCAGAATGATGGCCGCCAGATGGTTCTTGAGCAGGATTGCAAGCTCCAGAAGGTCAACTTCTTCCTCTTCGCTCTCGCTGCTGGTGGAAATGTTCTTTTCGTTCTCCAAGAAAACCTCTCCTTACTTCCGGCGAACCGCCATTGTGTTTTCCGCCCCGGCCCGAAGTTCCAAAACCCGGGCTGCCGGTTCTTTCGGCAGGCATTTACATTTTAGTATTATACCATCATGCACAGCGCTTTTTCAATAGATTGCCAAGACTTGTCTGAAACGCACAAAAACCCGAAATCAATTCTTTCTCTTTTGGGTGGGCGCAGCGGCAAGGGCGCACATGTAACCGATGGCAAAGAGGGTCCAGCGGGGGTTGTTCATCTCCCGCTTGATGGCCCCCATGGCGGCAAAGCAGGGGGCGCAGAGGAGGTTGAAGATCATGAAGCTGTAAGCCGCCAGGGCGGAGTAGTCCGCCGCGATGCTGGACCAGATCTCCTCGCCGTTCTCCCCCACCTCGCCGAAGCCGTAGAGCACCCCGAAGGTGCCCACCACATTCTCCTTGGCGATGAGGCCGGTGACGGTGGCCACGGTGGCCTTCCAGTTGCCGAAGCCCAGAGGAGCGAAGAGGAAGGAGACCGCCCCGCCAATGGAGGCCAGCAGCGAGGTGTTGTTGTCCTCCACCATGCCGAAGCCGGTTTCGGTGATGCCGGAGCTCTGGAGGAACCAGAGCAGGACGGTGGAGACCAGGATGACGGTGCCTGCCCGCTTGATGAAGGACCAGCCCCGCTCCCAGGTGGCCCGCAGCACATTGCCCCAGGCCGGGACATGGTAGGCGGGCGGCGAAATTTTCTCCCCGTCCGGCCGGGATTGTTGCGGGGCGGCTTTTGTGTTACAATAGGCAGAGAACTGCGGCGCCCCCCGGGACGCCCGGAACCAAAGGGAGGAAACGGGATGAGAAGAGCTATCGCGGCGGCAGGGGCCGCCCTGCTGGCCGCCGGGCTGCTGGCGGGCTGCGGGGGCCAGCCCCAGACCACCATCACCCTGTGGGCCGGTCCGGTGGGGGATTTCGCCACCGGCACCGAGGAGGAGGACCCCGCCGCCGGGGTGATCGCCGCCTTCCGTAAGGAGAATCCCGGCATCGGGGTGGAGGTCAGCTATCTGTCCGCCGCCGACATCGACGCCAAGCTGGCCGCCGGGGAGCGCCCCGACCTGCTGCTGGACAGCAGCGAGCGGCTGATCCGGGCCGCCGACAGCGGGGTAGCTTTTGCCGACCTGGGCGGGCTGTGGACCGAGGATCTGCAGGCCGATGTGAACGGGGTGAGCGAGGCCATCGCCCCCGCCTGCCAGGACGGCAGCGGAAGCTGGCGGGTGCTGCCGCTGGCGGTGATGGTGGACTGCATGGCGGTGAACCCCACCCTGTTTGAGGCGGCGGGGGCCGGTGACCTGCTCACCGACAGCCGCACCTGGACCCCCGACCAGTTCACCTGGGCGCTGGACCGTCTGGTGGACAGCGGCATCTACCAGACCGGGCTGCTCTATTCCGGCGCAGCCTACGGCGACCAGGGCACCCGGATGCTGGCCCAGAACCTGGCGGGGATTTCCTTCACCGACGCCGGCCACACCCGGTACACCTTTGAGGGGGAGAAGGCGCTGGCGGCCCTGACCACCCTGCGCAGCCTCTGTGATACCAAGCGGCTGAGCTACGAGAATGCCGCCACCGCCGCCGACGCCATCCGGGTCTTTGCGGGGGGAAGCAGCGCCCTGAGCCTGTGCTGGAGCGCCACGATCCAGAACACCTTTGCCGCCGAATCCCCCTTTACCCCCTACCCGATGGCCTATCCGGCCCAGGGGGACCCGGTGCTCTACGGCACCGTCTGGGGCTTTGCCCTGCCCGACACCGGCGACAGCGCCAAAATGGCGGCGGCCCAGGCCCTGGCCCAGAGCCTGTGCGCCAGCCCCGACGCGGTGCGGCTGACCGGCCAGCTGCCGGCCCGCAGCAGCCTGGGGGATGTCTGGGCCGAGACCCCCTATGCCCAGCAGATGGCCGGCTTTGCGGCGCTGCTGCCCTATCTGGGGGACCTGTACGGGGTGACCCCCGGCTGGAACGATCAGCGGGAGGCCTGGCGGGTGCTGATGCAGGACACCGTCACCGCCGAGACGGTGGACGCCGCCCTGGCCACCTACACCGCCGCGGTGGGCTAACCATAGAATGTTTCGGGACCGGCCCGCCGGGCCGGTCCTTTTTGTTTGGGAGAGGAGATGTGTCGGATGCACTTTCATAAATTTCACGGCGCCGGGGGCCGGCAGGTGGATTTTTCCACCGGCAGCGTGCGGCAGAACATTCTGGCGGTGGCGGCCCCCATGCTGGTGGCCCAGGTGCTGAACCTGCTGTACAACATTGTGGACCGGATCTACATCGGCAAGATCCCAGGCGAGGGCACCCTGGCTCTGGCGGGGCTGGGGCTCTGCTTTCCGGTGGTCACCCTGATCACCGCCTTCGCCAACCTCTTCGGGGTGGGCGGGGCACCGCTGTGCTCCATCGCCCGGGGCCAGAAAAACGAGGAGGGCGCCCGGCGCATCATGGCCAACGCCTACTTCATGCTGCTGGCCTGCGGGGTGGTGCTGACAGTGGTGGGCATCCTCTTCCACAAGCCGCTGCTCTACCTCTTCGGCGCCAGCGACGCCACCTACCCCTATGCCGCCGCCTACATGACCATCTATCTGCTGGGCACCGTCTTTGTCATGACCTCCCTGGGGCTGAACCCCTACATCAACAGCCAGGGCTTTGCCAACATCGGGATGCTGACGGTGCTGCTGGGCGCCGTCGCCAACATCGTGCTGGACCCCATCCTGATCTTCGGGCTGGGCATGGGGGTGCGGGGGGCCGCGGTGGCCACCATCTTCTCCCAGTTTTTGTCGGCGGTGTGGGTGCTGCGGTTCCTCACCGGCCCCAAGGCCGAGCTGCGGCTGGTGCTGCGGGGCTTCCGGCCGGATTGGTCCTGCATCAAGCGGATCATCGCCCTGGGCACCTCCAGCTTTGTGATGTCCTTCACCGACAGTCTGGTCCAGGTGGCCTGCAACGCCACCCTCATGACCTTCGGCGGGGACCTCTACGTCAGCGTCATGACCGTCATCAACTCGGTGCGGCAGATTGCCCAGACCCCGGTCATGGCCATCACCGACGGCGCCTCCCCCGTCATCGGCTACAACTACGGCGCCGGCGACGTGCCCCGGGTGCGGGGGGCCATCCGGTTCATGACCCAGCTGGGCTTCGGCTACACCCTGCTGATCTGGGGGCTGATCTCCCTCTTCCCCGCCTTCTTCATCCAGATCTTCAACCACGAGGCCGATCTGCTGGCAGCGGCGGTGCCCTCGCTGCACATCTATTTCTTCGGCTTTGTGATGATGGCCTTCCAGTTCTCGGGCCAGAGCGTCTTCAAGTCGCTGAACAAGCCCAAGCGGGCCATCTTCTTCTCGCTGCTGCGCAAGGCCATCATCGTGGTGCCCCTGACCCTGATCCTGCCCCATCTGGCCGGGCTGGGGGTCAACGGGGTCTTCCTGGCCGAGCCCATCTCCAACGTCATCGGCGGCCTGGCCTGCTACATCACCATGCGCCTTACCGTCATGCCCGAGCTGCGGGCGATGGAAGCCCGCAGCAAGGCGGCGGTGTGATCAAAGGAGGGGTTTCGGATGAAGATTCAACTGCGGCTGCCCGCCCAGGAGGACATCCCCGCCCTGGTGGCACTGTACAACGCGGTGGACCGGCGCTACCTCTCCGACCATCTGCCCAACCCCTACACCGAGGCCTCGGCCCGGTGGTGGCTGGATCTGATCCGCCGGGAGGAGGGCAGGGGCGGGCTGTACCGGGTGATCCTGGCCGACGGCAAGCTGGCCGGCACCCTCTCGGCGGAGCGCAAGCCCGATGTCTTCCACCGGGACGCCGAGCTGGGCTACCTTCTCGACCCCGCCTTCCAGTCCCGGGGGGTGATGACGGCGGCGGTGGGGCAGTTCTGCCCCCTGGCCTTTGCCCGGCTGGACCTGCTGCGGCTTTCCGCCCTGGTCTACGCCCCCAACACTGCCTCCCGCCGGGTGCTGGAGAAAAACGGCTTTGCCCTGGAAGGGCTGCAAAAACAGGCGGTGACCAAGGGGGACGCGGTGTGGGACCTCTGCCTCTATGGCAGGCTGCGCCCCTGAACCTTTCTGTTGCTTCCCAACCGGCTGTCGGCTCTGTGCCGCAGCCGGTTTTTCTGTTTCTTCCGGCATTCTGCCAAAAAAATACGCCCTGTTTTGGGCGGCTCCGACAAAGTTTGGGAATCTCGCCCCGCCGCCTTGCATCCCGCCCGCCCTGTGGTACAATGAAACAAACAACCGCCGGGGACAGCCAGATTATCCTGGGACAAGCGTCCCGGATGCTCGGGACTCCAGCGCGTTTTATTCAAATCGTATTCTTTTTATATTTTTTCCAATTTGTATTATCCGGCACAATCCGCTGCTCATAAGGAGTGATCCCCATGTCCTACCTCATCCTCAACGCCAACCGCTCGGTGGGCACCATCCACAAAAACATCTACGGCCAGTTTTCCGAGCATCTGGGCCGCTGCATCTACCAGGGCCTCTATGTGGGCCCCGACTCCCCCATCCTCAACCGCAACGGGATGCGCACCGATGTGGTCGACGCCCTGAAAGCGCTGCATCTGCCGGTGCTGCGCTGGCCGGGGGGCTGTTTTGCCGACACCTACCACTGGCAGGACGGCATCGGCCCCCAGTCCGGCCGCAAGACCATCGTCAACACCAACTGGGGCGGGGTGACCGAGGACAACTCTTTCGGCACCCATGAGTTCATGGAGCTCTGCCGCCAGATCGGCTGTGAGCCCTACCTGTCGGGCAATGTGGGCAGCGGCACGGTGCAGGAGTTCTCCGACTGGGTGGAGTACTGCAACATGCCGGGCACCTCTCCCATGGCCAGCCTCCGCCGCCGCAACGGCCGGGAGGAACCCTGGAACGTCCGGTACTGGGGCATCGGCAACGAGGCCTGGGGCTGCGGCGGCAACATGCGGGCGGAATACTACGCCGACCTCTGCCGCCAGTACAGCACCTATCTGCGCAGCTATGCGCCGGACCAGAAGCTCTTCCGCATCGCCTCGGGGGCCAATGTGGACGACTACCACTGGACCGAGACGGTGGTGGAGCGGGCCGGCCGCCAGATCGATGCGGTGAGCCTCCACTACTATACCGTGCCCGGCCCCGACGGGCAGCACAAGGGCTCGGCCACCCGATTCACCCCCGCCGAATACTACCACACCCTGCACAAGGCCCTCTTCATGGAGGAGCTGGTGGAGAACCACAGCCGGATCATCCGCCGTTACCAGGGCGACCGCAAAATCGGCCTGGCGGTGGATGAGTGGGGCACCTGGTACGATGTGGAGCCCGGCACCAACCCCGGCTTCCTCTACCAGCAGAACACCATGCGGGACGCCCTGGTGGCCGCGGTGAACCTGAACATCTTCAACAACCACTGTGACACCGTCTGGATGGCCAACATCGCCCAGGTGGTCAACGTGCTGCAGGCCATGGTCCTCACCGAGGGGGACCGGATGCTCACCACCCCCACCTACCACGTCTTTGAGATGTACAAGGGCCACCAGAACGCCCGCCAGCTGGAGAGCTACGCCGAGACCACCCTGCTGGGCCAGGAGGAGGAGCAGGTGCCCGAGCTCCATCTCTCGGCCAGCCAGCAGCAGGACGGCAGCATCCTGCTCACCGTCGCCAACCTCAACGACGCCCGGCCGGTGCCGCTCCACTGCCTGCTGGCCGGGGCCAGGGCTGCCCGGGTGGAGGGCCGGGTGCTCACCGGCCGCCCCGATGCCCACAACACCTTCGACGCCCCGGCCCGGGTGGCCCCCCGCCCGCTGGATGCCGCCCTCACCGAGGACGGCTTCACCGCCACCCTGCCCCCCTGCAGCGTGGCCGCCTTCACCCTTCTGCCCGCCTGATGGATTACAAAAAAGCCGCCGGCTCTCTCCGAGCCGACGGCTTTTGTTCTGTTTGCCCGCCAACGGGAAAAGTTTTACACCAAATCCGGTACAGACGGTGGAAAACTTTCCCCTTTCCCGTTGTCTGGGCGGGGCAAATCCTGTATCATAAAAGAAAAAGGAGGAATTGCCGATGAAACGCCTCTTCTGCCTGCCGCTGGCCGGCTGCACCGCCGCGGCGCCGGCGGAGACCACCGCCGAACACACCGTCGCCCCCTGGACCCTCACCGAGGACCAGCAGCAGCTGCTGGCCGCCCTGGACAAGGCCGATCAGGTGGCGCTGTTCCGGTTTTCCGCCCCGGTGACGGCGGCCGCCCTCCACATCTACCGGCTGGAGGAGGGGGCCTGGGTGGCCAACGGCGGCGGCGAGATCGGCACCGCCGGCGAGCTGGCCCAGCAGCCCATGTCCGGCACCCTGGCCCTGGAGCTGGAGGCGGACTACCAGATCAGCGGCATCATCAACTTCGGGGGCTGCTTCTCCACCCTCAGTGATCCCATCCGGCTGGACACCCAACCCACCGCCAGCGTCAAGGCCTTTCTGGACCAGCCGGCGCCGGTGGATCAGGGGGAGGTGCCGGTGGCGCTGCTGATCTACGACGACGGCAACACCCTGCCCAGCTGCTCGGTCCAGGACTACTTTTCCCCCGAGGAGCTGGCCGAATATGACCTGGTCCAGGCGGTGACCATGACCTTCGGGCCGGAATGAGGGCTCAGCGCCGCACCAGCAGGTCGCAGGCGATGGGGGTGTAAAAGAGTTCCCGGGCCCAGGCGGGGTCGGTGGTCTGGCCCAGAATCCACATGAGCTTGGCGGCGACGGCCTCGGTGGTCATGTCGCAGGCCTCCAGCACCGGCAGGCTCCGCTTGACCCGGGACCCCACCGAGTAGACCCCCAGATCGCTGCCCTCGTTCTCCACCTGGGTGGTCATGACCACCAGTTTGCCGGCGTCCAGCCCCGCCTTGACCACCGTCAGGTAGTCGCCGCTGTCATAGCTGGGCAGCCCGCCCACCCCGAAGCTCTCGATGATCAGGGCGTCGTTGTGGGCCAGCAGATACTCCGCCGCCCCGCACCCCATGCCGGGGATCAGCTTGAGCAGCGCCACGTTGGGGTTGACCTTGTCGTAAAACTGGGGCACCGCCCGGCTTTCGGGGCGGAGAAAGGGGATCAGCCGACCGTCCTGGACCTGGCCCAGCACCGGGTAGTTGATGCTGGAAAAGGCCTCGAACCGCTTGCTGTGGGTTTTGCGGGCCCGGGTGCCCAGGATCACCTTGCCGCTGAAGACGATCATCACCCCCGCCATGCCGGACAGCGCCACCGTGAAGGCGTCCCGCAGGTTCTGCTTGCTGTCGGTGGTCTCAAAGCCGATGGGTTTCTGGGCGCCGGTGAGGACGATGGGTTTGGGGCTGCCCTGGATCAGATAGCTCAGCCCCGCCGCGGTGTAGGCCATGGTGTCGGTGCCGTGGCAGATGACAAATCCGTCGTAAGCACGGTAATTGCGGCGGATGGTGTCGGCGATCTTCAGCCAGTGTTTGGGCTGGATGTTGGTGCTGTCCAGATTGCAGATCTGCAGGCAGTCCACCTGGCAGACCTGTTCCAGATCGGGGATGTAGTTGAGCAGCTGCGCGCTGGAGAGATCGGGCCGCAGCCCGTTGTCCCCCAGTTCCGAGGCGATGGTGCCGCCGGTGCCGATCATCAATACTTTTTTCTTTTCCATCAATCGTTTTCTCCTCATGCGGCGGGATGCCGCGGAATTTTTGGTGTGATGTGCTGTTATAAATAAGGATAGACGCAAACAAAATCCCGGTCAAGCGGGCATCTAGCCTGGACACCGGAAAGGCATCTTCCCCCGTTTGTGGTGTGACGGGCCGGTGCGCCATCAGCGGGCGCGTCAAGAAAACGCTCCTGCGGAGCGTTTTTAGCGACCGGTCCCCGCGAGCTGAACGCGAGCCGCAGGCGAAGCGCGAAGCCGCCCCGTAGGGGATGGCGCAACAAAAAATCCCGGTCATTTGACCGGGATTTTCTTGGAACATCGCAACACTATAGATGCCACGGCCTTCGCCCGTTCGCAAGCGTCCTGCCTATTATTTTTTACTCCATAGGAGATAGTTTTCCGCTATGAGCCTCCAGAGCTTCGATGCGGTGATCCTGTATCAAGATTTCCATCTGGCTGATGGCGATGGCATTGAGCTTTGCCAGCCGCTCGGCCTGACTCCTAAACGCATCGAATTCGACACGGTTAAAAGACGGGTTGTATAGAGATTCCCAAACACCCAGGAACTCAATCGTGTTCCGGTTCCGCAGCCAGTTTTGGATAATGTAGCGAGGATTGTCGCTGTCCTTCAGCTTGGCGATGTCAGTCAAGCTGATAAAGTCATCTCGCTCGGAATTCCATTGTACACTAATTTCCGCTCCCTTGACAACCAGCTTGTCCGCTCGTCCGAACCTCTTTGCTGATTATTTTTTGGAGCAATCCCCGGCAGCCTTCCTCCACATCCCGCCAGGTCGTGTCGAAATCGTCGGTGTACCACGGATCGGCTACCTCGCCGGGACGGT
>CALWNP010000026.1 GCA_944382835.1 uncultured Gemmiger sp.
AGCGGCCGGCAGCACTGAAGCTGCCGGCCGGGAAAACTTTATATTTTTTCACTGTCCTCTTGACGGGGTGCAGTTCACCGCAAAGCAGGGTGCCTGTTGTTGTAGGATTGGGTTGGAGCGTTACTGGTCCAGCGGCTTCATGGTGGGGAAGAGCAGTACATCCCGGATGGAAGCCGAGTCGGTGAGCAGCATGACCAGACGATCCACGCCGAAGCCCAGGCCGCCCGTGGGGGGCAGGCCGTATTCCAGGGCGGTGACGTAGTCGTAGTCCACCTGGGCCTTGCTGGTGGGCTCCACCTTCTTGCGCTCGGCCACCTGGCGCTCAAACCGGCCCTTCTGGTCGATGGGGTCGTTGAGCTCACTGAAGGCGTTGCCGAACTCGGTGGCGTTGATGAAATACTCAAACCGCTCGGTGAACATGGGATCGCTGGGCTTGCGCTTGGCCAGCGGGCTGACCTCCACCGGGTAGTCGTAGATAAAGGTGGGCTGGATCAGGTTGGCCTCCACAAAGGCGTCAAAGAACTCGGCCAGAATGGCGCCCTTGGTGGGAATCTCGGGCAGCTCCACATGGTGCTCCTTGGCCAGGGCGATGGCCTCCTCGTCCGAAGCCACCGTGTCGAAGTCCACGCCGGAGTACTTCTTGACGGCCTCCACCATGGTCATCCGCTCCCAGTGGGACAGATCAATCTGCTGGCCCTGGTAGGGGATGGTCAGGCTGCCGCAGACCTTCTGGGCCACCGTTTTCATCATCTCCTCCACCAGGTCCATCATGCCGTGGTAGTCGGTGTAGGCCTGGTAGAGCTCGATGGTGGTGAACTCGGGGTTGTGCTTGGGGTCCATGCCCTCGTTGCGGAAGATCCGGCCCACCTCATACACCCGATCCATGCCGCCCACGATCAGCCGCTTCAGATACAGCTCGGTCTCGATGCGCAGCACCATGTCCATATCCAGGGTGTTGTGGTGGGTGGTGAAGGGACGGGCCGAGGCGCCGATCTCGAAGGGGGTCAGGATGGGGGTCTCCACCTCCAGGAAGCCCTTGGCGTCCAGGAAGGCGCGCAGCTCCCGCAGAATGGCGCTGCGCTTGATAAAGGTCTGCTTGACATCAGGGTTGACGATCAGGTCCACATAGCGCTGGCGGTAGCGGGCCTCCCGGTCGGTCAGGCCGTGGAACTTTTCGGGCAGGGGCAGCAGGCTCTTGGCCAGCAGGGTGATCTCGGTCACCCGGACGCTGAGCTCGCCCATCTTGGTGCGGAACACCTCTCCCTTGCAGCCGATGATGTCACCGATGTCCAGCTTTTTGAAAGCGGCATAGGGCTCGTCGCCCAGCACATCCCGCTTGGCAAAGATCTGGATGTCGCCCTTGGCATCCCGCAGGTGGGCAAAGCTGGCCTTGCCCATGATCCGTTTGGACATCAGGCGGCCGGCCAGGCAGACCACCTTGCCGGTCTCGCTCTCGGCGGGCAGATCCCGGAACTCCTCTTTCAGATCGGCTGAGAAGGCATCCTGGGGATATTTGGTGATGGTGAAGGGGTCGTGGCCGGCGGCGCACAGGTCGGCCAGCTTCTGGCGGCGGACGGCCGCCTGCTGGGTCAGATCCTGCTCCGGCGCGGCCTGGGCGCTGTTTTGCTGCTTTTGCTGCATGGTGGTGTTCCTTTCCTGTATTGAGGTGAGAGGCTGCCCCCCCGCTTACTTGCTGCGGGTGACCGCGAGAATCTTGTAGCCGATGATGTTGCCGTTGGGCAGGGTGACTTCCACTTCCTCGCCGGCCTTATGGCCGATGAGGGCGGCGCCCACCGGGCTCTCGTCGCTGATGCGGTTCAGGTCCATGTCCGCTTCGGTGGAGCCGGTGATGTCGTATTCCTCGGCGTCCTCCTCGTCGTCGCCCTCGGCCAGGATGCGCACCCGCATGCCGATGGAGACGGTGCCGGCGGACAGGTCGTTGTCGTCGATGATGCGGGCCACCTTCAGGGTGGCTTCCAGGTCGGCGATGCGGGCCTCGACGATGGCCTGCTCCTCCTTGGCGGCGTCGTACTCGGCGTTTTCCGAAAGGTCGCCGTAGCCGCGGGCGACCTTGATTTTATCTGCCACTTCCTTGCGCTTGACGGTGCGCAGGTTGTCCAGTTCTTTCTCCAGCTTCTCGTATCCCTCGTGGGTTACAACAACTTCTTTTGCCATAGCCGGTAATCTCCTTAAAACAGTAAAAGTTGTGCGGCCCATCGGGCCGCACCAGTTAGTATATTATAGGAAAAATATGTATCGTTGTCAAGTGAATTTGACTCTCAAAAACCATCAGTGGCGGTCCAGCTGCAGCAGGCCCACCTTGCGGTAGACCTTGCTGACGGTGCGGTTGGCAAGGCGGGAGGCCCGCTCGGCGCCGTCCCGCAGCACGCTGTCCACATAGTCCTTGTCGGCCAGGATGCGGTCGTATTCGGTCTGCACCGGCACCAGGGCGTCGGCGGTCGCCTCGGCCACCGCCAGCTTGAAATCGCCGTAGCCGCGGCCGGCAAACTCGGCCTCGATCTCCTCCATCGTCTTGCCGGTGAAGACCGAGTAAATGGTCATCAGGTTGGAGACGCCGGGCTTGTTCTCCCGGTCAAACCGCACCTGGCCGTCCGAGTCGGTGACCGCCCGCTTGAACTTGCGGACGATGGTGTCCTTGTCGTCGGTCATCAGGACAAAGCTGTTCAGGTTGGTGTCGCTCTTGCTCATCTTCTTGGTGGGCTCGGCCAGCGACATCAGCTTGGCCCCGGCGGCGGGCACATAGCCCTCGGGCAGGGTGAAGGTGTCGCCGTAGACCCCGTTGAACCGGCCGGCGATGTTGCGGGCCAGCTCCAGGTGCTGGGTCTGGTCCTGGCCCACCGGCACCAGGTCGGCGTTGTAGATCAGGATGTCGGCGGCCATCAGGACGGGGTAGGTGAAAAGCCCGCCGTTGACGTTGTCGGGATGCTTGGCGCTCTTGTCCTTGAACTGGGTCATCCGGGACAGCTCGCCGAACTGGGTGTTGCAGGCCAGAATCCAGGACAGCTCGCAGTGGGCGGGCACATGGCTCTGGACAAAGAGGACGTTCTTCACCGGATCAATGCCGGTGGCCAGCAGCAGGGCAGCCAGCTCCCGGGTGCGGCGGCGCAGGTCGGCGGGGACCTGGCGCACCGTCAGAGCGTGCAGGTCGGCGATCATATACAGGCAGTCGTAATCCTTCTGCAGCAGGGCCCAGTTGCGCACCGCACCCACATAGTTGCCCAGGGTGGGCGTGCCGGTGGGCTGGATGCCGGACAGAATGCGTTTGCGCTTTTCGGTTTGTGCTTCAGACATATACGTTCAACTCCCTTGAAAGAATGACACTTTATTTATAAACGGATTTATCATACCACAACGGGTAGGGATGCGCAAGCCGTACCATGCGTGGGTAACATATGTTACAGACATTGGCCCGGACCGGGGCTTCACGGTTGACAAACGCCGGTCTTGCCGCTAAACTCAAGGTTAGAAAATCCGTCGATTACAGATCCAAGCAAAGGGGATACCGTCTATGTCCAATACAGTCCGCACCCGTTTTGCGCCCTCGCCCACCGGCTACATGCACGTGGGCAACCTGCGCACCGCGCTGTACACCTATCTGCAGGCCCGGCACAACGGCGGGACCTTCATCCTTCGCATCGAAGACACCGACCAGGGCCGCCTGGTGGAAGGTGCCACCGACATCATCTACAACACCCTGCGGGACACCGGCCTGACCTGGGACGAGGGTCCCGACATCGGCGGCCCGGTGGGCCCCTACATCCAGAGCCAGCGGATGGGGATGTTCAAGCAGTACGCCGAGCAGCTGGTCAAGGAGGGCAAGGCTTACTACTGCTTCTGCACCGAGGAACGGCTGCAGGCGCTGCACGAGGAGCAGAAGGCCAAGGGCGAGGTCAGCCATTACGACGGCTGCTGCCGCAACCTGACCGAGGCCGAGGTGGCGGAAAAGCTGGCCGCCGGTCTGCCCTATGTGATCCGGCAGAAGATCCCCACCGAAGGGGTGACCAGCTTTGACGACGTGGTCTACGGCCATATCGAGGTGAACAACAGCGAGCTGGACGACCAGATCCTGCTCAAGAGCGACGGCATGCCCACCTACAACTTTGCCAACGTGGTGGACGACCACCTCATGGGCATTACCCATGTCATCCGGGGCAGCGAGTATCTGTCCAGCACCCCCAAGTACAACCTGCTTTACCAGGCCTTCGGCTGGGAGCTGCCCACCTACATCCACTGCCCGCCGGTGATGAAGGACGCCCAGAACAAGCTGTCCAAGCGCAACGGCGACGCCAGCTACCAGGACCTGGTGGCCAAGGGCTATCTGCCCCAGGCGGTGCTCAACTATCTGCTGCTGCTGGGCTGGGCGCCGGAAGGGGAGCAGGAGATCTTCTCGCTGGAGGAGATGGTCAAGATCTGGAACCCCGCCCGTATCTCCAAGTCCCCCGCCATCTTTGACCCCCTCAAGCTGCGGGCCATCAACGCGGCCTACATCCGCGCCCTGCCCGCCCAGGAGTTCCGCCGCCTGGCTGATCCCTTCATCGACGGCGCGGTGCACCGGGAGATTGACCGGGACCTGCTCTGCGCCAACCTGCAGCCCCGCTGCGAGGTGCTGGAGGACATCCCGCCCCAGCTGGACTTCTTTGACGCGGTGCTGCCCTTTGACACCGAGCTCTACCGCAACAAGAAGCAGAAGACCACCCCCGAGTCGGCCAAGGAGGCCCTGGAGGCGCTGCTGCCCCTGCTGGAGGGGATGGCCGACTGGAACCGGGACGCTATCTTTGAACAGTGCAAGGTCAAGGCCGAGGAGCTGGGCAAAAAGAACGGCTGGCTGCTCTACCCGCTGGGCATCGCCCTGTCGGGCAAGGCCCGCACCCCCGGCGGCGGCACCGACCTGGCCGCCATGCTGGGCCGGGAGGAAACCCTGGCCCGTCTGAAGGCCGCTCTGGCCGCCCTGTAAGGGAAAAGAACCGAAACGACGGGAAAAGAATCGGATTCCGGCTGGCAAGCCCGGGACCCTGACAGCTCAAAATACAAAAAGGACGTTGGAAAGCAGTAGAACTTTCCAGCGTCCTTTCGTTTTATTTCGGCAAACTCTCACATCAGCGGGCTGAACAGCCGCAGCAGACAGTCCACCCCGCGCAGCGCCACCGGGCGGTCGCGGTACTGCCCGGTGACCTCGGTGCTCTGGGCAAAGAGATCGGCAAAGTCCCGGGCCACATCGGCCACCGCCGGGCAGCCGGTGAACCAGCAGGCGTTTTCAAAGTGGAGGTAGAGGCTGCGGTAGTCCAGGTTGATGGTGCCCACCACTGCGGCGGCCCCGTCGGCCACCGCCTGCTTGGCGTGGAGGAAGCCGGGGGTGTACTCGTAGATCCGCACCCCCTGGGCGGCCAGCCGAGCATAGTGGCTGCGGGTTACCCGGAAGATCAGCTTTTTATCGGGGATGCCGGGGGTCACAATCCGCACATCCACCCCCCGGTGGGCCGCCAGCACCAGCGCCCGCTGCATCTCATCGCTGATGATCAGATAGGGGGTGGTCAGATAGACAAAGTCCTGGGCGCCGTTGATGAGGTTGATGTAGACGTTTTCCCCCACAGGCTCGTCGTCCAGCGGAGTGTCGGCGTAGGGAATCACCACCCCCGGGGCCTCGGCGGGGGACACCGGCGGCAGATAGGGCCGGATCTCCAGCGGGGTACTCTGGGTGGCGCCCCACATCTGGAGGAAGATCAGAGTCAGCCCCCGCACCGCCTCCCCCTCCAGCCGCAGGCCGCTGTCCTTCCACCGGCCGTAGGGAAGGGTCAGGTTGAAGTACTCATCGGCCAGGTTGTAGCCGCCGGTAAAGCCGATCTGGCCATCCACCACCGTGATCTTGCGGTGGTCCCGGTTGTTCATGATGATGTTCATCCAGGGGATCAGCGGGTTGAAGACCCGGCACTGGATGCCCTTGGCCCGCAGCCGCCGGGCAAAGGGCGGGCTGATGAAGCCCATGCTGCCCACATCGTCGTAAAAGACCCGCACCTCCACCCCGGCGGCGGCCCGCTCGGTCAGGATCTCCTCCAGGCTCTGCCAGGCGGTGGAATCCTCGATGGCGTGGTACTCCAGAAAGATGAACTTTTTGGCGCCGGCCAGAGCCTGCCGCTGGGCCTCCAGCGCCTGGACGGTGTCGCTATAATAGGTCACCCGGGTGTTGCGGTAGACCGGAAAGCCCGCCCGGTCCCGCAGATAACGGGCCTGACCCGGCAGCACCGGGTCCCGCTCGCCCAGGTCCTCGGGCGCAGGGCCGGCCTGGCGTTCCCCTTCCAGGGCGGGGGCCAGGGCGGCATCGGCGGCCCGGAACCGCCGCCGCATCGGCGCCACCGCCAGCGGGGTGCCGAAGAGCAGGTAAAGGCAGGTGCCCAGCACCGGGAAGAGGAGGATCACGATGATCCAGGTCATCCGGAAGGCGGCGTTCATGTTGCGCCCGTAGACCGAAAAGACCACCAGCAGGGCAATCAGGCTGGCGGCCAGCTGAATCAGGGCATAGTACCGGGTCAGGTAGAGGGCAAAGCCCATGATCCAGCACACCTGCAGCAGAAAGGAGAGCGCCACAAAGACGGCGCGTCCGATGCTGTTGGGAATCTGTTGGCGTTTTTCCTCGGTTTGCACGGCGGATCCCTTCCTTCGTCAAAGTTCTTCTGCTGCCATTGTAGCCCAAAACCCGGCGGGTGTAAATGGACAGTGGCCGGGCTGTGTCAGGAAAGGCAGTGGCCCTGGCAAGGCAGCTGACTTTACAACGCTCCTTCGCAGCTTTTTGACAAGAGCTTTCTGCCGAAAGCCCGGTCAGGACTGCCGTTTTTTCAGCGAGGAGCGGACATTGTGGGGCGGCGGCAATGGTTTTGCCCTGTTTTGGGGTTTCGGTGCGGTGCGGCAAAAACTGCGGGGCGGGGCGGCTATACTCGGCATCAACCGAAGTTGGATCACAGACAGAGGAGGAATCATTGATGCCGATTTTTGTGAAGGACAAGCCACCTGTCCAAGGCTCGGGCGCCCCCGCCCGGCCGGCGCTGCCCCGCAGCCGCTCCGCCCTGCTGTGGCAGGCGGCCGCCGCCCTGGCCGGCGGGGTGCTGGCGGCCGGGCAGGTCTACGGGGGCGCGGCCCCCTTCGGGCTGGCACTGGTCATGGGCTGTGCGCCGGGGTATCTGCTGCCGGCGGCGGTGGGAGCAGCGCTGGGCAGTTTGCTGGCCCTGCCCATGGACCTGGCCCTCAAGCTGATGGGGGCGATCCTGGCCGCCGCCATGGCCCGGCTGGCCGGGCGGCAGCTCCGCCGGGAGGAAACCCGGCTGGCGGTGGGGGCCGGCAGCGGCGCCCTGCTGCTGGAACAGGGGATTGTGGGGCTGGGCAGTGGCCTGGCCGTCTCGCCGGGGTCCAACGCCGCGGTGCTGGGCACCGCCGTGCTGGCCGCGGGGCTGGGGCTGGCCATCCATGCCTTTCCCACTGATAAGCCCCGGGGGGCCTGCCTCTGGCTGGCCATGCTCACCGCCTGCGCCCAGCGGCTGACGGTGGGAGGCTTTGCCCCCGGCCTGGCCCTGGCCGCCGCCGGGGGACTCTGTGCTGCCTACGCCGGCAGCCTGGAACAGAGCGCCGTGCTGGCGGTGGCCCTGGCCGCCGCCCTCACCGCCGCCACCCCCGGCCTGGCCTACGGGGCGCTGGCCGTCGCCCTGGGCACCCTGGGGGCGGCTGCCTTCTGTGCCGGGCGGCGCTGGTCCTGCGCCGGGGTCTTTGTGCTAGGCTGCGGGCTGGGCGCCCTGGCGGCCCCGGGCTGGTTCCAGGCCGCCGGCATCCTGGCCGGGGCAGCCTCCGGCGTGCTGCTGTACATTCTGACCCCGCCCGCCCTGCTGCGGGCTCTCTTTCCGCCGCCGGCCCCGCCGGCCGCCAGCCAGAGCCTCTCGGGGGCAGCCCGGCGGCTGGCCACCGTGGCCGACACCCTGTCGGACATTGCCGACACCGTCAACGCGGTCTGCGCCCGGCAGCTGCCGCCCCGGGGGGAGACCTATGACTTTGTGGTGGACTACGCGGCCCAGCATGTCTGCCAGCAGTGCAACCGGCGGGAACAGTGCTGGATCAAGGGCTTTTCCACCGCCATGGACGGGCTCTACCAGCTGCGGGGGGTTCTGGAAGCCAACGGCCGGGCGGAGGTGGAAAATCTGCCGCCCCAGCTCACCGTCTGCACCCATCCCTCCGACCTCTGCGCCGCGGTGACCCACGGTTACCGGCTGTGGTGCAGCCGCCGCCAGACCCGGGCCCGGGCCAACACCCTGCGCACCGCCCTCACCGAGCAGTACAGCGCCATGGCCACCGCCCTGGCCCAGCTCTCCAATCGGTTGGGCCAGGCGGGGCTGCCCGATCCCCGGGCCCAGAACAAGGTCAGCCAGCTCTTCGGGGCCATCGGCCTGGAGGCGCTGGAGTGCAGCGTCACCACCGATGTGGCCGGCCGGGCCACCGCCAACGTCACGGTGCCCCGCACCAACCTGACCCAGGAGGAATGCCGGGCCCTCTCCGACGAGATGAGCCGGATCTGCCGTCGGGACTTTGACCTGCCCGATGTGGCCAACTGCCGCACCGTCACCATGCTCAGCTTCGGCGAACGGCCCCTCTACCGGGCCCGGTTCGGGGCGGCCAGCCGTCCCGCCCCCGGGGAGACGGTCTGCGGCGACGCCCACGAGGAGTTCTGCGATCATGTGGGCCGGGCCCAGATGCTGCTCTGCGACGGGATGGGCACCGGCCGGGCCGCCGCGGTGGACGGCCGGCTGGCGGCCAAACTCACCGGCCAGCTGCTGCGGGCGGGCTTTGCCGCCGAGAGCGCGGCCCGGCTGGTGAATGTGGCCATGGGGCTGAAAAACGGCGACCAGGAATCCGGCGCCACCCTGGACCTGCTGACGGTGGACCTCTTCACCGGCCGGGCGGGGCTGTTCAAGGCCGGGGCGGCCCCCAGCTTCCTGGTGCGGGACGGGGAGCCCCGAATGCTGGAGGGGGCCAGCCTGCCCATGGGAATCCTGGGCTCGGTGGTGGGGCGGTCCAACGCCCTCAACCTCTGCAGCGGGGATCTGGTGGTGCTGGTGTCGGACGGCGCCCTCTGCGACGGCAGCGAGTGGCTGATGCAGCAGCTCCAGCTCTGTGCCCGGCTGGGCCACACCCCCCAGCAGGTGGCCGATGCGGTGGCCGATAGCGCGGTGCGCCGGGCCACCGGACACCGGGATGACATCACCGTCACCGTGCTGGCCCTGGAGGCGGGCGGGAAATGACGCTGGGCCGTCCCTATCGCCATCTTTGTACAAAAATTTTGAAAAATCATGAAAAAAACTGTTTAATTTTTTCTCAAACTGTGGTACAGTAGAGATATTCCGAGCGGACTGAAAGAGAACCGCCGCAATGACAAAACGCCGGTCGGGGAGATTTGACACATTGACTTTGGCCCATGGCGAGGGGCCCCGGCGCGAAAAGAGGTTAGATAACGATGGAATACGCCAGCAAAGACATCCGCAACATTCTGGTGGCCGGCCACGCCGGCTGCGGCAAAACGACTTTGGTAGAGGCGCTGCTGTATCAGAGCGGCGCCCTGGAGCGGATGGGCCGCGTGGAAGACGGCACCACCGCCAGCGACTTTGACCCCGAGGAGATCCGGCGCAAGGCCTCCCTCAATTCCAGCGTGATTCCGGTGGAGATCGGCGGCATCAAGTACAACCTGATCGACGTACCCGGCCTGTTTGATTTCGAGACCGGCGCGGCCGAGGGCATCACCGCCGCCGAGAGCGTGCTGATCTGTGTGTCCGGCCGTTCGGGGGTCACCGTCGGCGCCGAGAAAGCCTACCGCCTGGCGGTGCGCCACAACAAGGCCCGGATGATCTTTATCACCAAGACCGACCTGGAAAACGCCGACTACTTCAAGATTCTGGAACAGATGAAGATTGAGTTCGGCCCCAGCGTCTGCCCCTGCGTGGTGCCGGTCCGGCTGGACGACGGCACCGTCGCCTACATCAACCTGTTCAGCCAGAAGGCGTTCAAATATGAGAGCGGCAAGCAGATCCAGATTGAGCTGCCCGACATCGGCCACCGCTTCGAGGGCCTGATCCAGGCCATGAACGAGGCCATCGCCGAGACCGACGAGACCCTGATGGAAAAATTCTTCGAGGGTGAGCCCTTCACCACCGAGGAGATCGTCCAGGGCATGGCCGCCGGTGTCCGCTCGGGGCAGATCACCCCGGTGTTCTGCGGCAGCGCGGTCAACCAGCAGGCGCTGGATATGCTGATCTACAACATGAAGGAGCTGCTGCCCAGCGCCGCCACCGCCACCGCGGTGGGGGAGACCAAGGAGGGCGAGCCGGTGGAGATCACCGCCGACCCCGAGGCCCCGCTCTGCGCCTATGTCTTCAAGACGGTGGCCGATCCCTTTGTGGGCAAGCTCAGCTTCATCAAGGTGCTGTCCGGCCGGCTGACCGCAACCTCCAACGCGGTCAACGCCCGCACCGGTCAGCCCGAGCGGCTGGGCAAGACCATGACCGTCTGCGGCAAGCGCCAGTCTGACGCCGCCGCCATCCCCGCCGGGGACATCGGCGCCGTGGCCAAGCTGGCCACCGCCAAGACCGGCGATACCCTCTGCGATCCCGCCCGGGTGGTGGCACTGCCCGCCCCGGTTTATCCCAACGCCTGCCACCGGATGGCCATTACCGTGGCCAAGAAGGGGGACGAGGGCAAGGTCTCCGGCGCTTTGGCCCGCCTCATGGAGGAGGACCCCGCCATCACCTTTGCGGTGGACCCCGAGACCAAACAGCAGATCATCGGCGGCCTGGGCCCCCAGCACCTGGAGGTGGCTGTGGCCAAGCTCAAGAACAAGTTCGGCGTCGAGATCACCCTGGATACCCCCCGGGTGCCCTACCGGGAATCCATCCGCAAGTCCTGCAAGGCCCAGGGCCGTCACAAGAAACAGACCGGCGGCCACGGCCAGTTCGGCGATGTCTGGATCCAGTTCGAGCCCTGCGAGGGGGATGAGATCCAGTTCGAGGAGAAGGTGTTCGGCGGCAGCGTGCCCAAGAACTTCTTCCCGGCGGTGGAAAAGGGTGTGCGCCAGGCGGCGGCCCACGGCGTGCTGGCCGGCTACCCCATGGTGGGGATGAAGGCCACCCTGCTGGACGGCAGCTACCATCCGGTGGACTCCAGTGAAATGGCCTTCATCATGGCCGCCAAGCTGGCCTACAAGGCCGCCATCCCCGAGGCTGGTCCGGTGCTGCTGGAACCCATCGGCACCCTGAAAGCCCTGGTTCCCGCCGACAACACCGGCGACATCATGGGCGAGGTGACCAAGCGCCGTGGCCGGGTGCTGGGCATGACCCCCGACGCCGACGGCATGCAGGTGGTGGAGGCCGAGGTTCCCATGGCCGAGATGCAGGACTTTACCACCTATCTGCGGCAGCTGACCCAGGGCCGCGGCTCCTTTACCTTTGACTTCGTCCGCTACGAGACCCTGCCCCAAATGCTGGAGGCCAAGGTCATCGAGCAGGCCAAGAAGCTGGGCAACCTGGCCGAGGACGACGCCTGATTTCTTTGCCATCTCTTCTGATTCCTTTCTCTACATAGCCTGCGGGGCCCTGCCGGAAACGGCGGGGCCCCGCAGGCGTTTTGGGGCAGTGGGACAGGGGGCGGAATCTGTGGGGAAAATACCGTTAAAAAACTATCAATTTCCTCTTGCGCATCCGGAAATTTCTGCGTATAATGGAGTCATAGCATCGGGGGCCGTGCGCCCGTTTTTCGGATGCAGAACAAAAACAATCAGGATCGAGAGGAGATTTTTACCATGGGTTTGGGCAAAAAAACAATCGACGATCAGAACTATGCCGGTAAGCGGGTCCTGGTCCGCTGCGACTTCAACGTTCCGATGAAGGACGGCGTGATCACCAACGACAACCGCATCAACGCGGCTCTGCCGACCATCCAGAAGCTCATCAAGGACGGCGCCAAGGTCATCCTGTGCAGCCATCTGGGCAAGCCGAAGAACGGCCCCGAAGCCAAGTTCAGCCTGGCTCCCGTTGCGGTCCGCCTGTCCGAAAAGCTGGGCCAGCCGGTCACCTTCGCCGACGATGACAACGTGGTGGGCGACAAGGCCAAGGCTGCCGTTGCCACCATGCAGAACGGCGATGTGGTGCTGCTGCAGAACACCCGCTTCCGCAAGGAAGAGACCAAGAACATCGACACCTTCAGTGAGGAGCTGGCTTCCCTGGCCGATGCCTATGTGGACGACGCTTTCGGCTCCTGCCACCGTGCTCACTGCTCCACCGCCGGCGTCACCAAGTATATCAAGGACACCGCTGTGGGCTACCTGATGGAAAAAGAAATCAAGTACCTGGGCAACGCCGTCAACGATCCCGTCCGTCCCTTCACCGCCATCCTGGGCGGCGCCAAGGTTGCCGACAAGCTCAACGTCATCTCCAACCTGCTGGAGAAGGTTGACACCCTGATCATCGGCGGCGGCATGGCCTACACCTTCCTCAAGGCCGAGGGCTACGAGATCGGCAAGAGCCTGTGCGACGACAGCAAGCTGGACTACTGCAAGGACATGATGGCCAAGGCCAAGGAGAAGGGCGTCAAGCTGCTGCTGCCCGTTGACACCGCCTGTGTCAAGGACTTCCCCGATCCCATCGACGCTCCGGTGGAGACCACCGTTGTGTCGGTCGACGCCATCCCCGCTGATATGGAAGGCTGCGACATCGGCCCCGAGACCATGAAGCTCTTTGCCGATGCCGTCAAGAGCTCCAAGACCGTTGTCTGGAACGGACCCATGGGCGTCTTCGAGAACCCGACCCTGGCTGCCGGCACCCTGGCTGTTGCCAAGGCCATGGCAGAGAGCGATGCCACCACCGTCATCGGCGGCGGCGACTCCGCTGCGGCTGTCCAGCAGATGGGCCTGGGCGACAAGATGACCCACATCTCCACCGGCGGCGGCGCCTCTCTGGAGTACCTGGAGGGCAAGGAGCTGCCCGGCATCGCGGTCATCGAGAACGCATAATGTAATTGTGGGCAAACCTCGCTGTCTGTCCGCCGCGCGGCGGACAGCGGATGCCCCAACATCACCGCAACAGGGCGCGGCGGCTGGGCCGCCGCGCCTTTGCCTTCCCGCACAGGGAAACGGAAAGGAGTAAATTGTTATGGATAAGCAAAACCGCAAGGCAATCATTGCCGGTAACTGGAAAATGAATATGACCCCCACCGAGGCGGGCCATCTGATCGACGCCCTGATCCCCGCCGTGCAGAACGCCGGCTGCGAAGTGGTCATCTGCGTGCCCTTCACCGACCTCTGCGTGGCCGTGGCCAAGTGCAGCGGCACCAACATCCATGTGGGCGCCGAGAACGTCCACTTTGAGAAGTCCGGTGCCTTCACCGGCGAAATCTCCGCCGACATGCTCACCGATCTGGGCGTGGAGTACGTTGTGGTCGGCCACAGCGAGCGCCGCCAGTACTTCGCCGAGACCGACGAGACCGTCAACAAGCGCGCCCTGGCTGCCCTGGCCGGCGGCCTCAAGCCCATCATCTGCGTGGGCGAGAGCCTGGCCCAGCGGGAGCAGGGTGTCACCGAGGAACTGGTCCGGATGCAGGTCAAGATTGCCCTGCAGGGTGTCACCGCCGAACAGCTGAAGAACGTGGTCATCGCCTACGAGCCTGTCTGGGCCATCGGCACCGGCAAGACTGCCACCGCCGACCAGGCCGAGGAGGTCTGCGCCGCCATCCGCAAGGTGGTGGGCGAGCTCTACGGCGAGGATGCCGCCAAGGCCCTCACCGTCCAGTACGGCGGCAGCATGAACGCCAAGAACGCCGAGGAACTGCTCTCCAAGCCCGACGTGGACGGCGGCCTGATCGGCGGCGCTTCCCTCAAGGCGGATCAGTTCGCCATCATCGTGGACGCGGCCAGCAAGTAATTTTCCCCCTCCGCGCAATTCAAAACAACTAAGGAGACAACATTCATGTCGAAAAAACCTGTCCTTCTCTGCATCATGGACGGTTTCGGCTGGACCCCGGAGCACACCTTCGGCAACGCCGTCACCGCCGCCAAGACCCCGCATCTGGACGAGATCTTCAAGAACTACCCCATGACCACCATCCAGGCCTCCGGCATGGCTGTCGGCCTGCCCGACGGCCAGATGGGCAACAGCGAAGTCGGCCACACCAACATGGGCGCCGGCCGCATTGTCTACCAGCAGCTCACCCTCATCACCAAGTCCATCCGGGACGGCAGCATGAAGGAGAACCCGGTGCTGGTCAAGAACATGAAGGCTGCCATCGATGCCGGCAAGGCCATCCATCTGATGGGCCTGGTGGGCACCGGCGGTGTCCACAGCCATGCCGACCACTGGTTCGGCGTGCTGGACATGGCCAAGCACATGGGCGCCACCAAGGTCTACCTCCACTGCATCATGGACGGCCGTGACACCGACCCCCACAGCGGCAAGGGCTTTTTGGCCGATCTGCAGGCCAAGCTGGACGAGCTGGGCATCGGTCAGATTGCCACCGTCACCGGCCGTTACTACGCCATGGACCGGGACAACAACTGGGACCGTGAGGAGAAGGCCTATGCCGCCTTCGTCTACGGCGAGGGCAACCACGCCGCCAACGCCCAGGAGGCCATCGAGGCTTCCTATGCCGCCGATGTCACCGACGAGTTCGTGGTGCCCTGCGTCACCTGCGAGGGCGGCCGGGTTCAGGAAGGCGACACCGTCATCTTCATGAACTTCCGCCCCGACCGTGCCCGTCAGATGACCCGCATCTTTGTGGACGACGAGTTCAAGGGCTTCGAGCGCCGCTATGGCCGCTTCCCGGTCCACTACGTCTGCATGGCCGAGTACGACGCCACCATGCCCAACTGCGAAGTGGCCTATCCGCCGGTGGAGCTGAAGAACGTCCTGGGCGAGTACCTGTCCAAGAACGGCAAGACCCAGCTGCGCATCGCCGAGACCGAGAAGTATGCCCATGTGACCTTCTTCTTCAACGGCGGCGTGGAGGCTCCCTACGAGGGCGAGGACCGCAAGGTCGTTCCCAGCCCCAAGGTTGCCACCTACGACCTCAAGCCCGAGATGAGCGCCCCCGAGGTGGCCGCCGAGTGCAAGGCCCGCATTGAGAGCGGCAAGTATGATGTGATCATCCTCAACTTCGCCAACTGCGACATGGTCGGCCACACCGGCGTCTTTGACGCTGCGGTCAAGGCTGTGGAGGCGGTGGATGCCGCCGTCAACGAGGTGGTCACCGCCACCCTCAAGATGGGCGGTGTGGTCTTCCTGACCGCCGACCACGGCAATGCCGAGAAGATGGAGAACGAGGACGGCACCCCCTTCACCGCTCACACCACCAACCCGGTGCCCTTCGCCGTCATCGGCGCAGGGGATGTGAAGCTGCGGGAGGGCGGCTGCCTGGCCGACATCGCCCCCACCATGCTGCCCTATATCGGGCTGCCTGTTCCGGCTGAGATGACCGGCAAGAGCATCATCGTCGAGTAATCTGCCTGCCAGAGCGCCTTTCCTTTGTGGAAAGGCGCTCTTTTTTGCCGCTGCGGGCGGAAAATGGCGGAATTTGGCCGGCGGAGGGGCAAACTGGCCTTGCGGTCGGGACGAAAATCGGGTATAGTAAATTCAGGTGTAAGAATCCCGGGGTGCGCCCTGCGTCCCGATTGTGGAAAAAAGGAGAACCGCTATGCGTTACTGTAAAAAGTGTACCATGCCCGATACCCGGCCCGGCATCACCTTTGACGCCGAGGGCGTCTGCAGCGCCTGCCGCCACTACGAAAACCGCAAAAACATCGACTGGGATGCCCGGTTCAAGGAGTTTGAACAATTCTGCGACAAATACCGCGGCATGAACGGCCCCGGCGGCTATGACTGTGCCGTGGCGGTCTCGGGCGGCAAGGACAGCCACTTCCAGGTCTGGATGCTCAAGGAAGTCATGCACATGAACCCCATCCTCTTCAGCGTGGAGGACAACTTCCCCATGACCCAGGCCGGCATCCACAACCTCAAGAACCTCAGCGAGGAGTTCGGCTGCACCATCATCTCCTGCAAGCCCAACATCAAGGTCCAGAAGGTGCTGATGCGCAAATTCTTTGAGAAGTACGGCAAGCCCACCTGGTATGTGGACCGTCTGATCTACACCTTCCCGCTGCACATGGCGGCCAAGTTCAACACCCCCATGCTCTGCTACGGCGAGAACGTCAGCTTTGAGTACGGCGGCAACGCCGACGAGGAGACCTACTCCGCCATGGACCAGATCGAAAACGGGGTGGCCGTGGGCTTCCCCATGGAGGAACTGGTGGGGGACGGCGTCACCGAGAAGGACCTGAGCCTGACCCTGGCCCCCTCCGCCGAGGAGCGGGCCAAGCTGGACCCCTTCTACCTGAGCTACTTTGTGCCCTGGAACAGCTACAAGAACTACCAGATCGCCAAGGCCCACGGCTTCCACGACCTGACCCACGAGTGGGACCGCACCCACCACGCCGAGAACTTTGACCAGATCGACTCCCGGGCTTACCTGGTCCACTCCTGGCTCAAGTATCCCAAGTTCGGCCACGCCGCCGCCACCGACTACACCGCCCGCTACATCCGCTACGGCATGATGACCCGGGAGGAGGCCATCCCCATCATCAAGGCCCGAGACGGCAAGCTGGACCCCCTCTGTGTGCGGGATTTCTGCGACTTCTGCGGTTACACCGAGAGCGAGTTCTGGGCCATCCTGGACAAGTTCTACAACCGGGATCTCTTTGAGAAAAACGAGTACGGCGAGTGGGTCCTCAAGCATCCCATCTGGGAGGAGAAGGCGTGAACCGGGAGGAAAAACTGGCCGCCTATGAGCGGATGCAGGCTGCCGTCCGGGCCGAGTACGACAGCACCGCCACCAAAATGGCGGAGCTCAAGGCCAAGGGGCGGGAAAAATCTGCCACCTACCGCCAGCTGTTCGCCCGCAAGCTCACCCTGGGGGAGCTGCTGAGCTGGTACAAAACCTACGACCTGGCCGATGACAACTAAGGACAAAGGAGAAACTATGGTCAAACATCTGATCCTCTGGCAGCTCCGGGATGAGCTGACCGATTCCGAAAAACAGACCGTCAAGGCCGAGATCAAGGCCGGGCTGGAGGGCCTGGCCGGCAAGATCCCCGGCCTGGTGGAGATCCATGTCCAGACCGACTGCCTGCCCACCTCCAACGCCGACCTGCTGCTGGATTCCACCTTCACCGATGCGGCCGCCCTCCAGGGCTACTCGGTCCATCCCGACCACCTGGCGGTGGCCAACGGCAAGGTGCGCCCCAACACCAAGTCACGCACCTGCATGGATTTTGAGGTCTGACCCCCTTGCAAATGACCGGGGAATGTGCTATAATCCCCATGTATAAACGGCAAGGATGCCGCACCGACAGGGGTACTGTCGGTGCGGCCCTTTTCGTTTACCGCTTGCTATGGTGATAATGGAGTGAGAAAAACTATGGAAAAAATGCCGCGCTATGTCGAGATCGACTATGCCAAGTATGCCCCCGACCTGCCGCTGGAACAGCGGGAGGCCTACTACGGGCTGCCAAAAGAAGTCAAATTCTGCAAAGAATGTGTCATGAGCAACCAGAAGCCCAACTCCTGCTACGAGTTTGAGCACACCATCCATTCCAAAAAGAAGACGATGGTCATTCAGGAGGACGGGGTCTGCGATGCCTGCCACGCCTGCCACAACAAGGCCAACGGCCACATCGACTGGGCCCTGCGGGAAAAGGAACTGCGGGAGCTCTGCGACCAGTACCGCAAGAACGACGGCAGCTACGACTGCCTGGTGCCCGGCTCCGGCGGCAAGGACAGCTTCTACGCTGCCCATCTGCTGCGCTACAAGTACGGCATGCACCCCCTGACCGTCACCTGGGCGCCTCACATCTACACCCCCTGGGGCTGGCAGAACATGCAGGCCTGGATTCACGCCGGCTTTGACAACTATCTCTGCACCCCCAACGGCATGACCCACCGTCTGCTGACCCGTCTGGCCACCGAAAACCTCTTCCATCCCTTCCAGCCCTTCATCCTGGGGCAGAAGCAGCTGGCCCCCAAGATGGCGGCCAAGTTCGGCATCCCCCTGGTCTTCTACGGCGAGAACGAGGCCGAGTTCGGCAACCCCATCGCCGACAACAACAGCGCGCTGCGGGATGAGCATTTCTTCTCGGTGAACGATTACGACCATATCTATCTGGGCGGCGTCAGCCTGCGCCAGCTGGAGGAGGACTACAAGGTGGACAAGGCCGACCTGGCCATCTACCTGCCCTCCGAAACCTCCAACCTGGAAAAGAACCATGTCCAGGTGCGGTATCTGGGCTACTACGAGAAGTGGCATCCCCAGGGCGCCTACTACTACGCGGTGGAGCACGGTGGCTTCCGCCCCGCCCCCGAGCGCACCCAGGGCACCTACTCCAAGTACAACTCCATCGATGACAAGATCGACGACTTCTTCTACTACACCACCTATATCAAGTACGGCATCGGCCGCACCACCTACGACGCTGCCCAGGAAATCCGCAACGAGGAGATCACCCTGGAAGAAGGCAAGGCCCTCTGCAAGCGGTTCGACGGCGAGTACCCCGACCGTTTCGAGAAGGAGATCATGGATTATCTCTCGCTGGATCCCCAGCACTTCCCCTGGGCCAGCCAGCTCTTTGAGCAGCCGATGATGGACCGGGAGTACTTCATGCACCTGGCCGACCGGTTCCGCTCTCCCCACCTCTGGAAGTGGGAGGACGGCATGTGGAAGCTGCGCTACACCCCCTATGAGGGGGACAGCGAGGTGCTTTGGGGCGATCCCAAGGGTACCCACCACGAAATCTGAGGAGGCGGCATCATGGCAAAAAAGATCCGCCTGATTGCCCGGCTGGATGTCAAGGGCAGCAACCTGGTCAAGGGCATCCAGCTGGAAGGGCTGCGCAAGCTGGGCGACCCCAACCACTTCGCCCGGGAATACTACGAGCAGGGCATTGATGAACTGCTCTACATCGATATTGTGGCCAGCCTGTACAACCGCAACAACCTCTCCGACATCGTCCGCAAGACGGTGCAGGAGGTCTATGTGCCGGTCTGCGTGGGCGGCGGCCTGCGCAGTGTGGAGGACGTGCGGGCCATCCTGTCCGCCGGCGCCGACAAGGCGGCCATCAACACCGCCGCCGTCAAGCGCCCCGAGCTGATCTCGGAGGTGGCGGCGGCCTTCGGCAGCCAGTGCATGGTGCTCTCCATCCAGGCCAAGCGCAGCGGCCCCGGCCGCTGGGAGGCCTATTATGACAACGGCCGCGCCCATTCCGGCTACGATGTGGTGGAATGGGCCAAGCGGGGCGTGGAACTGGGGGCAGGGGAGATCCTGCTCACCAGCGTGGACAACGAGGGCCTGCAGCGGGGCATGGATCTGGAACTGATCCGTGCGGTGAGCCAGGCCGTGGATGTCCCGGTGATCTGCGGCGGCGGTGTGGGCTGTGCGGCCGACGCCGTGGCCGGTGCCAAGGCCGGGGCTGACGCCATCGCCTGTGCGGCGGTGCTGCATTACGGCAAGGAGACGGTTTCGGGGCTCAAGACAGCCCTGCGGGCCGCCGGAGTGGAGGTGCGCCATGAAAGTGACCGTCATTGATTACGGCTTGTCCAACCTCTTCAGCGTCCAGCGGGCCTTCACCCATCTGGGCGCCGAGGTGGAGGTGGTCAACCAGCCCCAGCAGGTGCAGGAGGCTTCGGCCCTGGTGCTGCCGGGGGTGGGCGCCTTCCAGGACGGCATGGACGGCCTGGCCAAGCTGGGCCTGATCCAGCCCATCCGGGACAAGGCCGCCGCCGGTACCCCGCTGCTGGGCATCTGCCTGGGAATGCAGATGCTCTTTGACGAATCTGAAGAGTTCGGCCTCCACCAGGGGCTGGGCCTGATCCCCGGCCGGGTGGTGCGGATCCCGTCGGTGGACACTGACAACGCGCCCCAGCGGGTGCCCCACATCGGGTGGGACCCACTGCTGCCGGCGCAGGGGCGGACGGATTTTGGGGGCAGCGCCCTGGCGGGGCTGCATCCCGGAGAAGAGTGCTATTTCATCCACAGCTATGAGGCCAAGCCCACCCGGGAGACCGACCGGCTGGCCGATACCCTCTATGGCGGGCGGCGTGTCTGTGCGGCAGCCGCCTGCGGCAGTGTGCTGGGGGTCCAGTTCCATCCCGAAAAATCCGGCCCGGTGGGGCTGGAGATCCTGCGGGGCTGGCTGGCCCAGTGCGAAGGGCGGGCCTGAAGAGATTTTTTTGAGTTTTTTTGAAAAAATGCTTGACTTTCTCACGATCATCTGGTATAGTAAACAAGTCGTGAGACGCGCGGTTAGCTCAGCTGGTAGAGCATCTGCTTGACGTGCAGGAGGTCACAGGTTCGAGTCCTGTACCGCGCACCAAAACAAAGACCCCGGAACTTCGGTTCCGGGGTCTTTTCTTGCTGCCTGGACCACACAAAAAGGCCCCGGTCCCTGGGGACCGGGGCATGACAGATCAATGGCAGATGGGGCAGGGGGTGTAGCCGATGTTGACGGCGTCCTGCAGCAGCAGGGGCACGCTGCGCTTGCTGCCCATACCGGCGCAACCGCCGACGTGGTAGCTGTTGTCATTGGCCACCACATAGACCATCTGGCCCTGGGTGGGGGCCAGGCCAAAGCTGTTGAGGATGGTGTTGAACTCGGCGGATTTGGAGATGCCGTACATGAGGGCTTCCCGCTTCATCCCGTCCTTCAGGCGGCTGACCCAGTCCGCCAGCCCCTGCTTGTCGGGGGTGCGGTCCAGGAAGACGCGGTAGAGCAGGGTGACAAATTCCTCATCCGAAAGATTCTTTTTCTCCATCTCGGGGGAGAAGAAGAAGCCGTACCCCACCTGTTCGGGGGTGTTCACCCCGTTCAGGATGGCGGAGGTCCAGTTGTTCAGGCCGTTGACATCGGGGGTGCGGGAGAGGGCGATGCTGTACAGCCGGGAGACAAAGCCGGTGACGCCGGCGTTCTGATCCCGGGCTTCGGTCAGAGCCACCGAGCCGCGGATGATGCCGGCATTGCTGCAGATCTGGGAGAACTCGTTGGATTCGGCAAAGCCCCGGAAGATGTAGGTGCGGGAGAACCCGGTCTTGAGGTTGTTCAGCCAGTTGTTCATTCCGCCCTGGTCGGCCTCCCGGTTCAGCATGGTCCGGTAGAGGATCTGGATGAAGGTGGTGTCGGAGGTCTTCTTGTTGAGGAACTCGTCGCTGAAGAAGAAGCCCTGGGCCGCCTGGGCGCCGGAGTTCTTTCCGGTGGTGATGGCGGTGTACCAGTTGGCCAGGCCGCTCACGTCGGGGGAGCGCTCCAGCACCAGCTCATACAGCCGGATGACGAAGTTCTTGACCAGAAGCTGGGCGTCGGTGCCGGCGGCCTCGGAGATGACGGTGCTGGTGGTGGTGCCGGAGTAGGCGTACTGGCCGTTGCCGGTGCCGCTGGTAAAGTTCTGGGACCAATAGTACCCGTAGGTGGTGCCGTCCACCTGGGCCATGGAGACTGCCATGGTGGTGTAGCCGGGGTTGAGGATGTTGGCGCGGTGACCCGGCGAGTTCATCCAGAGGTTGACCACCTGCTCGGCGGTGCGGGAGCCGGCGGCGATGTTCTCACCGCCCAGCCGCACCCCGCTAGGGTAGGCACTGAAGCAGTCCTGCCCGTTGGGGCGGGTGTGGCTGAAGGACACGGTGCACTCGGCGGCACGCAGGGCGGCGGTCTGCTCCAGGGTGGAATCCCAGCTCAGGGGATTCAGCCCGTACTGGGCCCGGATCTGGTTGACCAGGGTCAGCACCTTGTGGGCCTCGTCATAGTGGAAGGTGGCGGTGATGGAGGCGGGCACCATCCGGGAGTTGGGGTCCAGCAGGGAAGACCCCGAGGTGCCTGCCTCAAAGGTGGACTGGGAACCCTCTTCCCCCACCACACCGGTCAGCTCCTCCTCCGTCACGGGGGCGGGCTGGGGCGTCTGCTCCGCCGCGGCCTCGGGCTGGACGGCGGGAACTTCCACGCTCTCGGAAACCGGAGCCGGCTGCGGGGTGGCAGCGGGCTCGGTGACCGGGGCAGATTCTTCCTCCAGCAGGATGCCCTCGGTCTGGGGCAGCGCGGACTCGGGGGTGGCGGCGGCCAGGGCACCGGTGGACAGGGACAGGGCCAGGGCACCGGTCAGAACCAGGGAAACAAAGCGACGTCTGGGATACAAAATCACATTCCTCCTTTTTGGGGTCTTTGGGCCGGAAAGGTCCGGCAAAATGATTACTTCCATTATAGAAAGGGCGCCCCACAGGTGTCAATCAAGGGCCGGGGGTCAAAACAGAGAAAAACGCCATGAAATTTCTGTGGAACCTGCTGCCTTCCTTGCCCGGAAATGGGTTTTGTGGTATACTAGTACGGTTAATCTGGGGAGGTGTAGGGATATGCGGGTACTGGGCATTGACCCTGGCTATGCCATTGTGGGCTGGGGGGTCATCGAGTACGTGGGCAACCGGTTTGCGCCGGTGGGCTACGGCGCCGTCTGCACCGACAAGGACACCCCCTTTGAACATCGTCTGGTGGAAATCTACGAGGGCATCACCGATGTCTGCCGCCGTTACCAGCCCGAGGCCCTGGCCATCGAAAAGCTCTACTACCAGCACAACCAGACCACCGTCATCGGGGTGGCCGAGGCCCGCGGGGTGATCCTCCTGGCGGCGGCCCAGTGCGGCATCCCGATCTTTGAATACACCCCCATGCAGGTCAAGCAGGCGGTCACCGGCTACGGCAAGGCGGTCAAAAAGCAGATCCAGGAGATGACCCGGATTCTGCTCCACCTGGAATCCATCCCCAAGCCCGACGACACCGCCGACGCCCTGGCCATGGCGGTGGCCCACTGCCACTGCAGCCGCAGTCGTCTGATGGGCACCAGCCCCCACTGAGAAAGGAAATTCCCATGATCTATTGTCTGACCGGCAAACTGCTGAAAAAGACCACCGACACCGCGGTGCTCTCCTGCGGCGGGGTGGGATACCTGGTGCACCTGCCCGCCAGCGCGGCGGACGCCCTGCCCGCCCCCGGCAAGGAGGCCACCCTCTACACCGTCATGAACGTCACCGAGAACGATGTCTCCCTCTACGGCTTTGCCAGCGAGGAACAGCGCGCCTGCTTCAAGATGCTCACCGCCGTCAGCGGGGTGGGCCCCAAGGCGGGGCTGGCCATCCTCTCGGTGCTCAGCCCCGAAAAGATTGCCCTGGCCGCCTCCAGCGGGGACCACAAGGCCTTCACCGCGGCGGCCGGGGTGGGCCCCAAGCTGGCTCAGCGCATCGCTCTGGAGCTCAAGGACAAGGTGGGCAAGGGGCTGGCCGCCGGCACCGGCTTTGCCGGGAACACTGTGGCGGCCCCGGTGCCCGCCAGCGCCCCCGCCCAGGCGGTGGCTGCCCTGGTGGCCCTGGGCTACACCGCCTCGGAGGCTTCCGCCGCGGTGGCCCGGGTGGACGACACCCTCTCGGTGCAGGAGATCATCAAGATCGCGCTGCGCGGGCTGTCCCGCGCCTGAGGTTTGAGGAAGGATTTTGCATATGAACCAGGAATACACCGTCGATCCGTCCCGGCTGGTCAGCCCCGACAGCACCCCCTCCGATGCCGAGGAGATCAACCTGCGCCCCAAAACGCTGGACGACTATGTGGGCCAGGAAAAGGCCAAGGGCAACCTGCGGATCTATCTGCGGGCGGCCCAGCAGCGGGGGGAACCCATGGACCACATCCTGCTCTACGGCCCTCCCGGCCTGGGCAAAACCACCCTGGCCGGCATCGTGGCCCAGGAGATGGGGGTGCAGATCCGGATCACCTCCGGCCCGGCCATCGAAAAGCCGGGGGACCTGGCCGCCCTGCTGACCAACCTGCAGGAGGGGGACATCCTCTTTATTGACGAGATCCACCGCCTCTCCCGCCAGGTGGAGGAGGTGCTCTACCCGGCGCTGGAGGACTTCGCCCTGGACATCATGATCGGCAAGGGCCCCAGCGCCCAGAGCATCCGGATCAACCTGCCCCGCTTCACCCTGATCGGGGCCACCACCCGGGCGGGGCAGCTCACCGGCCCGCTGCGGGACCGGTTCGGCATCCTGCTCAAGCTGGAGCCTTACAGCCCCGACGAGCTGGCCCAGATCATCACCCGCAGCGCCGGCATCCTGGGCATCCCCATCACCCCCGAAGGGGCGCTGGAGCTGGCCCGGTGCAGCCGGGGCACCCCCCGGATTGCCAACCGGTTGCTCAAGCGGGTGCGGGACTTCGCCACCGTCCAGGGGGACGGCACCATCGACGGGGAGATCGCCGTCACCGCCCGCAAACAGATGGAGATTGACGCCCTGGGCCTGGATGAATTGGACCGCAGCCTGCTGCGGGCGATCATCGAGCTCTACGGCGGCGGGCCGGTGGGGCTGGAAACCCTGGCCGCCGCTCTGGGGGAGGAGAGCGTCACCCTGGAGGATGTCTGCGAGCCCTATCTGATGCAGATGGGCTTTCTCACCCGCACCCCCCGGGGCCGCTGTGTGACCCGGGCGGCCTATGAGCACCTGCATCTAACGGTGCCCCGGCATCTGCGGGCCGACGACGACCCCGAGGACGGACAACAGAGCATGTATTGAGAAAAGGAGGCTGCCATGCGACCCGCATCTACCTGGCAGGACTATGAACTGATCGACGCCACCGCCCACAACCGGCTGGAGCGCTGGGGCAAGACCATCCTGATCCGCCCCGACCCCCAGGTCATCTGGAAAAATGAACCCTCCAGCCCGCTGTGGGACCGGGCTGATGCCGTCTACCACCGCTCGGCCAAGGGGGGCGGCAGCTGGGAAACCCGCCGCACCCTGCCCCAACGCTGGAAGATCGGCTGGCAGGACCTGACCCTCATCGTCAGCCCCACCGGCTTCAAGCACACCGGGGTCTTCCCCGAGCAGGCGGTCAACTGGGCCTGGTACCGGCAAAAGATCGGGGCGGCCGGCCGCCCCATCCGGGTGCTCAACCTCTTCGGCTACACCGGCGGCGCCACCCTGGCCTGCCTGGCCGCCGGAGCCTCGGTGACCCATGTGGACGCCAGCAAGGGGATGGTGGCCTGGGCGCGGGAGAACGCCGCCGCCAGCCATCTGGCCGACCGGCCCTGCCGCTGGATTGTGGACGACTGCGCCAAGTTTGTGGCCCGGGAGATCCGCCGGGGCAACCTTTACGACGCCGTCATCATGGACCCGCCCAGCTACGGCCGGGGCCCCGGCGGGGAGATCTGGAAGCTGGAGGACAACGTCTACGACCTGATCACCCTCTGCGCCGGGGTCCTCAGCGACCACCCCCTCTTCTTTGCCATCAACAGCTACACCGAAGGTCTGAGCCCCGCGGTGATGGAGTACATCCTCAAAACCACCCTCTGCCCCCGTCTGGGCGGGCAGACCACCTGTGATGAGATCGGGCTGCCGGTCTCGGCCACCGGCGGCGTGGTGCCCTGCGGCGCCACCGCCCTCTGGCAGGAGGAAGAAGCATGAACACCAAACCGATGCTGCAGGTCCGGGACCTGCATTTCCGCTACGACCCCGAGCAGCCGACCTACGCGGTGAACGGGGTGAGCATGGAGGTTCACCGGGGGGAGTTTGTCGCGGTGCTGGGGGCCAACGGCTGCGGCAAATCCACCCTGGCCAAGCACCTCAACGCCATTCTGCTGCCCGAAACCGGCACCGTGCTGGTGGAGGGGATGGACACCCGGGAGGAAGACCACCTCTATGACATCCGCCAGAAGGTGGGGATGGTCTTCCAGAACCCCGACAACCAGATCGTCGCCACCATTGTGGAGGAGGATGTGGCCTTCGCCCTGGAAAACCTGGGGGTGCCCACCCCCGAGATCCGCACCCGGATCGACGAGGCAATGAAGATGGCCGGCATCTACGACAAGAAGGACAAGGCCCCCTACAAGCTGTCGGGCGGCCAGAAACAGCGGGTGGCCATCGCCGGGGTCATTGCCATGCGCCCCGACTGCCTGGTGCTGGACGAGGCCACCGCCATGCTGGACCCCCGGGGCCGTGCCCAGGTCATGCAGACCATCCGCACCCTGCGGGCGGCGGGCATCTCCATCGTCTCCATCACCCACTATATGGAGGAGGCCGCCCAGGCCGACCGGGTGCTGGTGATGAACCAGGGCAAGATCGTCATGGAGGGCACCCCCGAGGAGGTCTTCAGCCAGACCGAGCGGCTGAAATCCTACCACCTGGATGTGCCCCAGGCCGCCGAGCTGCGGGACCAGCTGGTGGCCGCCGGCCTGCCCATGCCGGAGAATGTCATCACCCCCGAAGCCTGTGCCGAGGCCCTGTTCCAGCTGCTGCAGGGCAGCCCGGCCTGAGCAGGAAGATCAAGTAAAAATCCCATGATTGGCCGGAACGGCACCCCACCCGGGGGCGGTATCCGGCGGGAAGGAAGACGCTGTGTCAGAGATTATCCGCGCAGAACACCTGCGCTATGTCTACAACCCCGGCATGCCGGATGAGACCGCCGCCCTGGACGATGTCAGCTTCTCCATCGAGGAGGGGGACTTCGTGGGGGTGATCGGCTCCACCGGCAGCGGAAAATCCACCCTCATCAGCCATTTCAACGGCCTCAACCGGCCCACCTCGGGCCGGATCCTGGTGGACGGCCGGGACATGTGGTCGTCCGGCGAGGACTTGCGGTCCTTCCGGTTCCTGGTGGGTCTGGTGTTCCAGTACCCCGAATATCAGTTGTTTGAGGAAACCTGCGCCAAGGACATCGCCTACGGCCCCCGCAACATGGGGCTGGACGAGGCCGAGGTCCAGCGCCGGGTCCAGGAGGCCGCGGCCTTCACCGGCCTCGGCCCCGACCTGCTGGCGCGCAGCCCCTTCGAGCTCTCGGGCGGGCAGAAGCGCCGGGTGGCCATCGCCGGTGTCATGGCCATGCGGCCCCGCATCCTGGTGCTGGACGAACCCGCCGCCGGCCTGGACCCGGCGGGACGGGACACCATCCTCTCCCAGATCCGGGACTACCACGAGAAGACCGGCATCACGGTGGTGCTGGTCAGCCATTCCATGGAGGACATCGCCCGCTACGCCAACCGGGTCCTGGTCATGAGCCACGCCAAGGTGGCCATGTACGACACGGTGGAGCGGATCTTTGCCCGGGCGCCGGAACTGTTGGAGCTGGGCCTCTCGGTGCCCCAGGTCACCCAGATCTTCCTCAAGCTGCGGCAGATGGGGCTGGACATCCCCACCGATGTCTACACCACCCCCTATGCGGTCAAGACCATCCTCAAGGCCTGGAACGCCCGGCATCCCGAACATCCCATCCCGTTGGAAGGAGGCGGCGTCCATGCTTCGTGACATCACCATCGGCCAGCATTTCCCCGGCAACTCGATTTTGCACCGGTGTGATCCCCGGCTCAAGATCGTCATGACCATCGCCTACATTGTGGTGCTCTTTGTGGCCTCCAACCCCCTGGGCATCCTGCTCTCGCTGGCGCTGCTGGCTCTGCTGTACAGCCTGGCCAAGATCCCCTACCGGCTCATCCTCAAAAGCCTCAAGCCCATTGTGCCCATCGTGATCTTCACCGCGGTGCTCAACCTCTTTTTCATGGGCGGGGAAGGGGAGCCCCTCTTCCACTGGTGGCTGCTCTCCATCTACGCCGAGGGCATCCGCTATGCCATCCTCATGTCGGTGCGGGTCATCGCCCTCATTGCCGGCACCAGCCTGCTCACCTACACCACCAGCCCCATTGTGCTGACCGACGCCATCGAAAGCCTGCTCCGCCCGCTGGAAAAGGTCCATTTTCCGGTGCATGAGCTGGCCATGATGATGACCATTGCCCTGCGGTTCATCCCCACCCTCATCGAGGAGACCGAAAAGATCATGAACGCCCAGAAGGCCCGGGGCGCCAAGCTGGACAACGGCAAATTCACCGAGCGGATCCACGCCCTGATCCCCATCCTGATCCCGCTCTTCATCAGCGCCTTCCGCCGGGCCGACGAGCTGGCCATGGCCATGGAGTGCCGCTGCTACCACGGCGGCCAGGGCCGTACCCGGCTCAAGGTACTGCGGTTCACCCGGCAGGACGGGCTGTGCGCCCTGGCCATGGCCGCCATGCTGGCGGTGATTGTGGCCACCCGGTTTCTCTGATCGGGGAGGGCGCCCATGAACATTCTGCTCTGGATCCGCTACAAGGGCACCCATTTTGCGGGGTTTCAGGTCCAGCCCAACGGCCGCACCGTCTGCGCCGTGCTCCAGGACGCCATGGAGGCGGCGCTGGGCTGCCGTCCCGACGTAAAAGGCTGTTCCCGCACCGATTCCGGCGTTCATGCGCAGCGTTTCGCGCTCAGTTTCCGGTATGATGGAAGGGTACCGCTGCAAAAGCTGGTGCCCGCCCTCAACGCCCGGCTGCCCGACGACCTGCGAGCTTTCGGCGCCCAGCAGGTGCCCGAGGACTTTCACGCCCGGTACGCCGCCCACACCAAGACCTACTGCTACCGCATCCGCAACGACCGCATCGACGACCCCTTTGACCTGGAAACCTGCTGCCGCATCGCCGGCCCGCTGGATCTGGCGGCGATGCAGGCGGCAGCCGACCGGTTTGTGGGGCGGCATGATTTCGCCGCCCTCTGCGCTGCGGGGTCCTCGGCGGCAGCCCACGGGGACACGGTGCGCACCATCACCGGATGCCGGGTGGAACGGCAGGGCAAGATCATCACCATCACGGTGGAGGCCGACGGCTATCTGTACAACATGGTGCGGATTCTGGCCGGCACCCTGGTGGAGGCCGGTCGGGGCAAACTGGACCCCGCCGCCATCCCCGCCCTGCTGGAAAGCCGGGACCGCCGCCGGGCCGGGCCCACCCTGCCCGCCCGGGGCTTGTTTTTGGTGGATGTGGCCTACCCCGATCTCCCGTCCGACCCCGACCGGCCCTGAGCGCCGGTCCTTTTGAATCTGACCCCAGGAGGTACCGCCTTGAACCGTGAAGAACGAGAACGCCGGGAACGCCAGCAGCGGATGCTGCGGCGGGAACAGGGCGGCTCCCTGCCCGAAGGGGCCACGCTGGGCACCCGGGACAACGCCCCGGGGGTCCGGGTGCCCAAGCGGGTGCGGCGGTCGGCGGACCCCCCGCCCTCCCGCCGCCAGACCGAAACCCCGCCGGAACCCCGCAGCAATCTGCGGCCGGTGAGCGAGCTGATCCGCCGCCGGCAGCGCCGCCGCCGGATTTTCTGGACGGCGGTGGTGCTGGTGGCCGCCCTGATTTTTGCCGGCTTCACCGGGGTGCTGGGCAACTCGCTGGCCATGCTGTCGGATGTGGCCGACAGCGTCTACCTCTCCATCAACCAGACCGGCGGGGGCTGGCCGGTGAACACCGGCATCCAGGAACCCCTCCAGGTGGAGGAGCTGGCCGGCGGCTTTGTGGTCATGGACAGCAAGGATGTGGCGGTCTACTCGGCCTATGGGGTCAAGGTGCGCAGCATTCAGCCCGGCTACGCCCGGCCCGCTCTGGCGGTGGGCAACACCCGGTTTGTGGTCTACAACCGGGGCGGTACCGAGCTTACGGTGGGCAGCCGCACCCGGGACCTCTACAACCAGAAGCTCAGCAACGCCATCATGCTCTGCTCCATCGCCAACAACGGCACCCTGGCCATCGTCACCGAGTCGGAGCGCTACACCGCCGAGGTGCAGATCTACGACCCCGCCTTCCGGGATATTTACAGCTGGTATCTGACCCAGGCCGAAGGCACCCCGGTGGCGCTGCAGTTCGCCAGCGACAACCACCGCTTTGCGGTGGGCACCATCGCCGCCCGGGACGGCCAGCTGGCCACCACCCTCTACCTGATGGATACCGCCACCGAGGGGGTCACCGCCACCTACACCGCCGACACCGGCAGCATGGTGGTCAGCCTGGAATGGATCAGCAGCCGCAAACTGCTGGCGGTCTTTGACGATTACCTGGCCCTCGTCGACCCATCCACCGGCGCCGAGCTGGCCCGCTACGACTACGACGGCGCGGCACTGCAGAGCGTTTCGGCCAAGGGCAGCAGTTTGGCGCTGCTGCTCTCGGTGCGGGGCGGCAACAACCTGGTCACCCTGGACGAGAACCTCACCCCGCTGGCCATCATCCCGGCGGGCCAGGCCGAGACCGTCTGCTGCACCCAGACCGAGGTCTATCTGCTCTCGGGCACCGTGGTGGAGTGCTACGGCTTTGACGGGGTCCAGCGCTGGCAGCAGACGCTGGATGCCCGCCCCACCACCGTGCTGGATGCAGCCCAAACCCTCGTCTTCGCGGGCGGTTACGCCCGTGTTTTGACCGCACCCTGATCCGGGGTACGGCATAATACATGGAGGAATATTTTTCATGACTATTACAACTGGTATTATCTACGACCTGATCTTCCTGGCCGTGGTACTGTTTGTTGCCTTCCGGGGCAAAAGCAACGGCCTGCTGGCGGGGGTCGCGGGGCTGGTGGGGTCCCTGGTGGGGGTCTTCGGCGCCATCTGGGCCGCCCGCGCCTGGTCGGTGCCCCTCTACACCAACTTTCTGGGGGCCAGCATCGGGGAAAAGGTGAATGAGGCCATCGCCCAGTCGGGCGGGGACTTTGCCGCCGCCATCGCGGGGCTGGAAATGCTGCCCGAGAGCATTCGCACCGCCCTGGCCCAGCTGGCCCAGGATGCCACCGGAGACATTGCCCCCCGGGTCATCACGGCGCTGGAGCCGCTGCTGCTGCCCCTGGTCCAGGCGGTGATCTTTTTGGTGGCCTGTGTGGTCATCAAGCTGGTCTTTTCGGTTCTGGTCCACCTGCTGCGCAGCTTCAACGATCTGCCGCTGCTGGGCTCGCTGAACCAGATGCTGGGCTTTGCCTTCGGCTTTGTCATTGGCCTGGTGGACTGCTGGCTGCTGAGCATCGCCCTCTGGCTGGTGGCCAACCTGACCAACGGCTCCCTCTCCTTCCTCAACCAGGGGGTGCTGGATGGCAGCTTTTTCTACCCGATTCTTGCAACAGCCAACCCATTTTTGGCACACTAACGAGGGTGCGGCTATGAACAATGTCTGAACATTACGCCGCTGCCCTTGCCAAATACCGCCCCGGAATGGGATAATAGAGAAACAGGGCAAAGCCCTGCGATACAGTGAGGTGAATGATTATGCTATGTGTCCGCTGCAAAAAGAGAACGGCGGTCGTTTTTATACAACGCATGGAAAACGGGAAACCCATCCAGGAAGGCTACTGCCTGACCTGCGCCAAGGCCCTGCACATCAAACCGGTGGACGATTTGATGCAGCGGTTCGGGATGAGTGACCAGGACCTGGAAAACATGGAGGAACGGATGAGCAGCTTCCTGGAGGAAGCCGCCCAGGGTGGGCTGGTGCCCACCGATTCCGACGGCGACGAGGCCGACCAGGAGGACTTTGTCCCCGGCGGCAGCCCGGCCTTCCCCTTCGGCATCGGCGGGACCGCCCCGGCCGAGGAGAAAAAGAACGGCCGCGGCAAGAAAGACAAGGCCCCCAAGCGCAAGTACCTGGACAACTACTGCGAGAACCTGACCAAAAAGGCCAAGGAGGGCAAGACAGACCGGATCATCGGCCGGGACCGGGAGATCTACCGCACCATCCAGATCCTCTGCCGCCGCCAGAAGAACAACCCCTGTCTGATCGGTGAAGCCGGCGTGGGCAAGACGGCCATCGCCGAGGGCATCGCCCAGCGCATCGCCGAGGGCAAGGTCCCGGCCCGCCTGCAGGACAAGGAGATCTATCTGCTGGACCTGACCGCTCTGGTGGCCGGCACCCAGTTCCGCGGCCAGTTCGAGCAGCGGGTCAAGGGGCTGATCAGCGAGGTCAAGAGCGCCGGCAACGTCATCCTCTTCATCGACGAGATCCACAACATTGTGGGGGCCGGCGATTCCGACGGGGCGATGAACGCCGCCAACATCATGAAACCCGCCCTCTCCCGGGGGCAGGTGCAGGTCATCGGCGCCACCACCTTTGCCGAATACCGCAAATATATCGAGAAGGACTCTGCCCTGGAGCGCCGGTTCCAGCCGGTCAAGGTGGAGGAGCCCAACATCAACGACACCATCGAGGTGCTCAAGGGCATCCGGGTCTACTACGAAAAGCACCACTGCGTCCGGGTGGCCGATCCCATCGTGACCAGTGTGGTCCAGCTGTCCGAGCGGTACATCACCGACCGCTATCTGCCCGACAAGGCCATCGACCTGCTGGACGAATCCTGCGCCTGCTGCAACCTGCGCCACCCCGAAATCACCGAGTATTTCCAGCTGCAGCGCCAGGTGGCCGACCTGGAAAACCAGGAGCATGATCTGGAAAACCCCGACCCCGACAACCAGGGGGACGGCGCGGTGGACTACGAGGAGCTGGCCAAGGTCAAGACCGAGCTGGCCCGGCTGCGGGAACGCCTGCCGGCGCTGGAGCTGCAGGTGGCCGACATCCAGGTGACCATGGACGATGTGGCCCAGGTCATCGAGCTCTGGACCGGCATCCCCGCCGTCAAGATCAAGGAGAGCGAGTACGGCCGCCTCATGGGGCTGGAAGACGCCCTCAAGGCCAAGATCATCGGCCAGGACGAGGCGGTGCACAGCGTGGCCCAGGCGGTCAAGCGGGCCCGGGCGGATCTGTCCGGCCGGCATCGCCCTGCCAGCTTCATCTTTGTGGGCCCCACCGGCGTGGGTAAGACCGAGCTGGTCAAACAGCTGGCCAAACAGCTCTTTGACACGGTGGATCCGCTGATCTCCATTGACATGAGCGAGTATATGGAAAAGTACGCGGTCTCCCGCCTCATCGGGTCCCCTCCGGGCTACGTGGGCTACGACGAGGCCGGCCAGCTCACCGAGAAAGTCCGCCGCCATCCCTACAGCGTGGTCCTCTTTGATGAGATCGAGAAGGCCCACCCCGATGTGATGAACATTCTGCTCCAGATTCTGGACGAGGGCAAGATCAACGACGCCCAGGGCCGCACGGTGGACTTTTCCAACACCGTCATCTGCATGACCTCCAATGCCGGCTCCACCGACCGGGTGGGGCTGACCGGCTTCAACCGCACCGAGGAACAGGCCAGCCGGGAAAAGAGCATGAAGGCGCTGCAGGAGTTCCTGCGCCCCGAGTTCCTGGGCCGTGTGGATGAGGTCATTGTCTTCCACCCGCTGGCCCAGGCCGATCTGGAAAAGATCGCCGCCCTGATGCTGGACGAATACAAGCCCGGCATGGCCACCCGCGGGGTGACCCTGGAATACACCCCGGCGGCCCTCACCGCCGTGGTGGCCGAGACCTCCACCCGGTTTGGTGCCCGGGAACTGCGCCGCACCATCCGCAAAGAGGTGGAGGACCCGGTGGCCGAGGCGATGATCGAGGGCAAGCTGCCCAGCGGCAGCACCGTGACCCTGGATGCCGAGGCGGGCAAGCCGGTTCTGCATCTGCCCCAGCCGGCCCAGGCATGATCCGGCGCCGGGCGCTGGGATGGCTGGCCGCCGCGGCGGTGGGGCTGCTGCTGGCGGGCTGTGTGGCCGGCCGGCGGGAGTTCTCCGCTGTCATCCCCGAGATTGACTCCGGACGGTCCTCCACCGCCATCCCCCATATTCTCGACAACACCCAGGACCAGCAGCGCACCGAAGAGCAGAAAGCCTACGGCAGTGCCGGGCTCATCGCCTGGCCCACCGCGGTGGTCAGCGTCTATCTGGATTCCACCGACGGCACCGCCTGGGACGAGGCCTCCATCGCCGAGACCCGGGCCAAACTGGACCTGGCGGTGGACTGGATTGATGGGCAGGCCGCCCGCTACGGCATGAGCACTACCCTCTACCACGACGACGGCACCGAGGACAGCGGTTTGTTTTACCGCGAAACCTTCGACGGCAGCTTTGTGGGCGGGGTGGACGGGGAGGAATCCGAAGCCCTCTATGCCCGGATTTCCGCCCTCTGCCGCAGCCTGGACAGCCGGGCGCTGCATCAAAAGTACAACACCTCCAGCGTGGCTTTTCTCTTCTTTCTGCCGGTGTCCGGCTCCTCTTACAGCATTGTGCACTATCTGGAGGACGGCAGCGCCAACTATTACGAGTACAGCATCCTCTATGCGGGGGATGCCTACACCGACGCCCCCGAAACCCCGGCGGTCTACGCCCATGAGCTGCTGCACCAGTACGGGGCGCCGGATCTCTACGAGGGCAGCAGCGATTACTATGTCACCCCCATGCTCTCCCGGTATGTGGCGCTGCACTGGCCCGATGCCATCATGTACGACACCTACAACCCCGACGGCAGCATGAGCTGGGACGAGATTCCCCAGCAGCTGTGCCCCCTGACGGCCTACCGCCTGGGGCTTTGCAGCGGCTTTGCGGGGCTGGAAAGCTGGCCCGACGTGGGCGGCAATCCGCCCGGCACCTTTGCTGAGGAAGCTGTGGAGGAAAGCGATCTGCGTCAGGAGGTGGCGGTATGAGTGACGGTGTGTCGCGGGAAAATGTTCCCTTCCGGCTCACCGAGCTGGTCTGCGCCTCCCTCACCGAATGGCGCACCGGCGAGACCCTGCCCGCCCGCACCAGCGAGGCCTGGCAGCTGGTCTATCTGCGCAGCGGGGTCATTGAGGAGCAGTGCGACACCCATTGGATTACGGTGCGCCGGGGCGGACTGCTCTTTCACCAGCCCAACGAGCGGCATGCCATGCGGGCGGTGAGCGAGGTCCCGCCGGAGGTGCTGCGCATCGAGTTCCGGTGTGACGGTGCTGCCATGGACCTCTTCCGGGGCCGCAGCCTGGTGGCCAACGCGGGGGAAAAGGCCTGCCTGCGGGCGCTGAGCGCCAGTGTGGAGGAGGTCTTCGAGGCCCCCGACCAGCCCGACCAGCCGGCAGCCCTGCGGCAGGACGCCCCCTTCGGCGCCCAGCAGCTCATGGGGGTCCAGCTGATCTGGCTGCTCATCATGCTCACCCGGCGGCTGCGCCGCCCCCACAAACCCTCCCCCCGCGCCCGGATGGAACAGGACCAGGCATCCCTGGTGGAGGCGGTGCGGCAGTACTTTGCCCACCACATCGAGCGGGAGCTGCGGCTGGAGGAGATCTGCACCGAAAACGAGTGCGGCCGGGTCCAGCTGCAGAACGCCTTCCGGGCCCGCACCAAGATGGGGCCGATGGAATATTTCGGCATGATGCGGCTGGAGCACGCCGGAACCCTGCTGGCCCAGGGCTACACCCCCGGCCAGGTGGCCCAGCGGATGCATTACAGCTCGGGGGCCTACTTTGCCCACCGGTTCAAGGAGGTCACCGGCCAGACCCCCAGCGCCTACCGCAAAAAACCGCAGCCGCTGCATTTGTGCAACAAATAGCTATGCGGCACGAAAAAACGTCTATTCTCACGCTGCGCCGTGGGGGTATACAATAAAGCTGTCGGAACGGGGAACTATCTTCCCCCAAAATGTATATACCGTGCAAAAGGAGTGTTCACTATGGCAATTTTGGTCAGTGGCGGCGCCGGTTACATCGGCAGCCATACCTGTGTTGAACTGCTGCAGGCGGGTTACGACATCGTGGTGGCGGACAACTACTACAACTCCTGCCCCGAGGCCCTGGCCCGGGTCAAACAGATCACCGGCAAGGACTTCCGCTTTGTGGAGGCCGATATGACCGACAAGAAGGCCGTGGAGGCCATCTTCCAGGCCAACCCCGACATCGACTGTGTCATCCAGTTCGCCGCCTACAAGGCGGTGGGGGAGAGCGTCTCCAAGCCCATCGAGTACTACTCCAACAACCTGGCCTGCACCCTGAACATCCTGGACGTGATGCGCCGGCACAACTGCCACAACATCATCTTCTCCTCCTCGGCCACCGTCTACGGTGACCCTGCCAGCGTGCCCATCACCGAGGACTTCCCGGTGGGCGGCACCACCAACCCCTACGGCACCACCAAGGTCTTCACCGAGCGCATCCTCACCGACTGCTGCAAGGCGGACCCCGAGCTGAATGTGGCGCTGCTGCGCTACTTCAACCCCATCGGTGCCCATCCCTCCGGCCTGATCGGCGAGGACCCCAACGGTATCCCCAACAACCTGGTGCCCTACATCGCCAAGGTGGCGGTGGGCAAGCTGGAGAAGGTCCATGTCTTCGGCAATGACTATCCCACCCCCGACGGCACCGGCGTGCGGGACTACATCCATGTGGTGGACCTGGCCCGCGGCCATGTGGCGGCCATCCGCAA